>CAYZZJ010000175.1:0-2513 GCA_964482885.1 uncultured Ruminococcus sp. | reverse complement strand
GACGCTGTGCGTCGGTGAAGTATGCGGGAACGGTGATAACCGCGTCGGTAACGGTAGTGCCGAGATAAGCCTCTGCATCAGCCTTGAGCTTCTGAAGGATCATCGCGGAGATCTCCTGGGGAGTATAGCTCTTGCCGTCGATGGTTACCTTAGTATCGGTACCCATATCTCTCTTTATGGACATGATGGTCTTATCGGGGTTGGTAACAGCCTGACGCTTTGCAACCTGGCCGACAAGTCTTTCACCGGTCTTGGTGAAGGCTACGACCGAGGGGGTGGTTCTCGCACCCTCGGGATTGGTTATAACGATGGGTTCGCCGCCCTCGTATACTGCTACGCAAGAGTTCGTAGTACCTAAGTCAATTCCTATAATCTTTCCCATTTTTCTTTTCCTCCTTGGGGAATGTATGTTGTTTTTTATGATCTATTAATTAACCGTCTTTACCATAGCAAAGCGGATAATGTGCTTACCCTTTTTGTATCCCTTCTGGAATACATCGGTTATCTCGCCCTCGCGCTCCGAGTCGTCCTCGTCGTGCATAACCGCGTTATGAAGATTGGGGTCAAACTTATCCCCCGCCTCGCCGAACGCCTCAACACCGAGCTTTGCAAGCGTGGCAGCTACCGTGCTGCCGATCATCTTAAGTCCCTCAAAAACCTTATCACCGTCGGTGAAGCTCTGTGCTCGTTCAAGATTATCTATAATAGGAAGCATTTCTGCAACCGCATCTCCAACCGCCGAGGCATACACGCCCTCGCGCTCCTCTCTCGAGCGGCGGCGGAAGTTATCGTACTCTGCCGCGAGTCTCAGATGCTTGTCGTTAAGCTCTGCGAGAGCCGCCTCAAGCTCGGCTAGCTTAGCCTCGAGCGCGGCTGTGCTTTTTTTCTTCTTGGGAGCCGCCTTGGGTGCTTCACACTCGGCAGCGCCGGTCTTTATTTCTTCGCTCATTTTTTACCTCTTAGTGCCTGTTGTGTCAATAATAGTTATCAAAATTTGATGCTTTCGCCGTCGGTAAGCATTGGTAGCCGTCCTTCCTCGGGAGAGTCGACGCCGAGCTTTTCTATGCCCGTCGCGAGCTTGCTTATCATATCAATTACGTGATGATAATTCATTCTCTTAGGTCCGATAACACCTATGGCAACCTGGTTACCGCCGACGTTCACGCTCTTGAATATCATCGTCGTTCCCTGCATGACGTCGCTGTCATTCTCCGTACCGATATATACGTGTATGCCGTCGTCGGCATCGGTATGAGAGGTAATGACCTCCATAAGTCTGTCCTTCTCCTCAAGGACACCGAGCAGGCTGCGCAGCTTCGTTACGTCGGAGTACTCGGGGTACTGCAAGAGCTTTGCAATTCCGTCGAGCTTAACGTCCGCAGAGTCAAGCTCCGCCATAGCCTCGTAGATGGCCTTTATCGCGGGGTGAACCATATCCGATGCAGCACCCATGATTGCCTCGAGCCTGACTATCGTCGGCATGGCAATTTCGTCACCTGTGAGATTGATAAGATAGATGTTGAGAGCCTCTGTAAACTTACGGAGAATATCCTCGTCTATCCTAAAGGAGAGGTGTATCTTTTTCGACTTTACAACGTCCTTGCCAAAGGTCATAACGAGAAGAAAATCGGCCGGGTTGAGCAGCACGCTGTTGAAGTGCTGAACTCTCACCTTGCCCGCACCCGCCTTGAAGGCTATGCCCGTGTAATCGGTGAAGGACGCAGCGAGACGCGATGCCTCGGAGAGTATCTCGTCCATCTCGGTCAGCTTATAGCGCAGGCGGTCGTTTATCTCGTCAATCTCGGACTTCGTCTCGGAATACTGCTGTATCAGGGCGTCGACGTACAGCCTGTATCCAAGCTCCGAGGGAACTCTGCCCGCCGAGGTGTGCGGCTGAATGAGATATCCCATCTCCTCAAGCTCCGCCATCTCGTTTCTTATCGTCGCGGGCGATGCCGGGATAGCAACGTCGCGCGAGAGGTACTTCGAGCCTACCGGCTCACCGTGTGTGATATGAGCATCGACGATTGCCTTAAGTATCTGCACCTTTCTCGGTGTCAGCTTCTTTTCACCCATAGAGCCTCCTTTCGGCCGAATACCCGATATTTCAGGGCTTATTCGTCATTTTTTAGCACACTCAAAGGGAGAGTGCTAACTTCGACACCTATAATATATATCATTTTTCCCCGTCAGTCAATAGTTTAGGAATAAAAATGTGTGAACTTTTTGTTAACATTAAGCAAAGCTGTTTATCAAGTGCTAACGCGCGGTGCGGCGCAGCGCGACGCGCAACGAAATCCGCGAGAGCGGGTGAAGTCCAACAAAATTGGATGAAGTCGCTTGCGCGATGAAGTCCTGCTACGCAGGGTTAAGGTAGAATTAATTTGAAATGAAAACAAGTGTGAAGCGCACACGCAAATAACTTAACCTTCCCCTTTGGGGTAACGAAGTGGCGCGCGAGTGTTAGCGAACAACACAGTGCGTTGTTCGCACTCGAGCGTGACCGACGCCGC
>CAYZZJ010000174.1:1165-2526 GCA_964482885.1 uncultured Ruminococcus sp. | reverse complement strand
TAAGAGTGATCGTTGACCACGGATTCTTTGACGTAGAGGAAAACAACTTCGTTTATATTGACGAGAACAACGTGGCATCCTACGTCGGTCACAGCTTCGTCAAGACTACGGCTGACGGCAACTACGAGCAGGTAGAGCTTGTAGGCTATGAGGTTACTGTTGAGAAGGTAAGCTACTACACTATCCAGACCGCAATCTACAACAACTGTATTGCAGAGGGTATGTTCACTCTTACCTCTCCATCTGAAATGCTTAACACCGACGAGTGGTTCGACTACTTCGAGATCGGCGAGGGTATGAAGTACGACGAGGCAAAGAAACAGGCAGATATCGAGAAGTACGGTCTTTACACCTATGATGACTTTGCTGAGTACGTAACGTACGAGCAGTTCATCGCCTTCAACGGTCCTTATCTCAAGGTTCTCGTTGGAAGAGGTGTTGTAACCTTCGATGAGATTATCGCGCTCATCAGCATCTACGTTAACCCCTAAAAAATTCTAATTCCCAACATAAGGAGGAAAACGCTATGGAACAACAGAATACTAAACCGGAAAAGCTTACAGATAAGGCGTTTTCCCACCTTATGCTGGTGTCCTTCCTTGCGATATTCATTTGCGTAGTCTGCCTTTGCTCAACGACCTACGCCTGGTTTACCGAGTCGCTCCCCAGCGCGAACAACGTGGTAACGACCTCGGAGTGCTTGCTCACAGTTTCGGTATATGCCGATGGCGCGACCGATCCCACCGAGGTTATCGACGCAGCTCATGAGGCGGCTATAACCGAAGCGGGCACATACCTCGTCACCCTCACTCTCCCGAAGGACAGCTCCTCGGGATACCTCGTTGTATCCGCGAGCGGTGAGGACCACTACGTCGAGCATATCTTAAGGCACACGTCCGACGAAGCAAAGACACTCAGCTTCACCCTTGTGAAGACCACCTCCATCGCTGACGTAACGCTTAAGCCTATGTGGGGTATCTACTCGGGCGATTACGACGTTCTCGCAGATGGCACGCTCACCGTTGATTAAAGCGTGGAGCAAGGAACAAACGCAAATCAAAGCTTAAAACAAATTGAAAAAGCTTAAAACAAAGCAAAAACCCTGCGCGGCATCTGCCGCGTAGGGTTTTATATATAAACAACGCATCTACCCTTTAGCCTTCCCTTGTCAGGGTAGCGAAGCGGCGCGAGAGTGTTAAGCGAACAACACAGTGCGTTGTTCGCCCTCGAGCGTGACCGAAGCCGCAGCGAGACAGGTGGCATATGAGCGACCGCGTCGGCGAATATGACGGATGAGTAGTTACCCAAGCAAAATGTATTATCTAAGTACGGATAAGGTGTTCGTATATTGTAGGGCGGGG
>CAYZZJ010000174.1:0-1065 GCA_964482885.1 uncultured Ruminococcus sp. | reverse complement strand
CACCTCCCCTCGACCGTCCCTTGCGAGGGTAGACTTTGTAATCGCCGGGATAAAATAAGTGGCATACAACCGCGCACTATACGCAGCCATATGCCACCCCGTTAATTCTGAATTCTGTTACCTAAGCAAAATGTATTATCTAAGTACGGATAAGGTGTTCGTATATTGTAGGGCGGGGGCTTGCTCCCGCCGCCCCTATGAATGACTTTGTATGGATTTGGATTTATTGATTTAGAGGACAAGCATTACACAGCGTTGATTTTTACCTTTTAACGGCGGGAGCAAGCCCCCGCCCTACGGTATATTACAAAGCTTCGCTATTAATTCTAAATTCCGCACCTCCCCTCGACCGTCCCTTGCGAGGGTAGACTTTGTAATCGCCGGGATAAAAGAAGTGGTATACAACCGCGCACTATACGCAGCCATATGCCACCCCGTTAATTCTGAATTCTGAATTCTGAATTTACTTATGATATTTCTTCCCCAACAGCCTTCCCTTGTCAGGGTAGCGAAGCGGCGCGAGAGTGTTAAGCGAACAACACAGTGCGTTGTTCGCCCTCGAGCGTGACCGAAGCCGCAGCGAGACAGGGGGACCGCTTGCGGTGGATGAATTAACCTTCCCCTCTGGGGAAGGGGGACCACGCAGTGGTGGATGAGGTATCGTTCCTCTCCCTCACCACATAGTCAATCTGCTTACACACGCGATCAAAATCACGCCATATATCACGGTTCGGAAATCGCATGACGTAAATTCCAACGGAAGAAAGATACTCATTTCTTGTCTTATCATTCTCCGAGACCGCTGAATGTTTATGATAAGAGCCGTCAAGCTCAATAGCAAGCTTGGCTTTTGGACAATAGAAATCCAAAATGTAATTGCCGCAAGTAACCTGCCGCTTAAACTGTATCGGATATTCTCTTAAAAACCGATACCAAAGCTGCTTTTCTTCTCTTGTCATGCCCTTACGAAGAGCTTGAGCTAGAGAGGTTAATCTTTTGTTATGTTGCATTTATACCTCAGCATTGAAAGATTTGCCGCACATATAAGGAAAACCTCATCCACCA
>CAYZZJ010000173.1:0-2672 GCA_964482885.1 uncultured Ruminococcus sp. | reverse complement strand
AGTTACGATGAAGTTGTAATCGCCACCGTTCGAGGTATGAGCAAGAACGCAGCCCGTATCGTCGAGAACGGTGGGAGCGTAATCAGTGTCATACGTTAAGTCATCGGTATCAAACATACAGCCTTCGCCGCGAATAACCTCAACAGCATTTACGTTCTTGTTGATATATGCGAGAGCGCCCGCAGTCTTAGAGCCGTTAGCCTCAGTACGGTAAAGCTTGAAGTCGGAGTCTACAAGACTTGCATTACACAGCATATCAACGAGAGTGGTATCCTCGGTATAAGGAGCCGCGGTAACGATTACGAGAGAATTAACCTCGGAGTCGATTACGTCCAAGTCACATCTTATCTTGAGAGTTCCCACAGTTTTTGTGTTAGCAGTATGCGAATGCGAAACAAGTGTTCCACTCTCGTCATACACGTCATCCTCAACCGGCGTGGTTGCAGGAATGGAAGAGACTGCTAATTTAACCAACGAACCATAAGCAGTGATATCGGCATCAATGTAGCTGACACTATAATAAGGAGAATTCTTGGCGTATGCATCATCCGTCCATGCCGAGCCGTTGGCGTAGGTCTCGGTTACAAAAACAGGACCTGCGGATACGTCTATATCAGCGCCTCCAATAAATGCGGCATATATGTTGCCGCTGCCCTGGCGCTGCTTTATTGCCTCTCCTTTAGCATTGTCATAAGCCGTGGTTGCACTGGTCTGAGATGCATTTACGATACCATGTACGGCATTGACACTACCGCCGTCTACAACTATTCCCGTCCGTCCATTTCCAACAGCCTTCGCGTTACACAGGCTAACACTAGAAGATGTATTATTGATTGTACAGTCGGAATAAACAACGAGACCAACTCGATGATCGTTGAAGGTACTCTGTGCGATATTGACCGTGCATTTCTCGAATAGGTAGATGGCGCTGGAGCTGGTCATCAGCATATTGCTGCATGCAGCAACGGTCCCGTGATTTATCGTTCCGTTCTTGAATGTTATATCACCACCGTAGCCTGTTACCCAATGGTTAACCTTCGTCGCGTTGGTAAAAGCATGACCGTTGAGGTCATATACCAGATCATAGGATTGCCTGTGAGAAGTACTGGTGGTGGTCGTAGGTGAAACACCGGCATCCGCAAAGGTGGTGTCGCCTTCCGCAACAGTCGATGTGCCGCCTACACCGTATCCGACGTAATCTGCGAAGAGAAGAACCTCTCCGCTTGCCTTAGCCTTATCCAGGTCATACCTTGAAGCATACAGCGGATCGTATATCACCCATTTCTTTGCGGTGCTGTTATAGCTTGCAAGTGTATCGTTAGTACCACTGCTATAAAGGCTTCCGTCCGACTTGATAATAGCCCAATCTGCCGCAGAAGGAATATCAAGCACGGTAGGAGCTGCATAAAGCGAGCCCTCTGCACCAAGAACAACGCCTTCCTTATCCTGCCAAATTACGCTAGCGGCAACATCTGTGCCATCAACGTTATCCATCTTTACCGCATAGTAGGGCTTAAGAGCTGCGAGATCTGCATAAGCGGTAACAACGTCGCCGCTGACAAGATCGCCGTGAAGATCGTCAACGTCGTATATGTCCTCAGAGCTGCCATCAGCATGCGTAACCTTTGCGATATAGTTGTAATCCTCGGGTGTCTCGGGAGTGCCCTCGAGGCAATATCTCAGCTCGGGAATGCTGTGAAGCGTAACAGCCTTTGAGCCGAGAACTCCATCGGCAAGTCTACCTTCATATCCCGCATCAAAGCGCTTGAATGTCAGATTTGCGATATCTGTATAAGCGCCGGCGTTGGATACCTTTTCGGTTACCTCGTTAGTCTGAATTCTAACCCAATCGAGCCAAATAGTAGCGGATGAGAAAGAAGATATCGTGCCACAATAGTATCCGTCAATGTATACGTAAGCCGAGTTGGTTACAGTTTCGGTAACAGTGCCATCCTCGGCAGTGGTAGTAACAGTATGGAAATCGTAAACTATCGTAATGTTCGTCCATTTGCTGTCATTCTCTACAACGGGATAACGAACGTTTTTGCCGTTACCGTTAGAAACGAAAATCTTACCATTCTCATCCCATCTGATTGCGGGAGCGGTAGAACCGGTACTATCACTAACGTTGCCATCTGTAGAATTCTTTTTCCTGACGTTGAAATAAATATCGTCAAGGGGGGACTCGGTAGTAGATACGTCAAGGTCAATAACGAAATAATCTGTGTTCTTGACATAGTCTTTATCCGCGTTATCTCTGAGTACTACACCAGCTTCCGTGGTGGGGTCGGTTATTTCACAAGAAGTAAGATAGTCATTGCTGCCCGGGTCGGATGTTCCGGCAGGGGTATCCAAGAAATCTACGGTCCATGCGAGCACGCCGTCAACGTTGTGTTTAGTTACCGTAGGGACCTTTTGCGTGTTCCCCTCGTCATCAATGGTAACGGTAAACTGACCATTAACTGCAGGAGTAGCAATACTGCTGTAGTCATATACAGTAGTACCATAGCTTTTTTCTGCGGACACAGTCTCCGTCACGGTCTCCTCAGCAAAGGCGCTGAATACTGCGAAGCAGGACAGCACGATAGCTGCGAGAAGAACTGCGGCAAGAGCCTTGGTTAACTTTCTCATTTTTCTAAATCTCCTTTATGTAAAATGAATTCGGTATACGC
>CAYZZJ010000172.1:0-2729 GCA_964482885.1 uncultured Ruminococcus sp. | reverse complement strand
TTACTCTTAACGAGTGTGCTTGCGTATTCCAGTACGCGCAGACCTGCTTTGAGGGACTTAAGGCGTATACCACCGAGGACGGCAGAATAGTTACATTCCGCCCCGACCTCAATGCACAGCGCATGGCTGATTCCGCAAGAAGGCTCAAGATGCCCGTATACCCCGAGGATAAGTTCGTTGAGGCGGTTAAGAAGGTCGTTAAGGCTAACGCCGCATACGTCCCCCCCTTCGGCTCGGGCGCAACCCTTTATATCAGACCATATATGATGGGAACGAACGCGGTTATCGGCGTTAAGCCCGCTACCGAGTATATGTTCCGTATTCTCGTCACTCCCGTTGGACCTTACTTCAAGGGCGGCGTTAAGCCCCTTACCGTAAGGCTCTCCGACCTCGACCGTGCCGCACCTCGCGGAACGGGTCATATTAAGGCCGGCCTTAACTATGCTATGAGCCTTTACAACATTGTTGATGCTCATGAGCAGGGCTATGACGAGAACATCTATCTCGATGCCGCAACTCATACCAATATTGAGGAGACCGGCGGAGCAAACGTCCTCTTTATCACCAAGGACGGCGGCGTTGTCACTCCCAAGTCCGACAGCATTCTCCCCTCTATCACCCGTCGCTCGCTTATGGCGGTTGCACGTGATTATCTCGGCCTTGAGGCTGAGGAGAGAGTTATCTCCAAGGACGAGCTTGACAGCTTTGCGGAGTGCGGTCTTTGCGGTACCGCTGCCGTTATCTCTCCCGTTGGTAAGATCGTTGATCACGGTCGCGAGATCTGCTTCCCCGCAGGAATGACCGAGATGGGTCCTGTTACCAAGAAGCTCTACGAAACTCTAACTGGTATCCAGATGGGTCGCCTTGAGGCTCCCGAAGGCTGGATAGTTGAGATATAAGGCGTTTGCCACGGGCAAACGCAATTAAATCCACGTGACCGTGGAGTAAATCTGCTACGCAGATGAAGTCCTCACTAGCGCTCGGATGAAGTCGCTGCGGCGGTTAGGGTGGATTTAATTTCAACCCAAAGCATGGCTTTGGACTTCATCCGCGAAGCGGACTTCATCACAAAGTGACTTCATCCTAAAACTTGTTTTAGGACTTCATTGAAAGAGTTGCTTGCGTTAAACGGAATAATAAAAAGACCGATTATGTAACCCTTGATTTACATAATCGGTCTTTTTATTAAATATTCAATAGTTTTTTCAGATTTTCCGAGAGTATCATTTCACGCTCTTTTTCGGTGAGGGGAATCTTGTTGAAGCGTTCAAGCTCCGCCGTGGCGTCCCACATGGGGAAGTCGGTGCCGAAGAAGAATTTGTCTGCTCCGAGCATATCAATAAGCTCCTTAGCCTTCTCTGTGCTTATGAAGGGAAGTGAGGAGCAGGTGTCGAAATATACGTTGTCAAGCCCGCGGTAAAGCGGTGCGTCCTCCCAGCATCTGTATCCGCCGAAGTGCGCGGCAATGAAGGTGACGTTCGGGTATTTCTTCGCCATTTTAATAAGGCGTGCAGGCTTTGAATATTCGTATCTGTCATCACCTATGTGCAAGAGGATAGGTAGCTTGCCCTCTGCGGCACGGTAGAACTTTTCTGCCGCCTCGTCATCGATATTGAATTTCTGGAAGTCGGGGTGAAGCTTTATTCCGTGCATGCCGTTTGCCATCGCCCGCTCAACCTCGCTGAAAACCTCCTCCTCGGAGAGATCCTGATGCAGAGTGATGAAGCCGATGAACTCGGGGTGTGCCTCGCACTCCCTTTTGATGAAGTCGTTTATAGAGCGCACCTGGTGTGCGGTGGTAGCAACCGAGTGCACGACGTAGCGGCTGACGCCTGCACGTCTGCCGTCCTCTATAAGTCTGTCTGCCGTGCCTGCCGGCATCTCCATTTTTATATCGTAGAATATGCCGATGGTATCGGTTGCCTTTGCTGCTATTTTTTCGGGGTATATATGTGCGTGTGCGTCGATGATTTCCATTTTAATTTTGAATTAAAGAGTACCCTTCGAGCCAAGTACGTTGACGATTTTGTGGCTGACCATCTTCTTAACCTCAGCTCTTGCAACCTTGAGATATGCTCTCGGGTCGAATGCCTCGGGCTTCTCAGCAAATACGCGGCGGATACCTGCGGTCATAGCAAGTCTGATGTCGGAGTCAATGTTGATCTTACAAACAGCCATCTGCGCTGCACGTCTGAGCTGCTCCTCGGGAATACCTACTGCGTCGGGAAGCTTACCGCCAAGAGCGTTGATCTCGGATACGCACTCGAAGGCTACGCTCGATGCGCCGTGAAGAACGATGGGGAAGCCAGGAAGCCTCTTACCAACCTCCTCAAGAATGTCGAATCTGAGAGGCGGGGGAATGAGAACACCGTTCTCGTTTCTCGTGCACTGCTTTGCAGTGAACTTGTATGCGCCGTGAGAGGTACCGATGGAGATGGCGAGAGAGTCAACGCCTGTGCGGGTTACGAACTCCTCAACCTCCTCGGGTCTTGTGTAAGAGGAATGCTCTGCCACAACGTCGTCCTCAACGCCTGCGAGGACGCCAAGCTCACCCTCGACTACAACGCCGTGAGCGTGTGCGTACTCAACTACCTTCTTGGTGAGGGCGATATTGTCCTCGAAGGAGTGGTGAGAGCCGTCGATCATAACGGAGGTAAAGCCGCCGTCAATGCAGGACTTGCAGATATCAAAATCTGCGCCGTGGTCAAGGTGGAGCGCGAGGTCAATGC
>CAYZZJ010000171.1:0-2778 GCA_964482885.1 uncultured Ruminococcus sp. | reverse complement strand
TATACACGGCGATTTAAGCTGTGCGCGGCACGTTATCGACGTATACAATGAAAAGAAATGTGATAAAATTTTGCTTCTCGGAGATATTCTGTATCACGGTCCGAGAAATAATCTTCCCGAGGGCTACGACCCAAAGGGTGTTATATCACTGCTCAATGAATACTCAGACCGCATACTTGCAGTACGCGGCAACTGTGACACCGAGGTTGACCAGATGGTGCTGAGCTTCCCCATTCTAGCAGACTATGCTTACGTATCTGCTGACGGACTGCAAATATTTGCGACACACGGTCATCGCTTCAATACGCAAACACCTCCCCCGCTTGCACCCGGTGATATTCTGCTTCACGGGCACACGCACATACTGGCGATGGAGAAGTTTGGCAGCAACAATACATATATCAATCCCGGCTCTACATCCATACCTAAGGGCGGTAATCCGAGAAGCTATATGATCTATGAGAACAGACGCTTCACGGCATACGATTTTGACGGAAAGGCTATTCTGAAAGTCTGCTTTTGATCGGTCAATTGTATAGCCAACCGCAATTGATGCCGCTAATGCACAAATAAGGACGCATATCAGGTGCAAAGTCCATGCTCACTATGCACAATGTCGCGCGCCTTTATTTGTGCATAGTGACGGCGAGATTTTTCTTTTTGTCGTTTTATATTATATTATACTTGAAAACTAAAAATCTTTGTGATAAAATTAACACAATACGATTGTCAAAACCAATGTGCGGAGGTATCACCTCGACATTGGTTATTCTAACGCAATCGAATAGGAGGAAAAATGCTTAAAAAGGTATCTACGTTACCTCACCATAGCACGCCCGAGCAGTCTAAGCGCCTTGCTGAGGTTATCGAAAAGTACAAGCATGATAAGAGCAATCTTATGGCCGCTATGCAAGAGGCCCAGGCTATCTACGACTACCTTCCGATAGAGGTTCAGACCGAAATCGCTAAGGGCATGGACGTTCCGCTTGAGAAAGTCTACGGCGTTGCTACTTTCTATGCTCAATTCTCTCTTACCCCCAAGGGTGAGTGTCACATTTCCGTATGTCTCGGTACCGCGTGCTACGTTAAGGGATCCGGCGATATATACAACAGACTCCAGGAAGAGCTCGGAATCGGGGGCGATGAGTGCACCCCCGACAGAAAGTTCTCCCTTACCGCTTGTAGATGCATCGGTGCTTGCGGTCTTGCACCCGTGCTTACCGTAAACGAAGAGGTTTACGGCAGACTTACCGCAGATGATGTCCCCGGCATCATTGCCAAGTACAACTGATCGGAGGTAGCATAGATGAAAACAGTTGCAGAATTGAATGCCGCAAGAGCTGCCGCGCTTAAGAAGATCGTTCTTCGCAAGGCGGGTGACGTGCTTGCTGCCGAGGCTAAGTCCGATTATAAGTACACCGTGCTCGTGTGCGGCGGTACCGGCTGTACCTCCTCTCACAGCGTTGACATCGTTGATAAGATTAACGAAGAGATCAAGGCTAACGGAATCGAGAAGGACGTTCAGGTTATTATGACCGGATGCTTCGGTCTTTGCGCTCTCGGTCCTATCATGATTGTTTACCCTGAGGGATGCTTCTACTCCATGGTGGAGATCGAGAACGTTCCCAGAATCGTTAAGGAACACCTCGTAGAAGGCTCTCCCGTTCGCGAGCTTCTTTATCAGGAGACCGTTAGCGAGGACGGCACCATCAAGTCCCTTAACGAGACCAACTTCTACAGGAAGCAGATCAGAGTTGCTCTCCGTAACTGCGGTGTTATCAACCCTGAGGATATTGATGAGTACATAGCTCTTGACGGTTATCAGGCTCTCGCTAAGGTTCTTACCGAGAACACTCCTGATGAGGTTATCAAGATTGTCAGCGATTCCGGCCTTCGCGGCAGAGGCGGAGGAGGATTCCCCACCGGCCGTAAGTGGGCACTTTGCGCCCCCAACAAGGCTCCCCAGAAGTACGTAGTATGTAACGCCGACGAAGGTGACCCCGGTGCATTTATGGACCGTTCGGTTCTCGAGGGCGACCCCCACTGCTTAATCGAAGCTATGGCTATCGCAGGATATGCTATCGGTGCTACCAAGGGTTACGTTTACGTAAGAGCCGAATACCCCATCGCGGTTAACAGACTTCAGAAGGCTATCGAGGATGCTCGTGCAAGCGGCATACTTGGTACTAACATATTCGGCACAGGCTTTGACTTCGATATGGAGATCAGACTTGGTGCAGGTGCGTTCGTATGCGGTGAGGAAACTGCTCTTATGACCTCTATCGAGGGTAACCGCGGCGAGCCCCGTCCCCGTCCTCCCTATCCTGCAGTGAAGGGACTTTACAACTCTCCTACAGTTGAGAACAACGTTGAGACCTTTGCAAACATTCCTCAGATCATTCTTCGCGGCGCCGAGTGGTTCGCATCTATGGGTACCGAGAGATCCAAGGGTACTAAGGTATTCGCGCTCGGCGGTAAGATAGAGCATACCGGACTTGTTGAGATACCTATGGGTACCACCCTTCACGATATCATTTACGAGATCGGCGGCGGTATTCCCGGCGGCAAGAAGTTCAAGGCTGCTCAGACCGGTGGTCCTTCCGGCGGATGTATCCCTGCAAGCCTTATCAATACCGAGGTAGACTACGACAACCTCGTATCCATCGGTTGCATGATGGGCTCGGGCGGTCTTATCGTCATGGACGAGGACACCTGTATGGTTGACATGGCTAAGTTCTTCCTTGAGTTCACCGTTGATGAGTCATGCGGTAAGTGTAC
>CAYZZJ010000170.1:0-2793 GCA_964482885.1 uncultured Ruminococcus sp. | reverse complement strand
AGGGGGAGCCATCTTTGGAGGTCAATTTGACAACTCCAGCCGAAAGTCCTTGATTTTCAAGGACTTTTTTGGTTTTTAGGGCAAAATTCCAAGAAATTATTTTGTGACAACTCTTTGCGAAGCATCGGGACTTGAACCCTCGACAATATCGTATCTTTGAGTCATCTTTTATTTGTTATAACATACTCACTCGGAGACATACCGTATTGCGCTTTAAAGGCTCTGTTAAAATATGAAATGTTGTTGAATCCGCATTCCAATGCAATATCAATTACTTTATCTGATGTTCTTAAAAGGAGTGCCTCCGCTTTTTGTAGACGCAAAAGAAGGCAATATTGATGGAAGGTTATTCCCATTTCTTTTTTGAATAATCTCCCCATATATTTCTCGTTTTTATGATAAAGAACGGATAAGTCCTTGAGCGTAGGACTAAAACAATATGTTTGATCTGCGTGCTGTTTGAGTGCTGAAACCAACCAATGAAGCTGAGAGGACTCTTTGGGCTCTGTCTGATAGAGCATTTTTATATAATCGCAAACAATTTCGGCGATCCCCATAAGCTCGTTCTTGTTAGCAATAGATTCACATTCTTGTATTTGTTCGTGTAGCTTTTGTTGATCTACGTGGGTATAGCGGCATGTTTTTTCTATTCTGTTTTTTGTTTGATATATGTCTACAATAGCATTTCCAACGTAAACGATAGCTGATACCGTTTCACCGATTATAACAGGCATAGCAACTTCGTAAATGCCGTACAGGCAGTGTCCGTAAAACGGTTTCCTTGAGGTGACTGCTTTGGTATTCGCCAGATTTTTGCAATGCAAGCAAGAACGGTATCCTTTTTCTGTGGACTTTGCAATATCACAAAATTTTTTTGAATGGATCACGTTTTCAAAGGTGATTTTGGTTGACGGAGTGTTGAGTATGCCATTCAAATCCAAAATGCTGATATGGAACTTTCTTCCCTTGGTAAGCATATCGATAAGAAATTGAAGGTTTTGCATTTTACATCCTAACTATACTTTTTCATCTGATTATAACATATAAGTTTCTTTTGTGCAATATTATTTTATCTTTTGTATAAGACGAATTTGTATTATAGTGTTATAATAAAGAAAAAACTTGGAGGTGTATGATGAAGAAATATGATCTTATTGTGGTTGGAGGAGGATTCGCTGGAGTAGCAGCGGCATTGGCGGCTGCAAGAGGCGGGGCTAAAGTCCTGATTGTTGAAAAATCGAATTGTCTTGGCGGTGCGGCGGTGAATTGCCTTGTCAATCCGTTCATGCCGTATTGGACTGAGATGAACGGGAAGCGAGTTGATCTTTCCGCGGGCATCTTCAAAGAAATACACGATTTGTTGGTAAAGCGTAATGCTATGCAAAAGGAACGCTTTTTGGAAGAAGAACTAAAATATATTTTAAATGAAATGGTGATCGAAGCACATATCGATCTGCTTTTCCATGCATATATTTTCAAGGCGGAGAAAAGTGATGCGAATATTACGTCGGTAACGGTTGCGTCCAAAAGTGGAGAGATGCGTCTTGATGCGAATTATTTTATTGATGCTACGGGAGACGCTCAGCTTGCTTATCTTGCGGACTGTTCTACGACGCTTGGTAGAGCGCCGGACCACCTGTGTCAGCCTATGACACTGTGCTTCCGTTTGGGAAACGTTGACGTTGAGAAGTTTTACGCGAGCAAAGAAAAACTGAAAATCGCGCATCAGCAAGCCATGGAACGTGGGGATTTTATCAATCCGAGAGAAAACATACTTGTCTTTAAGACACCGATCAATAATGTTTTGCACTTCAATACAACCAGAGTGGTAAAGAAGAATCCGACATCTCCCGAGGAGGTAACTGAGGCAGAGATATTGGCTCGTAAGCAGGTATATGAGATATACGAATTTATGAAAAAGCACGCCGACGGACTTGAAGATAGCTTTCTTATGATGACTGCGGCGGAGATCGGCGTCAGAGAAAGTCGTATGATCGTTGGGGATTACGTATTGACTGAACAGGATTGCAGAAATTGTGTTAAGTTTGAGGATGCAATCGCCGCTTGCAATTACGATATTGATATTCACAACCCGGAAGGCGCGGGAACCAGTCATTACTATTTCCCGGCGGGAGCATACTACACCATTCCATACCGCGCGCTGATTCCCAAGGGAGTGGAAAATCTTCTGGTAGCGGGAAGATGTATTTCATCTGACCACGGAGCTCAGGCATCTTACAGAATTATGCCTGTTGTGTGTTGTATCGGTGAAGCTGCGGGTACGGCAATTGGTTTAGCAGTTAAGAATAAAACTTCGGTGCGTGAGATTAACATCGGTGAATTACAGGCTACACTGAAAAAGAACGGTGCATATATCTGAATACGAATGATATTGTAATCACTTTAATTCAGTTGTCATTTTGACCTCCAAACACATCAAAGGGCGACAAAAAGATATCGCCCCGAAATCCCTTGATTTTTCAAGGGATTTTCGCTTTTTAATGGTGAAATTTTTATGTTTGATTTCGTAGATGAAAAACGGGTATTTTCCGATACTGAACAAAAAAATATGCTACATATCTTGAAAGTAAGATGTAATCCACGTATAAAGCCTTGCTTTGCAAGTCTTTGGGCGTTGCTCTATAGGCGCACTGTCGTGCGCCTGCGCTATTGAAGCATGGCGTAAAAAGCCCTTGCAAGCAAGCGTTTTTGCTTATGATATAACAAAGTGTAGATGGCACCTCTGAGAAAATTGTTTCGTTCAATACTTTTTCAATATTTTGTGGTATAATG
>CAYZZJ010000169.1:0-2847 GCA_964482885.1 uncultured Ruminococcus sp. | reverse complement strand
TGCCGAACACCTCGAAATTATTATACACCCAATTTTTCAAATTGTCAATCCGTTTCGGAGAGGTTTAGACAATTCTTCACCAAAAAAGCATCGGATATTTCACCGATGCCTTTTCGTTAAATGTATACTATGAGATTTTTGCCTGATTTCACCCACTCTCCGATGTATTCCGCATCTGCCTTGTAGGTTTCCATCTTCTTTTTGCTGATGTCGTTGATGAAGGTTTCAAGAATAAAACGCTCTTTTTCACGTTCCTGATCGCTGACGACGGTTATCGGCTTTCCGAGTATGACATAGGCGTACTCTCGCGCGTCTCGTCGAGAATACGGTTGTACGCCTTGAGGTATCGTGAGGGTTATCTGCAAAAATCATCTATTTTTCTCCTTGTTTCTGGGCGACATCTTTTTTGTCGCCCTTTGATGGTGGAACCGACGGGAATTGAACCCGTGTCCGAAAGCCCGTTGACACAACCTTCTCCGTGGGCAGTCATATCTATTAAATATTCCCTTGGTGAGCGCCGATAGACAGGCTCTCGCTTCGGTAGCCCTTTAGTCAGTGACCGATACAAGAGCGAAATCTCGGTTCACTTTCACTACTGATTTGACGCACGGCGGGAGCCGTAGTCCTCTCCCGCGGTACGGGCGGCGTTAATGCCGCGTCACAGCTTACGCTGCAAGAGCAACAGTATTGTTGTCGTTTATTATTTAGGTTGGACATTTTAACGGGATTATCCTGCCCGCCACGCTTATCATACCTCAAAACCCCTGTCGAAACCATTGCGGCCCCATAAAGATTTGAGCAATAAAATTATATAACCTTTTATATGTTTTGTCAAGATGAATTTTGTCGACCTAGGCTTTCGGGCGGAGCGGTTTCTCCCGATTTAGCAAGTGTGGGGGCGTGTAAAGATTGACAGACGCTGTTTGCTCAGTTGAAATTTGACACGCCTCTGGGGTAAAAACGCGTAACAGTAAGTGCAAAGGCTACAAGCAGCCCGCCCCGTGCCGAGTTTTTAGCTGATTTTTAATAAAATTGTTGTGCAAATTATCACACCCGCGTTGCCACATCTCACAAAAATATGTTATTTTACGTGGAAAACATTGACATATCTCGCGCGCAGTGTTATAATGACTGTGTAACGCCTGTGCGCTATGCGCTTGGGCGAAATCCGTACGCGCACTCGCACGTACAGCGAAAGGTTAGGTATTTGGTTATGAAAAAGACTGTTCGCTCGCTTCTCACCGTCCTTCTGGTGCTTTCTCTGTTGTCTGCCATCTTCATGGTAAGCGCATTTGCAGATTCCGGAGAGTATAAGGATACTAAGGGAAACGTTGTTCTTTCGGTTTCCTCGACAGAGGACGTTATCGGAGGCGCAGAGCTTGTTGCTGCTGACGTATCGGGTGTATATCCCGGATTTACGCTTGACGATGACTCGTATCGTAAGGTTTTGTTAGCATATGAGATAAAATTTGTTGAAAACGGCAAGGCAAAGGATTTTTCCGACACTTCCTTTAAGGTTAGGATTCGTCTTCCCGAGGCTATCAAAAATAACAGTGGTCTTGAGGCTTACGCCCTTAATGCCGACGGTGAGGGAACTAAGATAACCGCCGCTGTCAATGCCGGTTACATAGAGTTTGACACGGCAGATTTCGGTCTTGTAGCCGTTGCGGTAGCCGCAGATGCTCCCGTGCCTTACGTTGAGCCCGATTTTACTTGGCTTATCATTCTTATCGTAGTTCTCGTCGTTCTCGCTATTGCGGGCGGCGTCGTTCTTGTGATTCTTCATATTCGTAAGAAGAAGGCTGCCGAGGCGGCAGAGTCCGCACCCGAGAAGGCTCAGCCCGATGCCGAGGCTACTCCCGAGGTCGCTGAGGCTACCGAAGAGCCTGCGGAGATTGCAGCAGAAGACCCCGAGGTTGTTGAAGATCCCGTAGCGGTTGTACAAGAGGAGCCCGAGGCTGTCGAAGAGCCCGTAGCGGTTGCACAAGAGGAGCCCGAGGCTGTCGAAGAGCCCGCAGCGGTTGCACAAGAGGAGCCCGAGGTTGTTGAAGAGCCCGCAGCGGTTGCACAAGAGGAGCCCGAGGCTGTCGAAGAGCCCGTAGCGGTTGTAGCAGAAGAGCCTGCAGTAGTTCTTGAGCCTGCCCCCGTCGCAGAGCTTAAGCCCGTTATAAATATCAACTTCGTTGAGGCGAAGGAGGACGGTCAGCTTCCCGAGGGTGCTGTCGAGGCTGTGAGAGTTCGCTTCAGAACCTCGTTCGAGTCGAGATATATCCAGTCGGGTGCTCTGCAGGATTATTACACCGCTATTAAGAATGCACTCCTTTCCTACAAGGGAGTTAAGTCGAGAATGAGCTGGAATTACGATGCCTTCAATAAGGGCAGAGTACAGTGCGCGAAGATCAATATCAAGGGTAACGCACTTCTCGTTTACCTCAATCTCGATCCCGCAAGCTATAACGCAAAGAAGTATCACTTCAACGATATGTCTGCAAAGCCTAAGTTCAAGGACGTTCCCCTTCTTATGAAGGTTAAGAGCGACAGAGCGCTTAAGTACACGCTCGAGCTTATCGCAGAGATGATGAAGGTGCTTGAGATTCCCGAGGGCAAGGTCGCGAATCTCGACTATCACCGTCCTTATCAGTCCACCGAGGAGCTTGCTACTCTCGGTCTCGTTAAGGTAATTCTCCCCGCAGGCATGAAGCTTGAGGACAACGCAAGCGTTATTAAGACTAACGTAGGCGAGATGCTTTCCGGCGAGGAAAAGGCGGACTGATTTCGCAAAGCGAAATAATAGGGGCTGTCTCATTAAGAATTCAATAAAAACAAGGCAAAATCTTGGAAAATTCA
>CAYZZJ010000168.1:0-2988 GCA_964482885.1 uncultured Ruminococcus sp. | reverse complement strand
ACCCCGCTTTGTTAAGCTCGGCAGCCGATACTTCGAGGGGCTGTCACTTATATTCTATAATCATTTTACCATATTGCGTGATACTTGTAAAGGGGGTGTTTGAAATCGGGCAACATTTTGCGCGTGTACTTGCATTTTATGCTGTGCGGTGGTAAAATAGAGAAAAAGCGATTACAGAGGAGGTCGTATGAATAACTCGGGACTGACAACTAAATACGCAGAGGAAATGAACAGGGAGTGCCCGCACTCATACTACCCTCGCCCGTCCATGGTGAGAGAATCATACCTTTCTCTTAACGGCGAGTGGGAGTTCGGTATCGGTAAGAGCCGCGAGATCGGCGAATGCACGGAGAGGATACTCGTGCCCTTTCCTCCCGAGTCACCGCTCAGCGGAATAGGGAGAACAGTCGCGCCCGACGAATATATGTACTATAAAAAGCGTATAGCTCTGCCCGAGGGCTTCGTTAAGGGTAGGCTGATGCTTAATTTCGGTGCTGTTGACCAAGAGGCGTGGGTATACGTGAACGGCAGCCTTGCAGGCGAGAATAAGGGTGGATATCTTCCCTTCTCCTTCGATATTACCGAGCTTATCTTGGAGGGGGAGATCGAGATAGCCGTGATCTCTCGCGATGCGCTAGATCTCAAATATCCCTACGGCAAGCAGACGCACAAGCGCGGCGGAATGTGGTACACACCCGTCAGCGGAATATGGCAGTCGGTATGGCTCGAAAGCCTGCCAAATGAGCATATTTGTCAATTAAGGTTTACACAAATTGAGGGTGGAGTGCATCTCGACGTTGTAGGCGGAGCATCTCACAAGATTGTAGAGATGAGTGATGGCACAAGGATCGAGTTTGATGGCGAGGGGGTAGATATCCTTCCCGAAAATCCCCGTCTATGGTCTCCCGAGACCCCGTATCTCTATGACGTCACCGTAACAGCGGGCGAGGACAAAGTCGGGAGCTACTTTGCCATAAGGACGGTTGATATAAGGAATGTCGACGGTGTTGAGCGCATCTGCTTAAACGGAAAGCCCTACGTTTTCAACGGTCTGTTAGACCAGGGCTACTACCCCGACGGGCTTTTCCTTCCTGCCACCGAGGAGGGGTATCTTGATGATATAAGAATGGCGAAGTCGCTCGGCTTCAATATGCTAAGAAAGCATATAAAGATAGAGCCTGAGATATTCTACTATCTGTGCGACAAGGAGGGCATCGCGGTCTTCCAGGACATGGTCAACAACTCGAGGTATTCATTCATTCGCGACACCGCTCTGCCGACGGTAGGCCTGCAAAGGCTCTCGGATAAGCACCTGCACAAAAACCCCGAGTCGCGCGCGATATTTGAAGAAACGATGATCGGTACAGCCGAGCTGCTATACAATCACCCTTCCATAGTTTACTACACGATATTCAACGAGGGCTGGGGACAGTTCTCATCGGACGTGATGTACGAGCGGCTGCGGGCTGTCGATTCCTCGCGCATTATAGACTCCACCTCGGGCTGGTTCAGAAGAACGAGAAGCGACGTTGACTCGAGGCATATATATTTTAAGGCGCTTAAGCCGAAGGCTCTTGACGGACGTCCGCTCGTTATCAGCGAATTCGGTGGATACTCTTATAGAGTAGAGGGTCATCTTTTCGGCAAGGCGAATTACGGATACAGGCTCTTTGATGACGCCGAGAGCTTTGAAAATGCGGTAATTGCACTCTACCAAAACGAGGTGCTGTCGCTTGTTAAGGGTGGCGCGTCGGCATTCGTATACACCCAGGTATCCGACGTCGAGGACGAAACCAACGGATTTGTTACGTACGACAGGCGCGTGCTTAAGGTTAACGCCGAGAGGGTTAAGGCTGTTATCGGTCTATGCTCGGGGGAGCAATAACTTTTCGACAGGCGAATAAAGCAGGCATTGGCGTCCATAATGACATGGAAGACGGTTCAAGATGAGCATCACTCGGCGGTGGGCGGTGCTTTCTCTGTCTACCACTTATTACCGAGGTTATTATGGAAAGATGTAAGAGCATTATGGGTGCTGTTATAGCCATTCTTTTTGCCGTTTTAGTTATGGCAGCAATCCCCACTGAAAAGGAAGGGGCTATCTACGAGGACACGCTGAGGCTACATATACTCGCGAACTCAAACAGCAAGGCAGACCAGGAGCTTAAGCTCTCTGTGCGCGACAGGTTGCTTGAAAAGTACGGCAGCTTACTCTCTCAAAAAGAGAGTAAATCGGGGGCCGTAGAGGCGATATACGAGCTTAAGAGTGAGATTGAGCGCGACGTTGACGCCTGGATAAAAGAGGCGGGCTTCGGATATACGAGCGAGGTGTTGCTCGGTACGGAATGGTATGAGAGGCGCGAGTATGGGGACTTTGCGCTTCCCGAGGGCTACTACACCTCGCTCAGGGTTATGCTCGGGGCGTCGGAGGGCGAGAACTGGTGGTGTGTGATGTATCCGCCGCTATGCCTTGACGTGGCGTGCGAGAGCGCTGATGCCGACGATGCGATACTCGGTTATAACGGCGAGGAGGCACGTCTTATCACGGCGGGAAAATACACCGTTAAATTCAAGGTTTTAGAGCTTGTATCCGAAATTTTCGCATCGCGGGTGGGCAGAGGTTGATTTTTGCTCACGAATATGCTAGAATTAGCATATAAAAGCTACTGATTACTACGGAGAAGATATGGCAGAAGAAAAAAAGGGTACGAAGATAATCGCCGACAACCGAAAGGCGCGGCACGACTACTTCGTGATTGAAACCTATGAGGCTGGAATCGAGCTGTTTGGCACGGAGGTAAAATCTCTGCGCGCAGGCGGAGTTAACCTTAAGGATTCCTATTGCGAGATAGACGGGGGCGAGATGTTTGCCCTCGGCATACATATAAGCCCTTATGAGCAGGGTAACATTTTTAACCGCGACCCGTTACGCCCGAAGAAGCTGCTTATGCATAAGCGCGAGATAATGAAGCTTACGGGTCTTGTATC
>CAYZZJ010000167.1:0-3007 GCA_964482885.1 uncultured Ruminococcus sp. | reverse complement strand
CTATATAGAGCTTATGACAAAGGAGGATATCAGCGAATGAGCAGCACACGTGAAATAACGTTCGAGTCCCCGAGCTTTACCACCAGGATTAAGGGTATGCTCGGCGTGGATTTTTACCGCCTTTTCCATACGCCGCTGTTTTATATCTTCCTTGTCACCGCGGCTATAATCCCCGCTATGGTATCTGCGATGACTATGATACCTGATCAGAGCGGCAATACAATGGATCCCCTCTATTCCAACGTATGGCAGATCATCGCATCGACGAAAACGCTTTACGTAATAGAAACGATTGCCGATTATGCCAATATGAATATGGTGTTTATCTTCGGCGGTATTATGGTTTCTATATTCATTGGTCACGATTACAGCTCGGGATACGTCAAGCAGCTCTTTACTACCCACGCAAAGAAGCAGGATTATATGATATCCAAGAGCCTCGTATGCGCCTTCGCAATGGCTTGTATGTGTGCCAGCTACTTTATAGGCGGTACGGTTGGCGGACTGATTGCCGGATACGAAACCTCGGTTAACGTCTGCTCACTTATTATTGCAATACTAGGAAAGATGATCATGTCGCTCGGCTGGGCGAGTCTGTTCACCTTCCTCAATATCGTTTTCAGAAGATACTTCGGTATTTCGATAGCTTCCTCCTTCTTCTTCGGAACAGGCATTCTGATTATAGGCGCTGGAGCAATAGTAGAGAATCTGCATATTCCCACGGGCTTCCTTAACGTATTTCTTTACGGTGCATCGGTAAATGCCAACCTTTCGAGCGGCATCGGCTCATTGCTTATCTGCATTGCCGTATCGCTCGTATGGGCGTTCTTCTATAACTACCTTGGCACCAAGGTGCTTTCAAGGTGCGACGTTTATTGATGGGAGGGCTGATAAATGAATGCAGTTGAAATAAAAGGCTTATCAAAAAACTTCGGCCCTAAGCAGGCTGTTGTGGGACTTGATATGACGGTTCCTATGGGTGCTATATACGGCTTCATAGGAGAAAACGGCTCGGGAAAATCCACAACCGAGAAGATGATATGCGGACTGATCCCCCAAAACGGCGGATCTATTAAGCTCTACGGCAAGGACCATACAGATGAGTCCGTTAGAGCAAAGATGGGCGTTCTAATCGAAGCACCCGGCTGCTTCCCCGGACTTACCGTTTGGGATAATATGATGCTCCAGGCTACCAATCTTTCTATACCGGATCCCGAGAGGGAGGTCATCAAAGCACTTAAGACCGTTCGCATGGAGGGCGCCGCGGGCAATAAATATAAGAACTGCTCGCTCGGTATGAAGCAGAGAGTCGGTATTGCTATGGCATTGCTCGGCAATCCCACCTTGCTGGTGCTTGACGAGCCGCTCAACGGTCTTGACGCTGACGGAATGCGCATCATGCGCGAGGTTTTCCTCGATATTATAAAGGACGGAGAGCGCAGTATTATAGTTTCATCTCACCTGCTTGGCGAGCTCGAGAAGGTTGCTACTCACTATGGCATTATACGCCACGGAAGAATGATTGTGGAGATGACGGCGGCGGAGCTTGACGAGAGTTGTCCTACTTACTTAGCGCTTCTTTCGACTGAAATCGATAGGACGAAGATGCTTCTAAGCTGTAAGTATTCTCGCGTAGAAGAAGACGAGGCGGGATATATCCGTGTATACGATATGACAACGCCCGAGGAAATTGTGAAGTATCTCTATGATAACGGTATTTGTATAAGCGAGATCCAAACCGACAAAATCGGTCTTGAAGAGTACTACATCAATTTGATGAAAGGAGGCATGTGAAAATGGAAAATAAGGTAGCCTTTGAAAAATATCCCTTTAAGAAGCGTCTTTTAAGCATGCTAAATGTTGATTTTCGCAGAATGCTTAAATCCCGTCTCTTGTATATACTTATCGCCTGCGCTCTTTTAGTTCCCGTTCTGATGACGGTGATGATGGGGATGATGGACGGTGCCGTCTCGGTAAATCCGCAGACCGGCGTCGAAACGATTATGCAAGGCCCCGAGAACGCCTGGCAGAACATAGGCACACTCCCCGGCGGCGAGGCTATGGGCGGTAGCGATATATTTATGATGTGCAATATAAACATGATGTTTATGGCAGTTGCCGTATTCGTATGCCTGTTTATATCAGACGATTTCAGAAGCGGATATGCGAAAAATCTTTTTACCGTTCGAGCGAAGAAGGGAGATTACGTAATATCCAAAACGCTCTGCGGCTTCCTTTGCGGTGCTGTGATGCTTGTCGCATATTTCACAGGCTCGGTTATCGGCGGAGCTGTTGCGGGTCTTTCCTTCGATTTGTGTGGGCTTAATGCCGGCAACATAATAATGTGTATGCTCGCAAAGATATTCCTGATGCCCGTATTCGTTTCCATCTTCACTCTTATCAGCATTGCGGCAAAGCAGAGAGCATGGCTCTCTATCTGCGGCTCGCTTGGCGGCGGAATGCTATTGTTTATGATGGTGTCGATGATAACACCCCTCGCCTCAACAGTAGTAAACGTACTCCTTTGCATTGTAGGAAGCCTGCTTTTTGCGGTAGGCTTAGGTGTAGCAAGCAAGGCTGTGATGGAGAAAACAAGCTTGGTATAAATCTAAAGGCAACGCCGAAATCGGCGTTGCCCTCGTTTATTATTCGATAAATAGCCTGAAATATATTTATTATTTTTTGAATAAGAGCATATCACAAACAAAACTTTAACAATTCTGTGCTATAATATATTTGTAAAATGCATAAATGTACCCACGGAGGATTAAAGCATGTTCAAAATCTTAGTTGTTGAGGATGACAGAGACCTTAACCGTAGTGTCTGCTCGTTTTTGAATAACAGCGGATACGAGGCTGTTGGCTGTCTTGATGCAGAGAGCGCGTACGACGAGATGTATAAGACAACCTTTGATTTGATCGTTTCGGAGATAATGATGCCGAATCTAGACGGCTTTGAGTTTGCGAAAGCCGTCTGCTCGCTTAATAAGGATATTCCGCTACTGTT
>CAYZZJ010000166.1:0-3012 GCA_964482885.1 uncultured Ruminococcus sp. | reverse complement strand
ACCCCGCTTTGTTAAGCTCGGCAGCCGATACTTCGAGGGGCTGTCACTTATATTCCATAATCATTATACCATATTGCGTGATACTTGTAAAGAGTATTCTTGCTATCGTTACTCTCGTAGAAAAAATTGATGTTACGCCACTCCCACGAAAATACCGCTAAGGTCAATTATCATCGAGAAGATGCCGAACACAGCGCCGAATATACCGAAGATAAGACCGAACAGCGCCATTCTGTCAAAGAAGCCGAGCTTGCGCGAGGCTATGACCGAGAGGGTGACAGCCACGGCGGCACAGATTATCGCGCCTATATAGAAGAAGGAAAACAGCACGACCGAAAGCACGGCGAATATTATAGACGCGGCAGACCATAAGAGGTTACCGTTCTCCGCGTTTACGGCGTAGTATTCACTGTCGTCGGTGACCGTCCTGAGTATGTCCTCGGCAGTTTCCTCTGCCACGCTCTCATCGGCGTCAGCCTCCGTGACGGACGTCAGGTTATCAAGCTCGCCGGTGGCGGTGTCGGGAATGCTTTTATTCTTCACGGTGTGCCTCCTTTCATTTATTCTAAGGTTATTTTATCACAGCGGAGCGCAAAAATCAACATTTACCGACTAAATTATACTACAGCGTATTTTTACCGTCGCTCGGAGCAAAATAAATTTACCTAAGCTAAGGAGTTTTTTCGTATGAATCAATATACAACCGAAGGCAAAAAGCAATTAATAAAGGAGGCAAGCCCCGGCTCTCCGCTCGGTAAAAATCTTGTAAAGGCATTCTTCTTCGGTGGCATTATCTGCGGAGGCGGCGAGGCGCTGAAGCAGCTTTTCCTCTCACTCGGCGTAAGCGAAAGGGACGCCCCGATGCTGGTATCTCTCTCGGTAATTGCCCTCGCGGCGGCACTTACGCTTATCGGCGTTTTCGACTCGATAGCCAAGCACGCGGGCGCGGGAACACTCGTTCCGATAAGCGGATTTTCAAACTCGGTGATAAGCCAGGCAATGGACGCAAGGAGCGAGGGCTTCGTCCTCGGTGTTGGTGCTAAGATATTCACCGTGTGCGGTCCCGTCATACTTTTCGTCCTTGCATCGGGCACTCTTTACGGTATAATTTATTATTTTCTTTCGGCTATATAATATAGTATTTCTCGGCAAAATCCAACTTGATTGATAACTATTATTTACAAACAAAGGGGTAAAACCTAAAATGAGGAGAGTAACAAGGCTTGAACGCCCCGCCATGATAATCGCACACAGTGCGGTCGGCGGACACGAGGAGGGCGAGGGACCGCTCGGCGAGAGATTTGATTTTATAGACCCCGAGGACAAATTCGGGCAGCAGACCTGGGAGATGTCTGAGGCTGAGATGGGCAGGGTCGCCCTGAATATCGCGATGCAGAAGGCGTCGCTATCGCACGAGGATATAGATATTATAATTGCGGGGGATCTGCAGAACCAATGCGTGGCGAGTGCTATTGCACTCGACTCCTTCGGTATACCGCATATCGGCGTTTACGGCGCCTGCTCGACCTGTACCGAGTCTTTGCTTTTAGCATCCTCGATGCTCGCGGTCGGACCGTACGAAAGAGTGGCAACCCTCACCACCTCGCATAACCTCGCCGCCGAAAGACAGTTCCGCGCACCCACCGAATACGGCGCACAAAGACCGCCCACGGCACAGTGGACGGCAACGGCAAGCGGAGCGTTTATCCTCGGTACAATGGATAGTCTGCGCGAGAAAAAGAGTGACGGGCACGCCGTCGGCATAACCGAATTTCTCGTCGGCAGGCTTATCGACGGTGCGATAACCGACGGGGCGAATATGGGTGCGGCTATGTCCTTTGCCGCGGCAGATTCCATTCTCGCCTACTTTGAGGAAACGGGGCTTACACCGCGCGACTTCGACCTTATCGTGACGGGTGACCTCGGCACGGTCGGCACAAGGATACTCCACGAAATCCTGTCCGAAAAGCTCCCAGCGGCAGTACCGCGCCATACAGATTGCGGTTTGCTTCTTTACAATATGAAGAAAAAGGACGTACACGCAGGCGCATCGGGCTGCGGCACCTCGGCATCGGTGCTTTCGGCACATATTCTGCCTATGCTTGCACGCGGTGAGGTAAATGACGTTCTGTTTCTCTCAACGGGCGCTATGATGTCACAGTCCTCGCTCCTACAAAAGAACTCTATCCGCGGCGTAGCTCCGCTTGTGCATTTTCATTCTTTTGGAGAATGAAGATGCAATCACGCCAAAGGAATGTATGTAATCCGCGAAGCGGTATGTAATCACGGCTGTGCCGTGTATAGACGCTCGCGACGAGTCGCTCTCTATTCCGTCGCTCCGCTCCTTACATCCGCTTGAAAAGCGGTATATCATCCACCGAAGGTGGCATATCATCAGCCCTCTGGGCTGTATATCATCACAGCCCTGCTGTGTATCTCATCACGGCTCTGCCGTGTATAACCAGGAGTTTCTATGACCAAAATAATTCTCGCCGCCATCTTTGGCGGACTTGTCTGCGCTGTGGTGCAGATATTTATAGATAAAACAAAGCTGACGCCTGCGCGTATCCTCGTCTCCCTCGCGTCACTCGGTGTCCTTCTCTTTGCCGTCGGGGCTTACGAGCCGCTGTACGAAATTTTCGGCTGCGGAATTTCTCTGCCGCTGACCGGCTTTGGCGCATCGGTGGCACGCGGCGTGCGCGAGGCTATCGACAAGGACGGTGCGATAGGCATACTGACAGGCGGACTTACAGCTACCTCTGCCGGTGTCACCCTCGCTCTCTTGCTCGGTCTTATTGCCTCGGCGGTAAGACGAACTAAGGCAAAGCGACTGTCGCGCGTTCTCCGTTAAAAGAGAACACGCAGCGATATAAATCCCTATGGGATTTGCGATATTCCCTTCGGGAGTGATATGTCGCCTGCGGTGACGCGATATATTTTGGCAGAGCCAAAATGTTTAAATCGGGTAGGAGGCGGTGATTAACCGCCGACCTCCCACACCACCGTGCGTAC
>CAYZZJ010000165.1:0-3033 GCA_964482885.1 uncultured Ruminococcus sp. | reverse complement strand
TCAGATAGCGATACCGAAAATTAATTAACTATTCGTGCGGTCGCCGCAGGCGACGTAATGGAGATTATTATGATACGTTTAACACTTGACAGGTATCTTGATACCCACGGTATTACGAGATATGAGCTTTCCAAGAGGACCGGCGTGAGCTTTCAGATAGTTGACAATTATTATAAGAATAAGGTTATAAGATACGACGGCTATGTTCTTGATCGCTTTTGTGCCGCGCTTGGGTGTGGCGTATCGGATTTGATTGAGTATACCGAGGCTGACGGTGAGGAAAAATAAATAAATCGACTGAATATGATAGGCGCGGACTCCACGAGACCGCGCCTCTGTTCTTTTTATTGCATGTAATCTGGCAGTATGAGCTACTGCGGATCTTTCGCCAATCAAAGTTGTCAAAAGCGCTCGGGTTTGCATGCTATCAAATCGATTTTTGCAAACGAATGGTCATGAAATAACGCCTTTCGCAACCGACGGTTGCGAAAAAATCAATGCAAAGTTGGTTGCCAACAGTAATTATACTTGGTATAATATTTATATAAAAGACATGGAGTAATCCTCAAAACGTTACTTAAGGAGAATTGTTATGACAATAGATCAAAAGATCGTACAGCTAAGGATTTCAAAGGCTATTTCTCAGGAGCAGCTTGCTGAAATGCTGGGCGTTTCAAGACAGTCGGTGTCCAAGTGGGAGATGGGGCAAATGCTTCCACAAATAGATAAGGTGCTTCGACTCTCCGAAATTTTCGGTGTTTCAACGGATGAGCTTTTACATGAAGAGATAGATATAGCGAAGCCGAGCGCTGATAGCAAGAGAAATAAATACTTTGGAACAGACGGCTTTAGGGGCGAGGCTAATGTAACGTTAACGTCTATGCATGCGTATAAATTGGGCAGATTCCTCGGATGGTACTATTCATCAAAGCTTTCGGGCTGTAAAAAATCGGGGTATCGCCCGCGTATCGTTATAGGAAAGGATACCCGTCGCTCGAGCTATATGCTCGAATATTCTATAGTTGCGGGAATCACCGCATCGGGTGCTGATGCTTATATGCTTCACGTGACGACAACTCCCGGCGTTTCGTATGTGACCAGAGTTGACGGATTTGATTGCGGCATTATGGTTACCGCATCGCATAATCCTTATTATGACAATGGGATAAAGGTCATCAACTCTCACGGAGAAAAGCTTGATGACGATACGGTTTCACTGATTGAAGCATATATTGACGGAGATCTTGCAGCTCTTGGAGTGGCAGGAGATGATCTTCCTCTGGCTAAAAAAGCGCAAATAGGGTGCATTCACGACTACGTTGCAGGGAGAAACCGTTACATTGGCTATCTCATATCTATAGCATCTAACTCTTATAAGAATCTGAAGATAGGCCTTGACTGTGCAAATGGAGCTTCATGGAACATTGCAAACGCGGTATTCAGCGCTCTTGGTGCGCAGACGTATGTTATAGGAAATGAGCCTGACGGGCTTAACGTCAACGAAAGCTGTGGCTCTACTCATATTGAAAGGCTTCAAAAGCTAGTCAGGGAAAAGCATCTTGACGTAGGCTTCGCTTTCGACGGCGACGCCGATAGATGTATTGCCATTGATGAGAACGGCAGCATCGTTGACGGTGACTCTATAATCTATATTCTTGGCAAGCGCCTTAAATCCAAGGGAACACTCAACGGTGACACCGTTGTTATGACGGTAATGTCCAATAGCGGATTTATTGCGAGCTTGGAAAGAATAGGTATTAAATGCGTACAGACGGCGGTAGGTGATCGTTTTGTGTACGAATGTATGCAAAACAACAACTATACTATCGGCGGGGAGCAATCGGGGCATATCATCATGAAAAAATACGCCACTACCGGAGATGGAATACTCACGGCTATCATGGTGACGGAAGAGATATGTGATTCCAAGACTACACTTTCAAAGCTTGCTGAGCCAATAAAGCTTTATCCTCAATATCTTCAGAGTGTGCGTGTAAAGGATAAGGCCTTGGCTGTTGAAGACAAGGGAGTTAAAAATCAGATCGAAAACATTGAAAGGATGCTCGGCAAATGCGGAAGGGTTCTCCTCCGTCAAAGCGGCACAGAGCCCGTTATTCGCGTTATGGTTGAGGCACAGACTCGCGAAAAGTGCGTCGAGTATACGGAAATGATTGTAAAAGCCATAAAGGACGGAGGGCACCTCGTTGAATAAGCGTGTTAAAACAAAGGAGCTTTACGCCTCTGTACCCGATTATCTTGCTCCTCTTTTCGACTCCTGCGAATATCCGTGGGAGATGCTCCCTAAGCTTAAGAGCTACATTCTGGATCTTATCGAAAAAGGTATGCCGGGATATACTATGATATCCGAAAGCGTTCTTGTGGGTGAAAATGTAAAAATATATCCTACGGCTACAATTGAAGGTCCGACTATAATAGGCTCAGGGTGCGAGATACGCCCGGGCGCCTTTATCAGAGGCGGTGTTATCACAGGCGCGGACTGCGTTATCGGAAATTCTTCGGAATTAAAAAACTGCATCCTGCTCAACAACGTACAGATTCCGCACTATAACTACGTGGGCGATTCCATACTTGGATATAAGGCGCACGCAGGAGCGGGTACGGTGTGCTCTAACCTCAAAGCTGATGGCAAGCCGGTCGTTATACACGGTGACGTTGACTATGAAACCGGGCTTCGCAAGCTTGGCGCGATTCTTGGAGACAAAGCGGATATAGGCTGCAACAGCGTTCTTAATCCGGGAACCGTGGTGGGCAGTGGAACGTCGGTATATCCTATGACGTGCCTACGTGGTGTATATCCGGAAAACAGCATTGTAAAGGGCGAAAGCGTTTGTGTCCCAAAAGAGGAAAGGTAAGGGAAAGTATAAATGCCTTCGAGAAGCAATTCAGGTTGATGCTCTTAGCGGAGAATTTTGAAAGCGTCATTAGTTGTGGGCATCGCGTTTGGCTAGTCAAATACAAATGGGCTAAGCCCAAACCCTTATTATGAGCAGAGCGAATAACAAGGTTCTGCGT
>CAYZZJ010000164.1:0-3049 GCA_964482885.1 uncultured Ruminococcus sp. | reverse complement strand
TCCTGTCCTAAGCCCTCCTCGACGATGAAATCCACGTCACCCTCGCGGAGCGCCTGCTTGAAACGCTTTTTACCCGTGGGGTTAATGCGCTCGCCGATAAGAATGGGAGCGTTCCCAAAATCGACGGCGTGTGTATACGAGGAAACGAGCGTATGCGACTTTACGGTTATTCCGGTAGGGATACCCGGCAGATGCTCGCTTATAGCCTTAATATATTCGGGCGTTGTTCCGCAGCAGCCGCCAACAATCCTTGCACCCTCATTTACAAGCACCAGCACCTCGCGCCCGAACTCCTCGGCACTTACATCATACACCGTCCGGTCCTCTATAACCTTTGGCAAGCCTGCGTTAGGCTTAACTATAACGGGCACGCTCGCGTAGCGCAAAAGCTCCTCGACAACGCCTTTCAGCTGCTTCGGACCGAGCGAGCAATTCGCGCCTATAGCATCGGCGCCCATGCCCTCAAGCATAGCAACCATAGCCGCAGGCGAAGCACCCGTAAGCAGCCTTCCGTCAGAGCCGTAGGCGCAGGAAACGAACACGGGCAGCTCCGAAGACTCCTTCGCGGCAAGCAACGCCGCCTTGGTCTCATAGCTATCGCTCATGGTCTCTATAAATATGAGGTCAACGCCGTATTTTACACCCAGCTTAACAACCTCCGAAAACGCCGAAACCGCGTCCTCGAAATCGAGATCCCCGTAAGGCTTCAGGAGCTTTCCCGTAGGGCCGATATCGAGCGCAACGTAGCGCTCGCCCGAAAGCCCCTCTGCGGCAGCTCTCGCGTTCTCCACAGCCGCGCGCACCACCTCGTCAAGCTCAGAGGGGGAGAGCTTCAGGGGATTTGCCCCGAAGGTATTAGTGGAAACCACGTCGGATCCTGCCTCGTAATAGTCGCGGTGTATCTTACGCACCACCTCGGGGTGTGTGATATTCCACCTCTCGGGCAGCTCCCCCGCGGGCAGACCCGCGCTCTGTAAAAGCGTACCCATGCCACCGTCGAGGACAAGTAAATTTTCCTTCAAATAGTCGAGAATTTTCATATCTTTTCCAATCAGTAAATGCCAATTATCGCCGTTATGCTCTTGCTCGGCGACATAATAAGACTATCGTTAAGTGTAACGCCTATTCGCTTCTCGCACCCGAGTGCCGCAAATATATCCCGCTGCAGCTCGAGCGTAAGATCTCCGTAGCCCGCGCTGAACCTCGGGCGAAGCGAGAGCGAGCCTTTAGCATAGCTCTCCTTCATCTCGCGGCAGAACTCGTCCGCAAGAGCCTCAACGCGCTCGCTGCCCACAGCCTGCAGAGCAAGCGACAGCGAAGGCTCACTCTTGCCGTACCTTAATATAAGACGGTCAATCCCGACGCCCACCGTCGCCGCAAAAAGCAGAATACGCGAGCAGCCCAAAAGGCACTTGGCGAGGTCACAGCTCTCCACCCTTGCAAACCCAAGGTCACAGGTATACCCGTCAATTTTCAAATCATATTCGGCATAACACAGCCTATATGACAACTTATCTTTGCAGATATCGAGTGCGCTGAGTATCAGCGTCTCTACGTCATCATTCCTCTCGCGGCAGCCGAGATACCTCGATATCTCTCGCATATCCACGCTCGGTGAGGAATATTCCTTTGTTATAACAGTGCTCATTTTCCGATTATGGCAGAGAGATTCCGCTGTATCTGCCTTGCTATGTCGGGCTTGTTCATCGAGTAGACGTGTACGTTTGTGATGCCGTTCGCATAGAGGTCTATTATCTGATCCGTCGCGTACGCGATTCCCGCCTGCTTCATAGCCTCGGGATCAGAGCCGAACTTGTCGACAAGCGACTTGAATCTCTGCGGCAGGTAGCACCCCGACATCTTCACGCTGCGCTCGAGGAATCGGGAGTTCGTGATCGGCATAATTCCGGGTATCACGGGAACGGTGATCCCCGCCTCTCTTATTTTATAAAGGAAGCTGTAAAGAAGGTTGTTATCGAAGAACATCTGCGTTGTGAGGAAATCACAGCCTGCATCAACCTTATCCTTAAGACATCTTATATCATCGCTTCGACTCGCGCTCTCGGGGTGAATCTCGGGGTAGCAGGCAGCTCCTACGCAAAAATCGGCACCCGACGCTCTCAGCTCTTTTATAAGATCTACCGCGTGGCGATAATCCCAAAGGCTTCTGTCCTCGTTCGCCCTGTCCTCGGGCACATCGCCGCGCAGAGCCATTATGTTCTCAATGCCCGCCGCTTTGATGCGCTCTATCATATCTTGTACGGTCGCGCGCGTCGAGGATACGCAGGTAAGATGCGCGAGCGTTGGAACGCCCCACTGCGCCTTAATATTTTTAGCTATATCAAGCGTATACTCGCTTGTACCGCCGCCCGCGCCGTAAGTAACGCTCATAAAAGACGGCTTCAGCCTCGCGATCTCCTCGGTCGCCGCCTTAACGCTCTCAAAGGTAGTCGTGGTCTTCGGCGGGAAGACCTCGAAGGAGAGATGCGGAGTGCTCTTCTTAAGTATTTCCGTAAGCTTCATATATTCTGCCCCTCAGATAGATTAATCTATCGTTTTAGACCATTATATCATATTTTTATATCTAAATCAATGAGAAAGCGCATATTAGCAAGGCATGTAGAAAAAAGATAGCCACAATGTTTCATACCCTTAAGGACAGTTTGAAATATTCATAAAAATATGATATGATAGACTCACCAATAAGAATTTCACGAGGCGATAGTATGGCAATGTGGAATCCCTGGAGAGGTTGTAGTAAATGTAGCGACGGCTGCCTCTATTGTTATATCCACAAGGGCGATGCGAAGCGCGGGGTTGATACGAGCATTATTGAAAAAACAAAGGATTTGTCTGCTCAGGCAAGAAAAGCTGAAATTGACTTCAAACCCAATAATTAAACAAATTCCAATTTATTCGAGGGAGAGAATCTATCTAAGGTGAAGTGAAATGTTTTAGAAATTATGGGGAAAACAAATGGGATATGAATACATAATTGTAACGCTTGCGGCGGCGCTCGCAGGCATTGGCACGGGTCTTGTGGGACTCA
>CAYZZJ010000163.1:0-3091 GCA_964482885.1 uncultured Ruminococcus sp. | reverse complement strand
TTCAAGCGCGCCTCTGCCTCGCTAATCTCTACCGAGCGCGAGAGTGTGTCGAGAAAGCCGTCGCGAGCGGCGGCAACGGTAGGTGAGCCGCATATCCACACCGCGTCCTCAAAGTGATGCACAAGGCTACGGTAATCGAAGTTTATCGTGCCGATAACGGCGTAGGCGTCGTCGGATACGACAAGCTTCTCGTGTATGAAGCCCGGGGTGTACTCGTAGATTTTCACCCCCGCTGCGATAAGCTGCGCGTAAGAGCTTTTCGTCATCACCTTCACAAGCCTTTTGTCCGCCTTCGCAGGCGTTATTATCCTCACGTCAACTCCGCGCTCCGCAGCCCCGATAAGCGAGGCGGTAAGGTCGAAATCAACTATGAGATACGGCGTGGTTATATACACGTACCGCCTCGCCTGATTTATCAGATCCTCGAACACACGCTTACCCGATTTGCCGGGATAGAGCGGACCGGGACCCGAGCCAAACGGCATATAATAGCCGCTATCCGTAATCTTTTCTTGACATTTTGTGATATATTTCTCAAAATCAGAGGCGTTGCCCGCCGTCATATCCCATAGAGATATGAACAGTCTTGTCAGCCCGTTTACCGCCTCTCCTCTGAGCGATACGCCCCCGTCCTTCCAATGTCCGAAGCGCTCTGCCGCGTTTATATACTCATCTGCGATATTCGCGCCGCCCGTGAAGGCTACCACCCCGTCGACGATACATATTTTCCTGTGGTCACGGTTGTTATGCACGGCGCTGACGCGCGGAGATGCAGGCGAAAAGCGCTGTGCCATAATACCGTATGAGCGCAGGGTACGTTCATATCTGCTGGGCAGCCTTCTCATACAGCCGATGTCGTCGAACATAACGCGCACCTCGACACCGGCAGCAGCCTTCTCCTTAAGTATATCGAGTATACCGTCCCACATGACGCCCTCCTCGATTATGAAGTATTCGAGGAAGATGAATTTCTCGGCGCTCCCGAGCGCGCGCAGAATACCCGCGTACAGCTCCTCACCCGAGGGATAGTAGGTGGATTCTCCCGTATACAGGGCGGCAGCAGGGTCGCATCTCGTTATCGCCCTCGCCTTTCCGGGCGCAGACTCGTCCACCTCGGCAAGCACCTCGACGGGCAGCTCACAGGTGTCAAGCTCCAGCATTTTCTCCATGCTCCCCGTAGCGCGCCTCCTGTCCTTATCTCGCATACCGTGTCTATGAAACAGCACGTAAAGGAGCGCGCCCAGCACGGGGAACATAAGCACCACCGCAATCCAGCTGACGCGGTATTCGGGATTATAATCGGCGTTCATTATAGCAATCAGAACCATAAGGTTGACTACCAATACCTCGACGAGAAAGACAACCGAATAGGCGCTGAAGGAAACTATCAGATAGGCTAAAATCGCTATATCGAGAAGAATTATCAGCGCGGATATCGTATATCTCGAGAAAAGCAGCTTAAAGAGCTTACGTAGCAGCATACACCTCTCCTTTCCGCCGCCCGCAGGCGAGCGAGCATGAGCTTTACCTATGATGAAAATCGATGCCGTCAGCTCCATCATACCTCAAAAATGTTAAGCAATTATCCCCGTATTTTTAACGCACAGTCAAGATTTTGTAAAATTTTTCCTAAGAGATTCCGCGCTCACTCGAATAAAATCGCGCGCAGGGCTTGATTTTTGACACTTCGTAATGTATAATGTTTGTAGTTTGAAAAGGCATTTTGCCTTTTCGCGGTTGATATCCAGCCGAGCAAAAAGCACGTAGATGCTTTTTGCAATTCTACATCACCCCAACAGAAATCGACAAATTTCCCCGGAAATTTGCTTGCAAATCTTCGATTTGCAGTCGAAATTCAAAAATTTCGGCTTTCGATTGTCGTTATAATATTGTGTGGATATAAATCAGATAAAAGAAAGGAACGACAATGAAGGAATTACTCTCACTGTTTGCCCCCATAGGCGAGCTGTTCACGGGCTCTACCGACGGAACGCCCAACTGGATGATGCTCATCATGTGGGTTATCGGCGGCGTGCTCATCTACCTCGCAATCAAGAAGGAGATGGAGCCCACCCTGCTTCTGCCCATTGGCTTCGGCTGTATTATTATGAACTTCCCCGCATCGGGAGCTGCAGAGCCTCTGCACACGCTCTACGAGGCAGGTATCGCAAACGAGCTATTCCCCCTGATACTCTTCATCGGTATCGGCGCGATGATCGACTTTGGTCCTCTGCTCACCAACCCCAAGCTTATGATATTCGGTGCGGCAGCTCAGTTCGGTATCTTCTTCACGCTGTGCATGGCATCGGTATTCTTCCCCGACTTCCGCGACTATGCGTCCATCGCTATCATCGGTGCGGCTGACGGTCCTACCTCTATCGTCGTAGCTACCAAGCTCGGCTCGCAGTACATAGGTGCTATCACCGTTGCGGCTTACTCCTACATGGCACTCGTTCCTATCATTCAGCCTCCGGTAATCAAGCTGCTCACCACCAAGAACGAGCGCAGGATCCGCATGGCATATAAGCCCGCCGCAGTTTCTAAGACCACGAAGATCCTCTTCCCCATCATCATCACCATTATCGCGTGTATGTTCGCCCCCGGCGCAGGATCGCTCATCGGCTTCCTTATGTTCGGTAACCTCATTCGCGAGTGCGGCGTTCTCGACTCGCTCTCCGAGACCGCGCAGAAGGTTCTCGCCAACCTTATCACTATCTTCCTCGGCATCACGATCGCCTTCAACATGACCGCAGCTCAGTTCCTTAACCTGAACACCCTTCTCATCATGGGTCTCGGTCTTGTCGCGTTCATCGTTGATACCGCAGGCGGCGTACTCTTCGCAAAGCTCTTCAACGTAGTTCTCAAGCTCCTTGGCAAGGATCCCGTCAACCCCATGATCGGTGCTGCGGGCATCTCCGCGTTCCCGATGTCGGGGGAAGGTTTCCCAGAATAGGTATCATGCTAAAGAAAAGCCGATATCTTCAGCATATTCTGTGATTGATACAGATCTTGCAAGAGATAATATTGAAAATGATCTTACATCTGCCGATTTTCAGGATTTATAAAATATTTTTTATAGATAAGTGAAGTA
>CAYZZJ010000162.1:0-3160 GCA_964482885.1 uncultured Ruminococcus sp. | reverse complement strand
AGTCGACTCTATCGACTCACAGAAACGCTTTTTTGCGTTTCTACATTCTATAGTAGTTATAAACCTCCATCGCGCCCTTGCAATACTATATTAACACGAAAAATGCGGCTTATAAGTATGATTCGGTTCCAAAAAAACGGCTCGAAGCCTGTCGGAGATTTGCACAATATGCACCACAAAACCCGTTCTGCCCGAGAATAAGTCGAAAAAGGTGTATGCGCGTTTTGGGCTTGGAAAGCAAGCGGCAAGGCGCAAAATACCCATAAATCAAAGAGAGAGAACAAAATAGCCTGAAGCGCCGGAATATTTTTTCCTTCTTCAAGTCTTAATCTTGTCCTCTCTCTCGCGCGCACGCGCTCCTTATAGTATACTGTTATAGTATACGTTATAGTATATTGTTATAGTTGGGTGACATTTTGTCATACCCGAACGGACATTTTGTCATGCCCGAACGGACATTTTGTCATGCCCTGACGGACATTTTGTCATACACATTCTCCCTCACCGGGGTAGCGAAGCAGATTGGCGGAAGAAGCATCGTATATTTTACCTTCCCCTTTGGGGAAGGTGGCAGCGTAGCTGACGGATGAGGTTGCGATACTCAAACTTAATTATACCTCATCCACCGCACCTCATCCACCATAAATGGTCCCCCTTCCCCAAAGGGGAAGGTCAAGTGTAGCCCCTTCTCCTCTCGGACCGGCACACAGGCAAGGTTAGAGGCACCCAGACCTCTGAGCTAAGGAGTTTGGTGTGGAAAATAACGCACGCCCAAATCTCTACTATCCAAGCTGTTCGTGGCGTGCTGTCAAGCTAAGGGCAATTTGGAGCCTTTGTCCAAATTGATTTGCTATTGCAAATTACCCCTTAGCTTCGAGGACTTTCATCTAGGCTGACAGATTGACGACCGAGAGGTGTACAAAGGTACACCGAGGGAGGAAACGGCGATAGAAAATGGAAAAATAAAACGGAGAAATTCGTAGAATTTCAACCTTAGCTTCGTGAATTTGTACAAAGAAAAGGGAGAGGCAATCGCTTACCTCTCCTATATTTTTCCATTTTCGGTTACGCCCAAAAAGTCAGCACGCGTAAGTAAGTACTAATCGAGCTGTTCGTGGCGTGCTGTTAAGTAAAAGGCGTTTTGGACCCTTATTCCAAAACGATTTGCTAACGCAAATTTCCCTTTTACTTGGCGTGCTTGGTTGTAAGTGTAGCCCCTTCTCCGCTAGGGATACCGACCAGGCAAAGACAGAGGCACCCAGACCTCTGAGCTAAGGAGTTTGGTGTGGAAATCGTCGGCTGACGACCGAGAGGTGTACAAAGGTACACCGAGGGAGGAAACGACGATAGAAAATGGAAAATTAAAACGGAGGAAAGCGCAGCTTTCCAACCTTATTACCTTTTATATGGCAATATGAAAAGGGTAAGGCACAATGTATGCCCTACCCTTATTTCTTTTCCATTTTCGGTTACGCCCAAAAAGTCAGCACGCGTAAGTAAGTACTAATCGAGCTGTTCGTGGCGTGCTGTTAAGTAAAAGGCGTTTTGGACCCTTATTCCAAAACGATTTGCTAACGCAAATTTCCCTTTACTTGACGTGCTTGGTTGTAAGTGTAGCCCTTTCTCCGCTCAGAGCTTACCAAGGAAGGAAATTGTTCTCTCCCGCCAGGAGCTTGATAATAGCCTCAATATAGAAGAAATCACCGTAGGTGATATTCGTATGAAGCTTAGCGACGGGCCCGTCCACGGGATAGGAGGACGTGCCGTAGCCGAGCAGACCGTCGGTCTCGGGATCGAGGTCAAGGAACTTCTCGCCCATAGCCTTCAGGATATTGATAGCGGCGTTCATGTACATACCGCCCTCATGCTCACCGACAGCCTTTGCAATCTCGATAAGACCGCACGCGGTGCAAGCACCTGCGGTAGCATCGTAGTATACCGGCTCGGAGGGAGCGCGGAAGTCAACTCTCGGGAGCCAATCGTCACAGCAGTTAGCTATGAAGTAGTGCGCTACGCGCTTAGCACCGTCGAGGTATCTCTGCTCACCCGTGTGAATATAGGAAAGAGCGAGGCCGTAAACAGCCCAGGACTGTCCGCGCGACCAGGACGAGCCTTCGCCATAGCCCTGACCGCCGTAAGCCTTGATCATCTCGCCGTTTGAGCGGTCATGCTCAACGATGTGGTTAACAGAGCCGTCGGGGCGGAGATGGTCGCGCAGCGCCATATCTGCGTGATGCATCGCGATCTGCTTGAAGCGGTCGTCAGCGAGAGTCTCGGACGCCCAATAAAGCAGAGGAATATTCATAAGGCAGTCGATAATGGTAAGACCGGTCGTATCAAGACCGCGCCAGGTACCGTTCCATGCACGGATAAGCTTAGCCGAGGGGATATACCTCGATGCAAGCATATTTGCAGCCAGAAGGTTACGCAGCTTCGACTGCTCGTCGCCCGTGATGCGATAGCCTGCGCCCGAGCATATATGCCACTGGAAGCCTACGTCGTGGTGCAGACGGGGATAGCCCGCAGGCGTAAACGCAGCGTCCATAAGAACCTCACAGTTCTTAGCGGTGGTGAGGTAATCCTCGTTCTTCGTATAGTTGTAGAGCATATAGTTGATGCCGCCCCAGAAGCCCGAGGTCCACGCGGTAGCACCTATCTTATGATGTCTGCCGTTCTCGTCAACTCCGTCAACAAGCTGGTTCGAGGAGCGAAGCGTAACCTTAGACATCTTTGCATCTATTTTAGCAAACAGGCCTTCCAGCCACTCCTTGTTCTCGGCAAGAAGCTCTTTACAGTTTTTCATGGTTGTGAACCTTTCGTGTGTCATTATTGCTGAATTTATGCCAAAAATGAAATTTTGGAGTAGAAATGCTCTAAGACAAGGCAAAGCGAGCGAGGACGATGAAGCCGTAGTTGCCTACGGCGATTCAACCGAGTCGATGCTTTAACGCAGTATTAGAGTATTTATACCCAAAATCAGGGCTGCTTGCCGAAGTAAGCCTGAATTCCTCCGTCAACATAGAGTATCTGACCGTTAACGAAGTCGGATGCGGTGGATGCGAGGAATACGGCGGGACCTGCGAGGTCGGAGGGGTCGCCCCAGCGGCCTGCGGGAGTCTTGGTCTCGGTGATGAAGATGTCGAAGGGATGCTTCGAGCCG
>CAYZZJ010000161.1:0-3213 GCA_964482885.1 uncultured Ruminococcus sp. | reverse complement strand
CAACTCCTACGTTGACACTTATCTTATGCGAGACGTAGCCGAAGCCGGTGGTATCACCGATACTGTACGCTTCAGAAAATTCCTCCTCGGTTGCGCCGCTCTCGTCTCAGAGCAGGTAAATTACACAACTCTCGCGGAATCGGCTGATATAACACAACCGACAGCAAAGGAATGGTTGCGTATTCTTGAGGGATTGAATATAGTGTATTTGCTTCAGCCCTATTCCAACAATGCCTTCAAGCGACTGACGAAGTCTCCAAAGCTGTATTTCTGCGATACAGGGCTTTGCGCATATCTTTCTATGTGGTTGACACCGGACGTTCTCAGGCAGGGTGCGGCAAGTGGACATTTCTACGAGAATTACGTGGTTATGGAGCTAGTTAAAAGCTATGCTTACGCCAAGAGTAAGGTAAACATAACCTATTACCGCGACTCCAATGCCAAGGAAATAGACGTTTTCGTAGAGGAAAACGGGATCATCCATCCCTTAGAAATAAAAAAATCTGCCAATCCCGACAAGCGCGAGGTGAAAAAATATTTGATTCTTGATAAAGCCGAGCTGGAGCGAGGAAATGGCGGAATCGTGTGTATGTGTGAAAGTCCGATCCCGATAGACGAGAAAAATTGCTTTATTCCAAGCAATATTATTTAGCAAATCTTCGCTATTGCAATAGTCGCGGAAATATGATAAAATATATACGTTATATATATGCTTTCAGAAAGGGGAAAATATGAAAAAGCTTCTATTATTAATATTAAGCGTTGCTATGATTATTTTGATGCTTGCATTCGTCACCTCCTGTGGCGGTGATTGCACCGAGCATATTGACGCGGATAAGGACGGCAAGTGCGACGAGTGCGGTGCTGAGGTTGAGGTCGTTTGCACCGAGCATAAGGATGATAACGACGACGTTCTTTGCGATATTTGCGGAGAGGTGTACGTCAAGCCCGTTATAAAGGTTGAGGTCGACGTCGCCTTCAATATTAAGGACCAGGACGGAGACGTTATCCCCGGTGTTCAGGTTACCTTCACGCCTAAGAAGGGCGGAACTCCCGTTGTTGCTACTGCGGATGCGGCAGGCACCTTCACCGCTAAGCTTGAGGTTGGCGGATACCGCGTGTCCTACGACTACGACACCGAGGCTATCGGATATTATCTCACCGATACCGACGAGATCCTCGTCAGCGAGACTACTGCCGCGCTTGATCTTAAGATGATCGACAACAACCCGAACGGAACTGCCGAGCGCCCCTACGTCATCATCGCAGGCGAGAATGAGTTCACTATCCCTGCGGGCGGCTCGTACTATTACACCGTTTACCACTCGATAGGTCTTATCCTCGACGTTAAGTCCGAGTCTGTTAAGGTTAAGTACGAGGGTACGGATTATCTCCCTGTGGCGGGCGTTGCTACCGTTAATCTCCTCGGCGAGGACACTAACTCTGCTGCGGTTCTCGAGATAGAGAACACCTCCGATAGCGAGATCACCCTTATTGCTGATATGTATTCCCGTCCCGGAACACTAGGCAACCCCTATGTTATAGAGGATATAACCGAGCCTATCACCACCCAGGCAATTAACAAGGACGGCATAGTATACTATTCCTACACCGCAGCTGAGGAAGGCACGCTTACGTTCACCCTCAGCACCGTCGGTGCGTCGGCTACCATGCTGAACACCATGAACTCCGTAGCCGAGAGCACCGCTAACTCCGGCAACACGATAACCCTGACGGTTTCCGTAGGCGACAAGGTTCTTATCGACTGCTCGACCTCCGGCGAGACCCCTGTGGAGATAACCTTCGCTCTTGAGTTTGCCGCTGCTGAGTGACGCCTGCTGAAATTCCCGATCTCGAAGTGCGATCTCGTGCGCGAGCCTTCGTAGGGTGACGAGCCTGTCCAAGCTGTCTCGGAGACTGCGGAGCAGTAAGACTTACATAAGCATAGAGAGTAGATGAGCGCTCGCGCGATAATCTATCCGCGCTTTATCGGAAAACTTTCCCCACACGCCTTGACACAGGTTCAAAATAATGCTATAATAAATGGCGCGAGAGTGTAAAGCCCTCGCGCCACAACAAAATATTTCGAGGTGTAGCGCAGTTGTGACGAAGTTAAAAAGTGTCCGGTGGACAGTTTTTAGCGAGGAAAAACGAAAATAAGGAGAAGTAGAGCAGAGCTATGCTCTGTGATAATACGACTATATTTTCGCTCGGATAGCGCGCGGCGCGCGAAGACGGCACAAGCTCATAATTTAATAGCTTTCGAGGTGTAGCGCAGTTGTGACGAGGTTAAAAAGTGTCCGGTGGACAGTTTTTAGCGAGGAAAAACGAAAATAAGGAGAAGTAGAGCAGAGCTATGCTCTGTGATAATACGACTATATTTTCGCTCGGATAGCGCGCGGCGCGCGAAGACGGCACAAGCTCATAATTTAATAGCTTTCGAGGTGTAGCGCAGTTGTGACGAGGTTAAAAAGTGTCCGGTGGACAGTTTTTAGCGAGGAAAAACGAAAATAAGGAGAAGTAGAGCAGAGCTATGCTCTGTGATAATACGACTATATTTTCGCTCGGATAGCGCGCGGCGCGCGAAGACGGCACAAGCCCATAATTTAATAGCTTTCGAGGTGTAGCGCAGTTGGTAGCGCGCCAGTTTCGGGTACTGGAGGCCTGGAGTTCGAATCTCCACACTTCGACCAAAAATCGACAAGTTTCGACAGAAGCTTGTCGATTTTTACTTTTTCACTCTTCACTTTTTCACTCCTCACTTGTCGATTTTTGGCAAGTAATGAGTAATAGTGGATTCCTTTACGAGCCTCGCTTCGTTGATAAGGAGCTTTACATTATATGTGAAATAAAAGCTTTCCGTGAGGTGCATATACCATTTGTTTTAGGGAAAACTAATGGGAAAGAATCAGGAGATGTGGAATGAATTTTATCAAGATTATAGGAACGGCGCTTCTGTCGGTAGTCGCGCTGTTCGTTATCACAAAAATTATGGGACATAAGCAGGTGGCACAGCTTGACTTTTTCGATTATGTCAGCGGTATCACCATCGGATCGATCGGCGCGGAGCTCGCAACGGAGCTTGAAGCACCTTGGAAACCACTGATAGCACTTGGCATTTACGGCGTTGTATCGATCCTTCTCAATCTTCTAACAAGCAAATTCCCGAAAACACGAAAGTATATCAACGGAACGCCCACCATCCTGATGAAT
>CAYZZJ010000160.1:0-3232 GCA_964482885.1 uncultured Ruminococcus sp. | reverse complement strand
CTTCGTTGTATCTATCATGCCTTGTACCGCTAAGAAGTTTGAGATCGACCGTGATGACGAGTGCGCAGCAGGCGCGAGCAACCCCGACGTTGACGTTGTTCTCACCACCCGTGAGCTTAGCCGCATGATCAACAGAGCGGGCATTAAGTTCACTGCTCTTCCCGACGAGGAATTCGATACTCCTCTTGGAATCGACACCGGTGCAGCTGTTATCTTCGGTGCTACCGGCGGCGTTATGGAGGCTGCTCTCAGAACTGCAAATGACGTTCTCACCGGTAAGGACAACGAGAACCTTGTTTACGAGGAGGTTCGCGGTATGGCAGGCATCAAGGAGGCTACCTACAACATCGCTGGCATTGAGGTTAAGGTTGCTGTCGCATCCGGTATCTCCAACGCTAAGATCATCATGGATAAGATCGCATCCGGCGAGGCAGATTGGACCTTCGTCGAGATCATGGCTTGTCCCGGTGGTTGTATCAACGGTGGCGGTCAGCCCATTCAGCCTCAGTACGTTCGCGATACTGTTGATCTCAAGGCTGAGCGTGCTAAGGCACTTTACAGCCAGGATGAGGCTATGACGATAAGAAAGTCTCATAAGAACCCTGTTGTTGCTGAGGTTTACGAGGAGTTCTTCGGTGGCGGATGGGGATGCCACAAGGCACACGAGATCCTTCACACCTCTTACGTAAAGCGTAATAGATTTGAGAACTAATCTCTGACATACAAAAAATGCACGGCGTTGCCGTGCATTTTTTGTTCCTTTTATAATATAATATACGCGCTATTTTTTTCTTATTTCTTATACTTATCGCTTTCAAGGTAATAGGTTGCCTCGCTATCGGCTACGGAAAGTGCAAATGCCAGCGGGAACATCTCGAAAGCGGCAGACACATTGCGAGGATCCTCTCGCTCGGAGGAATATCCCATATGATATCTGATAGCAAACGCCTCCTCGCGGGAAAGGCGCATAAATCCGGATATTATGTATACGCTCTTCTCTCCATGACCGTAGGGCAGCTGATCGTCATATTCATATGTGTCTACGCGCTGCCAAACGCCCTTTTCGTCCTTTACGTTTCTGAAGCCTTTTTTGTATACGGCTATTTTGCACAAATCATGAAGTAGCGAAACAATTGCAACCGACTCGGCAGAATAATTGAAGCCAAGCTTCTCGGCGGTAGGAGAAGCGAGATAATCAACCAGGCAGTCGTAAACGTTCAGCGAATGATCAAGAAGACCGCCCTCATAGGATGAGTGAAATCTCGCAGACGCGGGCGCTACGAAGAAATCCGAAGAGAGAAGATATTCAAGCAGCTTATCTGCTCCATCGCGAGTTATGTTATTCTTATATATCTCAATAAATCTTTCCTTATTCGTCATAAAAACCTCTCAATTTGTAAATATTTGTTGCTCTTTAAGATATTTCACGCTGGTCCTAAGCCCCTCAATGGTTTTAACCTCAATCAAGCATGTAGAGTCGTTTTTAAGTAGAGCGACCGTTCCGGGAACATCAACGTCAGCACTTCCAAGGGGTAAATGAGCGCTCCTGCCGTCACTATCGTGCAGATGCAAATGGACGAGCTTATTCGGATATTTATCGAACACAGGTCGGTCTGTATGGCCAAGGCAGGTATCGTGCCCTATGTCAAGCGTGAGGGCAAATACCGGACTCTGCATAAATATGTCCAGAGCCTCAAGCTGCGACTTGGTAAAGGGATTGGAATCCACGTTTTCTATAGCGATTTTCAAATCGGCATCGCCTATCTCGGCCTCGCACATCTCTGTAAACTCACGCACTCTTCTAATATATTCGTCGCGATAGACATCGGTGAGCAAGACAACCTCGCCGGGCAAGGTTACGTAAACTCCTTTCAAAAGGTGCATATTTATAACCGGCATACCAACCGCCTTAGCAAATGCAATATATTCCTTCATTATAGCGAAGTAGCAGCGCGATACGTCCTGATTAAAATCAAAGGGATTCATCTGCTCGTCAGCGTGGATAGTATAGAATATTCCTTTTTCCCTGGTCAGTCTCTTAAGTTCTTCGACGTCAAGTGCCGCAACCTGATATTGCGGAAAGCTCATATTCATTTCCACAAAATCAAGCGACAGCTCGCTCGCCAAGCTGACACAATCGTATATATCCTTACACTCAACGAGCGTAGGCATTCCGTATTTCATACTTCCCTCCCGATCGACTTGCTTTAGTAATTACATTATACTATATCCGCATTGAAATTTCAATATAAAAAATGATTATAGGTATACGTCGCGGCTTATTGATTTTTCGATAGAAATATGATAACATATTTTCGAGGTGATGTAATGGAAAAGCTGGTAAGAACGGTATCCGATTTAGAAAAAGAAATAAAAATACGCGACTACCTTAGGCGGCTCGGATTTTCTACGTCGCTTATTGCCATCGTGAAATTCGGCGGTGTCAGTGTAAACGGTGTGCCCGTCCATATGCGCGCTACGGTCAAAAACGGAGATACAGTTGAGGTTACATTCCCCGACGAGGACAGCGAAGGAATTAAGCCTATAGAGATTACGCTGGAGATTATATATGAGGACGAGTACGTGCTGGCAGTTAATAAACCGATTAATATGCCAATACACCCTTCACGCGGAAATAGCCTGCCTACACTTGCCAACGCTGTCAGAGCATACATCGGCGCTCCTTTTGTGTTCCGAAGCATCACGCGCCTTGACCGCGATACGTCGGGCATAGTTCTGATAGCTAAGGACCGTCTAAGCGCAGCCAAGCTATCGGAATCTATGAAATCCGGCAAGATAAAGAAAACCTACCTCGCCCGTGTGGTAGGCGCTCCAAGTCCAAAATCCGGCACCATAAATGTGCCGATAGAACGTGAGGCGGAGGGTGAGATGAAAAGGATTGTTCGTGATGACGGCAAGCCAAGTATCACAACGTACACAACGCTATCCTTAGATGAGGCAGGAAATGCGCTTCTTTCGGTTTCCCCGATAACGGGCAGAACCCACCAGATACGCGTCCATATGGCATATATCGGTCACCCACTTGTAGGCGACTTCTTATACGGAGAGCGCTGTGAGAGTGGCACCTATATGCTTCATTGCTCGCGTCTTTCGTTCCCGCACCCATACAGCGGCGTGGAAATAACCGTTGAGTGCGTATTAAAGCAGACACAGCGGTAAATCGGGTAGGAGGCGGTGATTAACCGCCGACCTCCCACACCACCGTGCGTAC
>CAYZZJ010000159.1:0-3253 GCA_964482885.1 uncultured Ruminococcus sp. | reverse complement strand
TTAGCCCATCTGCGTTGTAGGTGAAGGTATAGGTGTTGCCGGATACCGTGGCACTCGATAGCTGCTTGCCACTCCACGTAAAGTTGTACGCTTTGGTACCGTCATGATATGACGTGGGGTTGCCTGAATAATCATAGATAGACGAATTGTTATTTATCGAGGAGAGCCTGTTGTGAGAATAACTAAACGAATAAACTCCGCGGCTGTCTCCAAGCGTACCATTTGAGTAGCTGTATACTTGTTTAAGAACAATATTGCCCCCGCTATCGTATGTGTACATAAAGCATAGCTCAAGCGCTTCATTTTCTTCGCGTATCAACTGTCCAACATCATCATAATAGTATCGGATCTGCCAACCGCCGGACGCGCCGGGTGCGGTAATCGAAGAAATATATCCACTGCTGTTATACGTGTACGCATAAACGGTCTGAACGCCGTTTACGGTGCTTACGTAGCGCTTGACTCGTGCAGAATCGTAGTATCCTCCGTCAACCACCTTTGTATCGTAGATATATTGCTCTTGGTGGGTGAACGCCAATTCGCCCGTTCCGTGCGTTGAAGTTACGGACGAGACACGGTCGTATCTGTCGTACGAATAATTCATAATCAAAGAGATGCCGTTGCCTGCGTAATAGGTCTGCCGACTTATAGCTCCGTTATCTCCGTACGAATAGGTGTAGTTGAGAGATGCGGAAATGCTTTCCACGGTGCTTGCTCCGTTCGTGAAGCTGTATTCCAAATCCAGATATTTTCCCGATAATCTACCTTCCTCGGTGTATCCGAGATCAGCAGAATACTCATGCATGGCAGTATTTATATCATACTCCGACATATTTACAAGGCGATCACTCGCATCATACTTGCATACGGTTGCTCTGCCGTTTACGTAATCGGTATACTTATACAGCATTCCGGACGCTGTATATTCATACTTGTGAGACAGGGTTTTCGTGCCTCCGCTTTCAGTATACCATATTTCGGATAAAAGTTCAAGGTCGTTGTAAACGTATTCCTCAACGTCTCCGCTACCATATGTGATCCTGTTCAGCTTACCGTTATTGTCGTTATATGTGTATTTTGCCAGAACTCCGTTTACCGACTTTATGTGAGTGATATTTCCAAAAGAGTCACGACCTATGCCATATGCTGTTGTTGTGGTATTGATTCCACTTAAATATCCCGAGGCGTTATATACGTATTCCACGCTCTCTGCCCCGCTAGCCACGGTATAAGATGCATCGGACGATGCGTGAGCGGGAACGGCACTTATCAGCCTGCCGAGAGCATCATAGGTATACGCCGTTCCGTACGTACTCGAGATATTCACCTTAGCCATCAGATTGCCATTTGTCGCATCGTAGTAGTAGCACGTTGTCGCACCGGCTAAATCTCTTTCCTTTGTCAGGGCGCCGAATATTTTGGAGCCGGCAGTGGTCACGTAGGTGTACTCGGTGCGAAAATCCGCCGTGGATGCAGACAAGGTTCCGTCCGAATTCAAATCAACCGTATCCTTGCTCGTTACCAGCCCGTACTCGTTGTATTGATACGTAGTACGCTGCTTAAATGAAAGCGGGACGGCTCCTGTAGCGAACTCATCATATGAATAGTGCGACATGACGCTTATATCGGAGACGGTTTCGTCAAGGGGGAGTCCGTTTGCTGTGTACGTATAATCCACGACTCTGCCGCGTGTATCCGCTACTCTAATGATATTGTTGTTATCATCGTAGATATAGTAGGTGGAATTGTAGTAGCCGTTATCCTCGGTGAGGTAGCCTTTATCGTTATGTTCATACTCGCGCGTATTAGTAGTAGCCCTTGTGACTGATATGTTATCAAAATAGGCATCACCGTTTGGCTGCATATAATACTCGCAATACACGTTTATATACCGTATGATATAGTACGCGCCGGTATCCTCGGGGAGAGTCTCTATCGTTCGGCTCGCGAATTGCCAATCCTTTACGTTCGGTAAAAAGTCTACGCATTTATTCACTATTAAATCGGGCTGATTTTCTCCTTGATAATATGCTATTTCCATTCTCAGCCTGAACGGTGAGTTACCCGATAGGACGGCGTTTTCCGCCTTGGCATATCCGGATAAAACGTAATCGGTGCCGTAATTGTTTCGCACTCCACCGCTAATATCCTCTGCCGATGCTGTGAAGATTATTTGTCTTATGTACGAATTATCCATTGAGGACGGCATGTGTATGGAATGGGTGAATTGTTTTTCATTAGAAGTAAACTTTGTTATTTCGGAATTGGAACTATACCACAGTGAATCAAACGTGCCGGATTCGTAAAACGGCCAAAATCCTCCGTTCTCAACAAACGTATAATCTGCTGCTCCCGTACCAATCTCAAGCATTATGTCATCTACCTTTATTATTGGTATAAACGGTGCTTCATTATCGGCGGTAACCTCGATAACGATCTTATAGTCACCCAAGTTGTATATAGAAAAACTAGTTGAGAAAAATGAATATATTCCGTTAGAGGCAGAGGGGTTAATATTCATGCTTTCGCTATGAAATGCTGTCAGCCCGTCGGGTGAAGTGATTTTAACCGTCGCTGACCCATACGCGCCGTTTTGCGTTAGGTAGGGGAATGACAAATTATAATCAATGGGATATAAGAAAAGATCTTGCGAAATTGATGCTGTTGTACCCGATGTAGGACTTAAGCTCACTGCATAACCTCCGCTTGATGTACCGAGCATTCCGGTGTCAAGCCTAGTTACGCCGCTCGATGATATTGACCAATTAGAAAACGACGTTTGAGAGGTACTTCTTTCAAATCCACCGTTAAGAATATAATTTACCGAAGTACCGCCAAGAACGGTCTTATGTGCGAGACTGTTCTTCGTCATTTCCTCGTTACTGTATTTTCCGTTAACCGCACCATATATTTCATATTCTTCCTTGATGTAGGAGTATGAGCTTATAGTACGCCCATTTTTATCAAGCACATATCTGGTTAGTACATCATCGTCCGTTTGACTAATATCATCGTTTCCGGGCGATTGTATCTCGGTGTATCCGTTATAGCGTCTACAAAATATCTGCCGTCCTCTATTACCCGTTTCATCTTCTTCGTATATGCACACATAAGAGGCTGACGGAGACGGAGAAAAATATCCTATTGTTCTATTGGTTGTACCATCCTTCGCCGTGTACAAACCTTCGCTAGATCGATACTCATAATACGCGCTCGCGTTAACGGTTATATTGGTATTATCGCTTGCAGATGC
>CAYZZJ010000158.1:0-3306 GCA_964482885.1 uncultured Ruminococcus sp. | reverse complement strand
GCGCGCTCTCCTTGCCTATATATTCATACAGAGTGCCGCCAAAGTCGTTGGTAATATTATATTTTCCGTCGGAGAAGGCGCCCGCGCCGCCAAATCCGCTCATTATCGAGCAGGTTTTACAGCCGATACAGGTCTTGATTTTATCTCCGTCTATCGGGCAGCGTCTTTTGCCGAGAGGGTGACCCGCCTCGAAAACCGCTATTTTAAGCTCGGGCTTCAAGCGCGTAAGCTCGTAGGCGGAGAATATACCTCCGGGGCCTGCGCCTATTACAATAACGTCGTATTTCATATTAAGCTCCATTCCGCCAAATAAAAAGAATGCTTGTGTTTAACCTTAACCGCTTCGTAAATTTTAAGTCATTTACGAAAAAGCGTAAAAAAAGGCTGACCAGCTTTGTAGTCAACCATTTGCGGCAGTTGGTAGAAACGCCCGACCGTATCACGGGCATATACAAATCACGGATACATTATACCACACCTATCCGTCTTTTGCAATCCCTAATTTATTTTACCATAGAGGGCTTGTGTTATTTTATCATACAATTTTATCATAGAGGGCTTTCCACGCTTGTATTATATAGGGTAATATGGTAGAATATTGTCGATATAACTGAGAGGTGAGTATGAAAAGAAATGTACGTTTACCCTTATTGATTGCTGTGAGTATCATCTGCGCGGCACTTATTTGCGTGACGGCTTATGCTATTGACGGGCATGAGTCCGCTATGGCAGAGATAGAGCTTTTCTCCGATGCCGTTACGGTAGATGGAGTATCGGGAAGGGCGGTGTATGAGCCTTCCTCAAGAACGCTGACATTGGATAATTTTATCTATCGCGGCGAGGGAATATATGCTGACGTCGGTGGTGAGCTTAATATACGGCTTGTCGGCAGCTCTGTTATCGAGTCTACCTCGGGGCAGGGAATCTTTGCCAGAGGGGAGCTTAGCGTTAGCGCCGACGAGGGTGCTGAGCTTACCGTATCTGCGGCGAGCGGGCTTGGTGTAGGCAACAGCAGCGTCGCTATCCATGCAAACGGAAAAATAACGCTCCATTCGGGAAAAATCACCGCACTTGGCGGCGACGGTGCTGAGCATAGTATGGGTATATCCTCTTATTCCGACGTAGAGATTAAAGAGGCATACGTCGAGGCTTCGGGTGGTGTAGCGTACAGCTTTAGCTCCGGCATCGGTATATCGCCGACGCAGATAGAAAGCCCGACACAGGCTCAAGGCAGCCTGACGGTTAGCGGTGGCGCGCTCGTTGCTACGGCGGCTGAGGCGGATAGCTCCGTCGGCGTGCGTGCAGAGGGTGAGATAAGCATTACGGGCGGCGAGGTAAGGCTTTGTGCAGACAGGGCGGTGGAGGCTTATTCCTTCGATGCTTCGGGATATTTTATGCCTGAGATATTGGTGGGAGAGAGTGCCGAGAGCGCGGTGGTTTGGCAGGGAGAGTTGATTTATTACTACCCATATATAAGTGTAGGGCGCGCAGTAACCGTTACCGCCGAGCCTGTCGAGCGAGCGCAGATAATAATAGGAAACAGATATGCGGGAGTTGGCGAATGCGTTGAGGTGTGCGTTATACCGGACGCGGGGTATAAGGTTTCGTATATTTCGGTGACCGATGCCCTCGGTAACGCTATTCCAATAAGCAAAGGCAGCTTTATTATGCCTGTAAGTGCGGTGACGGTTTCTGTAAGCCTTGAGCCGTTGGCTGCGGAATTACCTACGGTGTCCGTCGCGCGCTCGGCTATAGATGTGGAGTACGGTTATTCTTCAGATAGTGCGGCTCTTTGCGTGGCGGCTTCAATGGCGGAGGGGATAGACACCGCAGAATACGCATTTTCGTACAAATGGTACGAGGTAACGGGAGATAGCGAGCGCGAAATTCACGGAGCATCAAGCTATGAATACCTCCTACCCTGCGGCATGGATATAGGCGCGTACAGCTATTATTGCCGCGTCGGTGCCGAAAGGCGCGACAACGGGCTTTGCAGTACTGTGAATTCCGGGGTGATAACCGTCAACGTAGTAAAGTGCCGCGTAGAGCCGCCAAGCCCCGATGCTCGGGAGTTCGTTTACAGCGGTGACGTACAGAGATATGAGCTTGAGGCATCGGAGCTTTATACCGTATATAATGCGGAAGGATTAAGTGCGGGAGAGGGAAGCGTACGAATTTCTCTTTGCGATAAGGACAGATACTGCTGGCAGGACGGAAGCGGTGGGGACCTTGAATACCCGTTCGTAATTCAGCGTGCTGTGGCGGTTATAGCTCTTGACGTAAGCGAAATCACACTAACGTACGGAGATAGCTTCGTTCTGCCGCTTGCAACCTCGAATATAGGTGAGGTGCAGCGCGATATGAACGAGGAGGATATAACCGAGGTAGGAATATACGCGGTAAAATACGCCGTTTTGGAAACAAATAATTACATAGGCGACACAAAGACCCTGTTGGTAACTGTGCTGCCAAGGGAGAATGATAACGTTACAGACGAGGATAACGGCGCTGATACGGATACTCCCGCGCCGCCTGCGACAGATGACGAAGGGGAGAATGATGATCAAAGTAGCGAGCCTGACGTCGCGCCCGATTACCCCTCGCCCGGCGTGCCAAGTGAGGAAGCGCCAAGTGATGAAAGCGGTGTGCAGCCCGAGGAGCTGATTACTCCGTGGGGCGGAAAATATACTGTGATTATAATTATCGTTGGTGTAGCTTTGTCTTTGGGAATAGGAATAGCAGTTACCGTATTGATAATAATTAAAGCTAAGCGCGATGCTGAGTGGAGAGAATACAGCGAGGGCAAGAGGCGCAAAAGGAGATAATCCTGCCGCTTTGTGACCTTGTCACGGAAGATATCGCGAAAATCGGGTATAATAATGCTACAAGAAAGAAAAACGCGCCGCAGCGGCGCAGTCACAGAAAGGAGATTAAAATGTCTGCAGTTAAGCTTGGTAAGAATAATTTTTCGTTGGCGAGGGAGAGCGACAAGCCCGTTTTGCTCGACTTCTATGCCGATTGGTGCGGCCCCTGCCGTATGGTATCTCCCATCGTAGATGAGATAGCAGAGGAAAACCCCGAGTACTTCATAGGAAAAATCAACGTAGATAAGGAGCCTGAGCTTGCACGCGAGTTCGGTGTTTACAGTATTCCCACGCTCGTTGTAATGAAGGGCGGCGAGGTTGTAAAGAAGGTGAGCGGTGCGCGCTCGAAGCCGCAGCTGCTCGCTCTGATAGAGGACTAAAGCGTAAAATTAAACAAACAAAACGGTAGGACTTAGCGTGATGTCCTTAATGGACAAATCAC
>CAYZZJ010000157.1:0-3315 GCA_964482885.1 uncultured Ruminococcus sp. | reverse complement strand
ATAAGTGCGGTCTGCGCGACTACTACTACGAGCGCTATCCCCACGAGTTCTCGGGCGGACAAAGACAGCGTATCTGCATCGCACGTGCCCTGTCGGTAAATCCCAAGCTCGTTATCTGCGACGAGCCTGTATCCGCGCTTGACGTTTCTATCCAGGCGCAGATAATCAACCTCTTGAAGAAGCTGCAGCGTGAGATGAACCTCACCTATCTCTTCATCTCTCACGACCTCTCGGTCGTTAAGTTCATTTCGGACAAGATAGGAGTTATGTACCTCGGCTCAATGATGGAGTTCGGCTTGAAGAAGGATATTTTCTCGAACCCGCTTCACCCCTATACCAAGGCGCTCTTCTCCGCTATCCCGAACCCCGATCCCGACGAGAAGATGAACCGTATAGTTCTTAAGGGTGATATCCCCTCCCCTGCAAATCCGCCGAGCGGCTGTCGCTTCCATACCCGTTGCCCATACGCTACCGAAAGGTGTGCTGCCGAGATTCCCGTATACCGCGAGTACGGCGAGGGGCACTTCGCAGCCTGCCATCTCTTAGAGGAAGAGGGCTGATATGGGAAAGTCTAATAAGAAAAAGAAGAAAAAGGAAAGGATCACCTACGTCGACGACGGCTCTACAGTTGCGGATATGTCCGCCCTCGGCGGCGGCAAGCGCACCATGAACATCGGTGACACCGGCGGCTTTGGGGCAAAATGGCAGACCTACGTCAGAGCCGTTCGCAAGATGATGCTGCCTATGCTCGTCACGATGGGCGGTATATGCGTGGTATTTCTTATCATTTATCTTCTGTTCGAATTCGCTGCGTAAAGCGCGAGTTTGTAAATAAAAATAAAGAGGATTGTGCCAAATCGGCACAATCCTCTTTATTTTATATAGTGAGTATAAAGTCAAAAGCAGGCAAAGCCCCCTTCGCTCAGCCCGCTTTCTTTTTTAGCTTTTTCTCATGAATTGCAGTGTATTTTACGCCTCTGCGAACTGATCCTTACCAACTCCGCAAAGAGGGCACTCAAAGTCGTCGGGAAGATCCTCAAACTTTGTACCGGGAGTTATTCCCGCATCGGGAGCGCCAAGCTCCTCATCATATTCCCAACCACAGATTTCACATACGTATTTCATATTTATTTTCTCCTTAATTTATTCTTTATTTTTTATATTTGAAATTTATAGCCCAAATCAGAGTGTGAGCGACGGTGCTGTGTAAACCCTCGCCGCAAGCTCCTGGTTAAGCATATACAGGCTCTTGGGGTCGGAGCCGAACAGCTCCATTTTGGTGATGAGGTCGTTGGCGTTGGTCTCCTCCTCGCCCTGCTCCTTTACGAACCAGTCGAGGAACTGCATGGTGCGGAAGTCCTTTACGCCGTATGCCTCGGAGTAGATGTCGTTGATAAGCGAGGTGACGTACTTCTCATGCTCAAGTCCCGCCTCGAGAACGTCCATATGGGTATTGAATACCTTGTCGGGCTTATCAACAGCCTCGAGGGTCACTATCTGATTCTCGTTCTGAAGATAGGTGTAGAACAGCATCGCGTGGTCGCGCTCCTCCTGCGCCTGGATCATATACCAGTTTGCAAAGCCGTCAAGTCCGACGCGGCTGAAATAGTTAGAAAAGTCGAGATAAAGATATGCGGAATAAAGCTCCTTGTTTATCTGCTGATTTAAGAGATCACGCACCTTGTTATTCATAAATTTTCTCCTTTTGTATTATCTTTATATTCTTGTTTTTTGCTTTAGGTTTTATACGATATCGGTTTTCCAAAGTCCGTGAAGATTGCAGTATGCGTATGCAGCCACAGGCTTCTCGTCTGCAAGAGCGAAGGCTACAACAGGGGGCGCGCCAACCTCAAGGCACTTGCGCTGACCGCCCTTGTCGGTCTCAAGGTATACCCAGAGAATACTATGCTCCTCTGCCATAGGGTGAAGAACAGAGCCTACAGTTACTCGCACGGTATTCCCCTCCACCTCTACGACGGGCAGGTGCTTCTCACGGCTTGCATCGACCGTTCCCGGCTCGAGCCTTGTCATTTTCTGACCGCAGCATACCATAGGCACGCCCGAGTCGTGTATTTTACCCGCGATATTCCCGCACTTCTCGCAAATATAGAACTTGGTTTCAGACATTGATTAAATCCTCCGATTAGTTGATTTGCTTTTTCTGACTGTATTATACACCCACATAACTGCCCTTTTCCGTGACTTAGTCACATCTTTTGATGCGGTAATTCTTGACATATCAAGAATTAATGTGATATAGTTATATCGGTAATATCTATTATTGCGAGGCGAAAATGAACAAACAGGAGCTTACAGCTTTATTCGAGGAGGTTTTCCCATTTTACGATAAGATGGGTGAGGTTGACAAGGAGACCTTTTGCCGAACCTCTCAGCACGTTGTTTTCACCAAGGGAAACACGGTACATAACGGCTCGGAGTGTACGGGCGTTATACTTATAAGGAGCGGCAGCCTTCGTATCTATCTGCTCTCCGACGAGGGCAAGGAGATTACGCTCTACCGCCTTTTCCCGGGCGATATGTGTATGCTTTCCGCCTCCTGCGTTCTCGACACTATAACCTTTGACGTTTTCGTGGACGCCGAGGAGAACAGCGAGTGCGTAGTCGTCGGCGGCTGTGCCTACGAGAGCCTTTCTCTGCGTATGCCCGAGGCAAAAATTTTTGCGCTTGAAACGGCGCTCAGCCGCTTCTCGGACGTTATGTGGGTAATGCAGCAGATCCTCTTTATGAGTATGGATAAGAGGCTTGCAATATTCCTGCTCGACGAAATAGCGAAGAATAAATCCGATACGGTTATGCTCACCCACGAGCAGATTGCAAAATATATGGGCTCTGCGCGCGAGGTCGTGTCGAGAATGATGAAATACTTTTCAACCGAGGGCATCGTCGAGCCTCTGCGCGGAGGTGTCAGGGTGCTTGATAAGCGCCGTCTGCGCGAGCTGACGAGCTGAGGGGCTGTACGTATAATATAAACGGTAGGAACGAAATGGGTGAGGTTCTTAGCGGAGAATTTCAAAAACGTTAAGTGCGAGCATCTCATTTGACTGGTCAAGCGCACTATGGGGCTAAGCCCAAACCCTTATTATGAGCAGAGCGAATAACAAGGTTCTGCGTAGCAGGTTCTTATAACAAGCAGAAAGAGAGAACAAAACGGTTCAATCCGTAATGTCCTCTCTTTGTTGGTTTTTAGTTTAGAGTTATAAGGCTCGCTTTGCTCGCCGTTATGAATTTGCTGCGCAAATGTTATGATATGATTGCCCATCTAACCTAAAGCTTGGGCGTTGCCCAATCATAACT
>CAYZZJ010000156.1:1987-3333 GCA_964482885.1 uncultured Ruminococcus sp. | reverse complement strand
AAACGGTCATGTGAGGATAAAGAGCGTAGTTCTGGAACACCATCGCGATATCTCTATCCTTAGGAGCTACGTCGTTAACGTATCTGTCGCCTATGTAAAGCTCACCCTCGGTGATCTCCTCAAGTCCTGCGATCATACGAAGAGTAGTAGACTTACCACAACCCGAGGGACCAACGAAGATAAGGAACTCCTTATCCTTGATCTCGAGGTTGAAGTCGGATACAGCGGTAACGCCGCCGGGATACTTCTTGTAAATGTGTCTAAGGGAAAGACCTGCCATTTTTTATTCTCCTTTGAATATATTTCTTTTTTACATATAACATTCTAACACTATTCTCTATTTTTTGATATAGGTAGAATAACATTTTTTAACGCCGTTTTTTAGCCAATATAGACAAAATCAACCCCTTCTGCTTGTAAATTCTCACGGCTTCGGGGTTGATTTTCTAATTTATTATAATTTTTCCGCTTGGTGCCGGAAAACGCAAGAATTATGCGTTGGCAGCCTTTACGATAGCGGTAAACTTATCGGTCTTAAGCGATGCGCCGCCTATAAGACCTCCGTCAACGTTCTGTTTTGAGAGAAGCTCAGCAGCGTTGGAGTCGTTCATAGAGCCGCCGTACTGTACGGTAAGCTCCTCTGCCGCATCAACACTGTACAGTGCTGCAACGGTTCTGCGGATCACGCCGCAGGTCTCGTCAGCCTGCTCGGGGGTTGCTGTAAGGCCCGTGCCGATAGCCCACACCGGCTCGTACGCGATAATAACGTTCTTAAGCTCCTCTGCACCGATACCCGCAAGGTCAAGCTTGGTCTGCATGCTGACCACCTCATCGGTGATGCCCATAAGGCGCTGCTCCTTCACCTCGCCGAGGCAGAGGATAACCTTAAGACCGGCAGCAAGCGCCGCCTTGGTACGAAGATTAACGGTTTCATCGGTCTCGTCGAAGTACTGACGCCTCTCGGAATGACCTATGATAACGTACTCTGCGCCAGCCTCAAGAAGCATAGAGGTGCTTACCTCACCTGTATACGCACCGCTTGCAGCAAAGTGTACGTTCTCGGCACCGATATGAATATTAGTGCCGCGTGCCGCCTCGGCAGCAACCGCTATATCAACGTAAGGCACGCACAAAACTATATCGCACTTATCCATGCCTGCGACCATAGGCGCAAGCTCTTTAATAAACTCTTTTGCCTGGCTGGGAGTCATATTCATCTTCCAGTTTCCGGCTATTACTGTTCTTCTCATTTTTATCTCCTATTCAAATTTTAATGCCGACAGGCGTTCCATCGGCATTAAATGTAAACTGTTAGTTGCTTTATTGTGGTTTATTGACAAAGGAAT
>CAYZZJ010000156.1:0-1887 GCA_964482885.1 uncultured Ruminococcus sp. | reverse complement strand
TTTTTAGGGGAAAGCGTCGTTCTTCTCGCCGAAGCTGTAGAAGCCTACAGCGAGCCTGCGGAAAACCGGCGGCTTACGAAGAAAATCACTTGCCAAGTTCAATTGACAAAGGAATTTTTTAGGGGAAAGCGTCGTTCTTCTCGCCGAAGCTGTAGAAGCCTACAGCGAGCTTGCGAGAAAACGGCGGTTTACACAAAAAATTACTTGTCAAGAAGGCAGGAAACACCGGGGAGATCCTTACCCTCGAGGAACTCAAGCGATGCGCCACCGCCGGTGGAGATGTGGGTGATCTTGGGTGCGAAGCCGAGTTGCTCGCAGGCTGCTGCGGAGTCACCGCCACCTACTATGGTGATTGCGTCTGCATCGGCGAGAGCCTGTGCAACGGCAACGGTACCCTTTGCAAGAGTGGGGTTCTCGAAGACGCCCATCGGGCCGTTCCAGATAACGGTCTTTGCGGAAAGAACTGCATCTGCGAAGAGCTTTGCAGACTTAGGACCGATGTCAAGACCCTCCTTATCGGCGGGGATCTTATCTACATCAACGTACTCAACGTCGATGGGAGCATCGATGGGGTTGGGGAAGGAATCAGCAACTGCGGTGTCAACGGGGAGAAGAAGCTGTACGCCCTTTTCCTCAGCCTTAGCGATCATCTCGCGGCAGTAGTCGATCTTGGTATCGTCGAGGAGGGACTTTCCTACACAGTAGCCGCGTGCAGCAGCGAAGGTGAAGGACATACCGCCACCGATGATAAGAGTATCAACCTTGGAAAGAAGGTTGTCGATAACGTTAAGCTTGTCGGCTACCTTAGCACCGCCGAGGATAGCAACGAAGGGACGCTTCGGCTCGGTGAGCGCGCCTCCCATAACCGAGATCTCCTTCTGAATGAGGTAACCGCATACTGCAGGAATGTAGTCTGCAACGCCTGCGGTAGATGCGTGCGCTCTGTGAGCTGCACCGAATGCATCGTTAACGAATACGTCTGCATAAGCAGCAAGCTCGCGTGCGAAGTCTGCACCGTTCTTCTCCTCGCGGGCATCGAATCTGGTGTTCTCAAGGAGAACAGCCTTACCGGGCACAAGCGCGGCAACCTTAGCCTTAGCGTCAGCACCGATGATATCCTCTGCGAATACTACAGTACCCTCACCGAGAAGCTCGTTGAGTCTGTCGCATACAGGACGAAGGGTGAGCTTCTTCTTATCAGCCTTGGGAGCCTTTGCAAGATACTCAGCGGTTGCAGCGGCCTGCTCTGCCTCGGGAAGAGCGGCAACAGCCTTCTTCTCCTTCTTGGTAAGACCGAAGCCCTCGGTAAGAATATTATGGGGCTTACCCATGTGAGAGCAAAGAATAACCTTAGCTCCCTGCTCAAGCAGATACTTAATAGTGGGGAGAGCCTCTACGATTCTCTTATCAGAGGTGATAGCGCCATCCTTCATAGGAACGTTAAAGTCGCAGCGAACAAGCACTGCCTTGCCGGCTACTTCAACGTCTTCAATAGTCTTTTTGTTATAGGTTGCCATTGTTTTTCTCCTTTTTCTAAAAGAAAATATTTTTACACCGTATATGATAGCACAAAGCAGGGAGCAAGTCAAGAAGTATCGTTAAAAAATAAACAATAGAAATTATGAAGAAAATAGAAAAGACCCGTGCTTGGCGGGTCTTTTCGGTCTCGCTCAAAATAACGAGCGAGAGATTACTTAAGCTCTGCGAAGTACTTAATCGTTCTAACCATCTGAGAGGTGTAGGAGTTCTCGTTGTCGTACCAGGAAACCACCTGTACCTGATAGGTGTCGTCGTCGATCTTTGCTACCATGGTCTGGGTTGCATCGAAGAGAGAACCGTATCTCATACCGATAACGTCGGAGGATACGATCATGTCGGTGTTGTAGC
>CAYZZJ010000155.1:0-3531 GCA_964482885.1 uncultured Ruminococcus sp. | reverse complement strand
AGCCTTCTCCAGTGGGAGAAGGTGGATTTTGCGCAGCAAAAGACGGATGAGGTGTTAGTTTTACTTCGTGCGGAGCTTTGTTCCACGTGTTTAGGTTGGGCCAACACCTCATCCACCACTACGTGGTCCCCCTTCCCCAAAGGGGAAGGTAGTATTCGCCGCTACGCTACCCTTTGGAGAAGGCTGGTACGTTCCGAGGAAAAGGGGACGAAGAAGTAAGGCGAAGTGATAATAGGTAACCGGAAAGTAATTCTATAACGGCAAATCGCAATCAAACGCATTAAATACAAATATTTATTTACATAAAGGAGAAAAATCAACATGAAAGTAGTACTTGCAGGCGCTTACGGCAATCTCGGCGCTGACGTATTTTGCGCTCTCATCAAGGAGGGACACGAGGTCGTTGCAGCTGATATTGCAGAGCGCGAGATCGGAGTTGAAGGTAATTACACCTTCAAGAAAATTGACGTTACCAACCCCGAGACCCTTAAGGGACTTTGCGACGGGGCTGACGCCGTAATCACCACCGTTGGTCTGACCAAGACCTCGGCAACTCTCACCAACTATGAGATTGACTATCAGGGCAATCTCAACCTTCTTAATGAGGCTAAGACTGCGGGCGTTAAGAACTTCGCATACATATCGGTTATCAAGGCTGACAAGGCGCCCAAGGTTCCTATGGTACACGCTAAGTATATGTTTGAGGAGGAGCTTAAGAAGAGCGGTCTCACCTACTGCATCACCCGTCCTACCGGCTATTTCTACGATATCGTAAAGGTGTTCAAGCCCATGATAGAGAAGGGTGAGGTTACCCTGCTCGGCAAGAAGCCCGTACACGCTAACGTAATTTCCACCGAGGACTTCGCGGAGTTTATCGTTGCGCATATGTGCGACGAGAACAAGACCTACGACATCGGCGGCAAGGAGACCTACTCTTACGAGGAAATCGCAAACCTTTGCTTCGCAGCTGCGGGCAAGGAGCCTGTTATCAAGCGCGCTCCCGCATTCCTCTTTGACGTGCTTGCGTTCGTTAACAAGCTCAAGAAGAACGGCAAGGAGGCTATCCTTCGCTTCTCGAAGTGGACTCTCACCGAGGAGATGGTTGGCTCTACCGTTTACGGCGATATGAGCTTTGCAGAATATATCAAAGAAAGCTTTAAGGAGGATAAGTAATTATGCCTTGGTCACTTCTCGGAATTCTTCTCGCGGTATGCGCTGTAATGTGCTGCGTGGGATTTTACAAGTTCGTTTATTTCCTTTCTATCGGCTACGGCTTTGCGGTAGCGGGCGGCGGTATTGCCGTGCTTATCATGAGCCTCGTTGCTCCCACCGATGCTCCTATCTGGATTCTTATTATCGAGGCGCTTCTCTTTATCGCATACGGCGTGCGTCTGTCCGGCTTCCTCCTTGTCCGCGAGCTTAAGAACGCTTCCTTCAAGAAGACCGAGGTCGCTAAGGAAACCCTCGCTAAGAACGGCGAGAAGAAGATGCCCATATTCGTTCTCGCAACTATCTGGGTGTTCGTTTCTATTCTTTACACCGCGCAGGTAAGCCCCATGCTCTTCCGCTATGAGAACGGAGCTGAGGATATTATCGTTCCTATCGTTGGATTTGTCGTTTCTATCCTCGGTCTTGTGCTTGAGACCGTTGCCGATCAGCAGAAGTCCTCGCAGAAGAAGGAGAACCCGGATATGGTAGCAACTAAGGGGCTTTACAGAATCGTTCGCTGCCCCAACTACCTTGGCGAAATCATCTTCTGGACCGGCGTATTCATCAGCGGTATCACCGCTTATCAGGGCATCGGAGAGTGGATAATGGCAATAATTGCTTACATTTGTATCGTTTATATCATGTTTAACGGCGCTCAGCGCCTTGAGAAGCGTCAGATGGCACGCTACGGTGATAACGAGGAATACAACGCTTACGCAAGCAAGACTCCTATCATCATACCCCTTATTCCTCTGTATCATCTCAACAAGAAAAAGTAAGAGGGGGTATCGGGAATGAAGGACTTTTCCATAGGTATGGCTCTTGTAGACTACATTCCGGTTATTTGTTTTGCTCTGGCATCGGTGATACTGATGCGCGACCTTTATAAGAAGATGAGCAAATGGGCGTTCGCGCTATTTGCCGCGGGCGTAATTGAGGTCAGCTGCGCGGGTGCGCTGAAGGCTACCTATAAGCTGCTTTACGCCGGGGGCGTGTGCGATTTTGAGGCTCTTAGCAATATGTTCTTCCCGACGCAGTCGATAGGCTTTATGCTTGCGGGTGTCGGAATGCTCTTGCTTGTTCTCGGAGAGAGAAAAAAGGCGGCTACCCTCGCGGTAGCGCCTCCCCTCTTCTCGGGCACATTCGTTTTCGTCGGCCTTATGGTGGCGGGGCTTGGAATTATGGATACCGTGCTGTGTATTCTCTCTGTTAAGATCAAAAAGCCGTGGCTGATAGCTTTATTTGCCACCTCGTTCGTATGCTCGCTTTGCATGGGCTATCTCTCGTCGCAGGACTTTACCGAGGCGGCGATGAACTGGATTGCCGAGGGCGTGAACGTGGTTGGTCAGGGCGCACTGCTTGCAGGCGTCGTGCTTGCGCATAAGTACGGGATTGGCGAGGAGCGCTCAGCGCTCCTCGCAACTATGATTGCCTGACGGCAAGTTATGATGCTCTCGGGGCTCGCAGTTATGATTGGTCTCGCCAAGTTATGAGCGACTTCGTCGCGTTGTAAGTAGCAATCATATCATAATCAAACGAAGAGAGTCTGCAAGCTCGCTTGCAAGCGAACGAGTGCTAGCGTTGACACCCCCAACGGAGTGGGTGTCTCGCATTTGCTCCGTGGCAGCTCACCGCAAGGTGAGCAAAGGTGCGAAGCACCAAGGACGCAAAGCGCACTTGTGCCACATAGAAGTATAACTTTTGCGTCAGCAAAATCATCACGCCGAGCGAAGCGAAGCTCATCACATTTGGCGCGAGCCAAATTCATAACTAAGAGCGCCCGCGGGCGTAGCTCTGAGCCTTCTCTAGCGAGAGAAGGCAAGGGGAAGGTTAAAAATCGTCTGTCTCAAAGGTGGAGGCTAAAAGGGGCGAGACTCCTTCCACCGCTACGTGGTGCGGTCCCCCTCCCTCAAAGATGGAGGCTATTAAAGGAAACACAAAAAATGATAAACAAGATTCTACTTAAGATAAAAGAAAAGTATCCCTTGGTGAAGCTTGACGTCGGGAATATGGAGAGCCTTAAGGCTCGCGGAATGAAATTCGCTATCTCGGCGTACAGAGCCGAGGGGCTTGGGCACGTGTCTGTAATGAGTGCTGTTGGCTTCTTCGGGCTGATGAAGATGGATACGGTGATAATCAACCCGACCGAGCTTGATATGCCGTTATACTCTTATGACCGCATTTATGCCGCGGGCAACGACGTGCTTATCACCGAGCTTTACGATACCACGAGTGCGGAGTGGCAAGGCGACGGGCTTGATGCCGTGAAGGCGAAATATGCCGATATCACCGAGCGTGATCCCGGCGAGCATTGGTACGACG
>CAYZZJ010000154.1:0-3561 GCA_964482885.1 uncultured Ruminococcus sp. | reverse complement strand
TACGCACGGTGGTGTGGGAGGTCGGCGGTTAATCACCGCCTCCTACCCGATTATAGGCAATTTTGAAGAGCCGCGAATTTCCGATTACCGTCACACCGACCCTCCATAGAAAAAAGTCTGCCGCACGCCCGGGGAGCGTACGGCAGATAAAGCCTTAAGGTCTGAGTCCCATTCCACCCTCGAGCGTCAACGTCTCGCCCGTCAGGTATCTGAAATCGGGGTGCGCCAGCTGAACGCAGACACGGCCGATATCAAGCTCGGGGTCGCCGAATCTGCCCGCAGGGGGAGTCTTTACGTTGGCGGCGAAAGCCTCGGGGTATGCGTTCTTGAACTGCTCAAGCTGAGAGGTCCAGGCAATCGGGCAGATTACGTTTACGGTGATGTTATCCTTTGCCCACTCGGTTGCGGCAACGCGCGACATACCGCGGATGCCCTCCTTCGCAGCTGCATAGGAGGCCTGACCGTAATTGCCGAAAAGCCCCGCGCCCGATGCGAAGTTAATAACCGTGCCGCCCTCGCGCTTGAGGTAGGGATAGCACGCCTTCATATAGTGGAAGGAGGCGTAAAGCCCCGAGTAGAGTGCGAGGTCGAACTGCTCCTTCGTATGCTCCTCAAGCCTTACGCCCGATGCAGATGCCTGCGCGTTGTTGATAAGCACGTCTATTCTGCCGAACTCCTTGATTGCCGCATCGACAACTTCCGTGGCAACGGCGTCATTATCGTTTTCGGCGGAAATATCGGCGGAGATAGCAAGCACGCGTACGCCGTACTTGGATTCAAGCTCCTCCTTTGCACGCTCAAGCTTTGCTACGTTTCTTCCGGTTATAACGAGGTTTGCGCCCTCCTTGGCGTATGCGGTTGCTATGCCGTAGCCGATAGAGCCGCAGCCACCGTCCGTAAGCGCGGCGTATCCCGCGCCTGTGATTATTGCTACTTTACCTGTAAGGTGTCCCATGTTTATCTCCTTTTGTTTTTGATCGTTTGGTTGCGGTTATATACCGCGTTAACCCTCTATCGGTACAAAATCCGACCTCGGGTGCTTGCATATCGGGCACTCGAAATCCTCGGGCAGCTCCGCGCCCGGGTGTACGTAGCCGCATATCGTGCAGACGTAGCCCTTCACGTCGCTTGTCTTTGGCTTCGGCTTTACCCTTACGTGGTAGTACGCGTAGGTCATACTCTCACCGTCGCCAACCACCTTTGCTTCGGTTACCGAGCATATAAACAGCCCGTGAGAGCCGAGGTCAACGTAATCGGCAACCTCAAGTGACATATAAGAATTGATATACCTTGGAAGCACTACCAGCCCGTTTTCAGAGTGAGCCGGCGAGCAGCCCTCGAATTTGTCGGTATCTCTGCCGCTCCTGAAGCCGAACGCCTCGAATACCGAGAACGGCGCCGCCTCGGTCAGGCAGTTTACGTTCATTTTACCGCTCGTCCTTACGGTGTCGTGCGTGTAATTCTGCTTGTTTATTGATACACCGATGCGAAGCGGCTCGCCCGAGAGCTGTACGACGGTGTTGCATATCATGCCGTTATCGCGCTTGCCGTCGTTTGACGTTATGACGTAGAGTCCGTAGCCTATTTTATAGAGTGCCTTGTTATCTATAGAAGTGGTTGCCATACGCTTCTCCTTTTCCGTTTCCTACGACTATATTATACTGGATATAGAGGGTGTATTCCGTGACGCAGTCACAAAGCTGCGTGGCGTTCTCAGATGCTTCCGTAATTCGTTTTTTTAACTAAAACGCAGCTCTGCTTGACACCGTGCGGAGGGGTGTGGTATACTTTTTGTGGCCTACGCCATATTTTCGGACAGCTTCTCGCCGCCTAGAATATGGAAGTGGAGATGCTTGACCGACTGACAGCCGTTCTCGCCAATATTGGTGACAACGCGATAGCCGCCCTCGGCGCCAAGCTCCTTCGCTATCTTAGGTATCACGGAGAAAATGTGCGCTACGACAGCGGCGTTGTCCTCACATATCTCGTCCGCCGATGCAATATGCGCCTTCGGCACGACAAGGCAGTGTAGCTTTGCCTGAGGGTTAATGTCTAGGAAGGCGTAGCAGCTCTCGTCCTCGTATACCTTAGTCGAGGGGATATCCCCCTTTATGATCGCACAGAATAAGCAATCCATAATAATTCTCCTTGGTTTTGCTATTTTCTTCATTGTAACACAAAGAATTCTCAAAATCAAGTGTAAAATTAAGAAAGGAGCCGCCGTGCCGTACTTAAAAGCAACTCTTCCCGAATACCCGCTCGAGCACGATATGTGGGACAGCATAGCCGCTGAGAGCCGCCCTGTCGTTATATACGGTATGGGTAACGGAGCGGATAAGCTCCTTGACAGGCTCGCTACGATCGGTGTTGTCCCTGCCGATATCTTTGCCTCCGACGGCTTCGTTCGCGGGCACAGCTTCCGCGGTATGCGCGTTAAGTCCTTCTCGGAAATTAAGGAGACCTACTCGGACTTCGTCATACTCCTTTCATTTGCTTCGAACAGGGAAGAAGTGCTTGAAATGTTAACTGATATTGACAAAAACTATGATTTGTATATTCCCGATATGCCCGTAGCAGATGCTAGCGAGTATTTTGACAAGGAATTTTACAACGCGCATTATGACGAAATTTGCGATGCGTACGGTTCGCTCGCAGACGAGGAGTCGCGCTCGGCATTCGCATCGATTATCAGATATAAGCTGAGCGGTAAAATGTCCTATCTCGAGGGCTGTTATTCGACCCTCGACGAGCTTTACTCGCTTCTGCCCTCCGAAAAAATACGCTCGGTTATCGATGTCGGAGCATATAACGGTGATACGCTCAGACAAATGAGGAACTATTTTCCTCATCTTGAACGTGCTGCGCTGATCGAGCCTGATGCAAAGACCTATCGCAGGCTATTGAAATACACCGATACCGTCACGGATATAGAGATAACAACGGTGAACGCAGGCGCTTGGAGCGAGAGCGGTACAGCCGCCTTCCAAAGCTCCTCAAACCGCAATTCCTCAATATCCTCCACCGCCTCTTTCGAGAATAAAACGACCGAGGTATCCCTTGTAGCAGTGGACGGGCTTGGTCTATGCCCCGACTATATCAAGTATGACGTGGAGGGTGCGGAGCGCGAGGCTCTTATAGGCGCAAAAAGCACGATAACTCGACACGCCCCCGCACTTCTTATCTCCCTCTATCATCGCAGCCGTGATATTTTTGAGCTTATTCTCTATATGAAAAGGACACACCCCGACTATAAGCTCCACCTTCGTAGGCTGCGCTGTGTCCCCGCTTGGGAGATAGACCTCATCGCGACCACTTGATTTTAATATCCCGCTATGATAAAATGTATTACGCAAGGATAAACCCGTATATAATTATAAGGAAGTAAAAAATATGAAAAGACCCGAGCTGCTTTCGCCTGCCGGTAATTTTGAGAAGATGCGCTCCGCTATCCGCTACGGTGCCGATGCGGTCTACCTCTCGGGCAGGATATTCGGCATGCGTGCCGCGGCAGACAATTTTGATATAGATGAGCTTAAGGAAGCCACCGCATATGCCCACGAG
>CAYZZJ010000153.1:0-3564 GCA_964482885.1 uncultured Ruminococcus sp. | reverse complement strand
CAAGTTCGTAGGCCTCTCGCATAATACCCTCAGAGGTGCTGCGGGCGGAGCTGTGCTTATTGCGGAGCTGCTCTACAGAGAAGGATATCTCGCGTAACCCGAGCGGGGATTTTGGGCGTAATCGAAAAAGAAAATATTATGGGACGAGGCGCGCTATGTACCTCGTCCCTTGCTTTCTGTCATGTGAAAAGTATTAAGGTTGGAAAGCTATGCTTTCCTCCATCAATTTAATTTTCTTTTTCTATTTCCGTTTTCGCCCTCTCGACGTACACTTGTACGCCTTCGGGACGAAGAACGAAAATTTCCACACCAAACTCCCTCGCTCGGGGCTTGGGTGCTTCTTTCAAGCCTTGGGTGCGATGCCGAGCTTCGGCGGGAGCAAGCCCCCGCCCTACAACCCTCGGCACAGCCGAGTTCATCACGCTGAGCGTAGCGAAGCTCATCACATTCGCGTAGCGAATTCATAACTTATTTATAGGCGACGCAGAGATATGTTCGTGCGAACGCGTAATAAGGGCAGAGAGTCGAGAAAATTGGCTCCCTGTCCTCATTTTTAGTAATAATAAATAAAAATAAGAGAGAAAATTCGTCAGAAGCGCTCGTTGAAACGCGTGAGGCTCTATTGACTTTTCTCTAAAATAACTGTATAATTAATATGTATAATTATCAAACAACATCTTTATACGCCGCATCCTTTGCGGCATACCAAGGGAAAGGTGATGCGATACTATGGTAAGCATATTCAAGAGCAAATATTTCTTCATAACCATTATGCTGGTGGCTCTTCTCATCGGAGGAGGTGCGGCTGCGGCGTCGCTCATTACGGGCTACGGCAACGATAACGCGCCCGCATCTATTTACGAGGTTGCAAACAACTCGAGTGCTACCTCGCTGACTACGAATATCGGTTACGTTACTGCGAGCGGTGATGAGTTCGGCGGCTGGTACGTTGCTCAGCGCCAGGGCAGTAATATGATAATTACATATGAGTACGACAGATTCCGTACGGTTGAGGAAAGCGTTGCTACCGGCGAGACCGGCAGAAAGGTTGCCGAGGAGGGAATTGTATACTACCTCGACGGTAAGTACTATAACGACAGCGATGCGGATAAGACCCCTTGGGTCGGCTCTCCCATGGACGTCAGCTTCATCTTCAAGCTTGATAAGTCGAAGCTCTCTACGATAATAACCCCCAACTCCAATCTCCTTTATGCTACCGTAACCGCGGAGAACTATAAGGCGATGTTCGGAGTGGAGCTTGATGCCGAGGGCGTTATCACGATGTCCGTTGAGAGCAACGGCGTCCAGGTCACGGGCGTTCAGGTTTCCTACACCACCAAGAGCGGCGCTAAGGTTACCGCATATACCACGTATTCCTACAACGATATTGAGCTTGATTTCACTCCCGTTACGGGTGAGGAGGAGACCGAGGCTGAATAAGCCCGGAGGAAAGGATAGATTATGAAAAAGATTATTGCTATTATAACCCTGGCGCTCCTATCGCTCTCCCTCCTTATGGGCTGTGCGGCGAGTGTCGGAGTTGATTACGTTAACGAGTGCTATGACAGAAGCTACCCCTACAAGATAGTGGTAAGCTCCACTCAGCAGGTCGGCGGTACTACTCTTGAGTGTAACACCGAGCTTGTCAGAGGACTTATAGGCTCCGACTTCGTTGCTAAGAAGATTGCTGACGGCGAGCAGATGCGTCCTATCGACGAGGGATCGGGTAAGCAGGTTTACGACTACGTAAAGGTTACTCACGAGGAGATATGGTTCAGAGCCTCCGAGGGCGTCAGCTACGATAAGGGTAAGAGCTGGGACGCAAGCGGTGCTAACTTCTTCCCCGATAAGGGTCAGATCTCGCTCGGGCTTGAGGCTCGTTACCTCAGAAATGCGGTGTATGAGGACGGCGTGTTCGAGTTCACCGTTGCCGCTGATGATACCGAGGCTGTTTTCGGTAGCACCGGCAAGGTAGAGGCTGACGTTCGCGGACGTATAGAAACCGCGGGCGGTGTTGTTACGAGCGTTGAGCTTTCCTGGGTTGAGGCTGCTAACTTCAGAACGGGCGTTGACACCATGACCGTTACCATTGTTGCTGAGTACGTGTACGACCAGCAGAACGTGTCGTTTAACTGACGGGGGTGTGAATTATGAAAAGAATAATTGCTATACTCCTTCTTGCTTGCTGCGTGCTTGCGCTTGCTGCGTGCGGTAAGAATAACGGACTTCCCGACCTCACCAATATTGCTACCGTTGACGATTACGTCGCGGCTGTAGAAAAGACCAATCCCACTACCGTTAAGGTCAACGTAACCTATGAGAACACGGCTCCCGCCGCTACTCTTGAGGGAGAGTACAACGTGACCTATAACGTCGACGGAACTGCTACCATTAAGTATAAGCAGGAGAAGCTCAATGCTATCGGCGAGGGCGAGGGAATGGAGAGGGTTGAGGAGGGCACCGTAGAGGTTGGTATCAACGGAGAGCTTTCCGGATCTATCGACAGCGTTGCGGTTATCGCCGCTACGAAGAAGCTCAACCTCAAGGCTGCAAGCTACGATTATACCATTGGTATGGACGTTCTTAACGCAACCGTCAAGGCAAAGGACACCGAGGCTGTGTTCGGTGTAAATCTTCGCTCGGACGCGATACTTATTATGCGTGTTACCTCCGACGGTAAGGTTGGATCCTATTCGGTTTCCTACTCTACCACTGAGGGCAAGGCGAGCATCGTCTGTATTTACGATTGATAAGTGAAATATACAGGGTGGCGCGCTCGCTATGCGGAGCGTGCCGCTCTGTTTTTTCGACACTCAGGTTTTATGAGGTCGCCGAAGAGGCGACTTAATGGAGAATACTATGTTTAAGATACTTGTTACCGATGATGATAAAAATACAAGACTTCTTTTCGAGACGGTCTTAAGGCGCGCGGGATATACCGTGCTTTTGGCATCAAACGGCGTTGAGGCGCTTGAGGTTATGGATAAGGAGCATGTTGACCTGGTTATCCTCGATATAATGATGCCTAAAATGGACGGCTACGAGCTGACGCGCGAGCTACGCGAGTTCAGCCCGACACTTCCTATACTTATGGTGTCGGCGAAGCAGCTGCCCGAGGATAAGCACCGCGGATTTATGGCGGGCACCGACGACTATATGACGAAGCCGATAGATAACGACGAGATGCTCTTCCGCATAAAGGCACTGCTTCGCCGCGCAAAGATTGCGAACGAGAAGCGCATAACCATCGGAGAGGTTGTCCTCGATTACGATTCTCTCACCGTTACTCGCGGGGAGGAGGTGCAGGAGCTGCCGCAGAAGGAGTTTGCACTTCTTTATAAGCTGCTATCCTACCCCGGTAAAATCTTTACACGCATACAGCTTATGGACGAGATATGGGGTCAGGACAGCGCTACGGGCTGGGAGACTGTTACCGTGCATATCGCAAGACTTCGCCGCCGCTTTGAGGGCTGGGAGGAGTTCAATATAGAATCGGTCAGAGGGCTTGGCTACAAGGCGGTGAAGCGGGTATGAGAAAAAGGCAGGGCAGGATTATAAGCGATG
>CAYZZJ010000152.1:0-3687 GCA_964482885.1 uncultured Ruminococcus sp. | reverse complement strand
GGAGAATCGTTATCCTCAACGAAGTCGCCAAGGTGGCTGTCCTCCTCCTCGCCGATGGGTGTCTCGAGAGATACGGGGTCCTGGGCTATCTTCATGATCTCGCGGACTTTGTCCGCGGTGATACCGAGACGCTCTGCAATCTCATCGGTGGTAGGCTCGCGGCCAAGCTCCTGCAGAAGCTGTCGCATGGTCCTCGAAACCTTGTGAATGGTCTCAACCATATGGACGGGTATTCTTATCGTCCTCGCCTGATCCGCAATAGCTCTGGTTATAGCCTGTCTTATCCACCAGGTTGCATAGGTTGAGAACTTATATCCCTTGCTGTAATCAAACTTCTCCACCGCCTTGATAAGACCGAGATTCCCCTCTTGGATAAGGTCGAGGAAGTACATTCCCTTACCTACGTGGCGCTTTGCAATACTTACAACAAGCCTGAGGTTAGCCTCGATAAGCTCGTCCTTTGCACTCTTGTTACCGAGAGTGATCTGCTCGGCAAGATAGGTCTCGCGCTCGGGAGTAAGAAGCGGAATTTTACCTATTTCTTTAAGATACATTCTCACGGGATCGTCTATGGCGAGACCCTCTTGCGAGAAGTACTTGTCCATATTCTCAGCAGACTCGTGAGACTTTACGTCCTCTTCAATCTCCTTGAATTCGTCGTTCTCAAGCTCATCGGGGGTAGCGTTCTCTATATCCACCGACGCAATATCGTAATCAATATCCTCGAGCGCCTTCATTATATCCGAGTTCGCCATGCCTCCCTCGGTGCTGTTATCGATAAAGACCTCGACGTTCATTTTTTCTCTGCTCATTTTATGCCTCCTTAAGCTTGTTCAGACTGTCTGCGGCGTATTATCTCCGCCAAGTCATCCATAGTAGTAGTTTGTCCTGTTGAGTTCATTTGCATAGCACGCTTCAGCGTTGCAATGCTTTCGAGTAAAACGTCCTCGCCGTTGGAAATGTCCATTCTCGCAAGCTTCATTCTCGAAATTCTGCCTACCTCCTCCTGCGTGAACACGTCGTTCATATCAACGAGGTGATCATTACCGGAGGCGTGAGAGGACGCAAGATAGTTAAATATTCTTTTGTTAAGGTCGGTAAAGAAATCGCTTTCGCCAAGAAGCTCCTCACCGAACACACGACGTCGGTGGTCGGGATACATAAGCAAAAGTCCGAGAACAGTCTCCTCATTCCTTGCAACCGCAGGCGCCTTAATATAATCCGGATTTACCTGATCAAAATATCCAACTGCAGCCTCTCTTGCGCGGCGAGCCTCGTCACGCTTGGCTCCCGCCTTATTTCTGGCAACGGCACGCGCAACGTCGGCACGTATGCTGGCAAATTCGATACCTAATTTCGTTGCAACGGCATGCATATAAACGTCGCGTTCTGCCACGGAATAAACCTCGGAAATCATTTTTACAGCCTCGTTCAGAGCGTTGATTTTATCCTGAGGAAGATTAACGTCATACTTGCCGAGAACGGCATCGAGCTTATAGTCGAACTTGCTTTTCGCGCTGCCTATAACCTCTTTGAATTTCTCTACACCGTAGGTCTTTATATACTCATCGGGGTCCTTAGCTCCGGGGACGGAAAGCACGCTGACCTCGAGGCCAACCTCTTCGAGAAGTGCGAGCGCTCTTTGCGCCGCCTTACGTCCTGCCTCGTCGGCGTCGTAGGAAATAACAACGCGCTTGGTATATCTCGCGAGCATTCTTGCCTGCTCAGAGGTTATTGCCGTACCCAGCGTTGCAACCGCATTGGTAATGCCCGATGCGTGGAGTGCTATAACGTCCATATACCCTTCGCAAAGAACGATGGACTCGGCACATGTCTGCTTTGCAAAATTAAGCACAAATAAATTTCGCGATTTCTTAAACACGGGTGTATCCGACGAGTTAAGATACTTCGGCTTGGAATCGTCCATTACACGTCCGCCGAAGGCAATTACGTTGCCCGCAACGTCAATCACCGGGAACATAACCCGATTTCGGAAAGCATCGTATATTCTTCCGCTCTCCTCATTTCTTCGGCAGAGATAAGCCGCTACAAGCTCGTCACGGGTATATCCCTTCCCCATCATATACCTTGTAAAGGTATCAAAGCTGTTCGGGGCAAAGCCAAGCCCAAAATGCTTTATGGTAGCTACGGAAAGTCCGCGGCGCTCGGTAAAATATGCAAGAGCCGCTTTTGCGGAGGAATCGTTGCCGAACAAGTATGCGTTGAAAAATCGCGCGGCATCGACGTTCATCCGATAAAATCTTGCTTTATCAAACTTAGGCTCGTTCCTGTAATCCTTGTTTCCCGTCTCCACTATAGTTATGCCCGCTCGCTTTGCAAGAAATTCAACGGCATCGGGATAATCAAGATGCTCGATCTTCATAGCAAAGCTTATTTGGTCTCCGCCCGCTCCGCAACCGAAGCAGTAAAAGCTGTTGTCTGCGGGATATACGGTGAAGGACGGCGACTTCTCGCTGTGAAACGGGCAAAGGCCTCTGAGATTCGAGCCTGCGCGCTTCAACGTAACGTAGCTGCTAACCAATGACTGGATATCCGTACGCATCAAAACTTCTTCAATTGTCTCTCTGCTGATCACAAGCTCACCTCCTAGTGCATTAACAATATACGACCTTTTTTACAAAAACACTCTTTTTCTTCAAAAAAGTCAAAAATCAAATTTTTCGCCCGTTTTTTTGATTATCATACGACCCGAGGTTATCTGTGTGAGTGAATCCTCGAGCGAAGCGGCTGCATCCGCTTTTATACTGCCGTAAATTTTTATAACGTCGGAATACTCGGTATTCTCGGTTCTGAAGCCCGATGATGCTATCGTAGTTCCGATTTTCTGATAGTCCGAGTACGAGCATTCAAGCTCGTAGCTCGCATACACGTCGTAGGTGATTATCTCCGCCGCCTTAAGCGCACCGAGCGCCGCGCCCGAATATGCACGCACAAGACCACCCGTACCGAGAAGCGTTCCTCCAAAATATCGCACTACCACTATTGCGGTATTCGTGCAACCATTTTTACGGATTATATCAAGAACGGGCATACCTGCCGTCCCCTGCGGCTCTCTGTCATCGGTAAAGCGCGCAAGAGAGTTTTCCTTTATAACGTATGCGTATACGTGATGCGTGGCGTCGGGATATTTTTTCTTAACGCTGTCGATAAAGGCTAACGCCTCCGCCTCCGAGCCGACGGGCATAGCCTCGCCGTAAAAACGGGATTTTCTGTCCTCGTACTCAAACTCGGCATGCTTCCTTATGGTTATATAGCTTTCCATAGCACTCATTTACTCCAAAAGGTACTTGGCATAGTAGCCCGCGCCGCGCGTGTCCAGCACGACCTCGACCTCTATGCCGTTATCAAGATATTCCATCGACTTGACGGTGTATGAGTTATACAGCGAGCTGACAACAGACTGATCCATGTAAGGTATAAGCAGCTTATATGCGCGCTTTGTCCTGTGGACAACCTCCTCGATCATCATGAGCAGCTCATCAATTCCATCACCGGATTTAGCAGAAATTCTCACGCTGCTCTCACCCGCAACTCCGAGCACCGCGCCGCCTACGTCACACTTGTTGTACGCCAATATTACGGGCTTGTCCGCGCCGCCGAGGTCGAAAATAACCTCTCTTGTAACCTCAAGCTGCTCGCCCACCTCGGGATCCGATGCATCGGCTA
>CAYZZJ010000151.1:0-3873 GCA_964482885.1 uncultured Ruminococcus sp. | reverse complement strand
AGCCTCGGCTCGGAGAGACTCTGCCTGCTCTACAGAGCCGTCGATAAGCAAGATGTCCTTGGGATTAACGAGATCAACCATCTCTGCAATCCACTCGTTTACGAACTTGTTCTTGGTAACGTTAGTGTTCATTAATTTATCTCCTTGAAAATTATTAACAAATCAAAAGCGGTAAAAAGTCAAACTTACCACAATTACATTATATCATAAATATTTTACCAATGCAATAACAAATAAAAATATTTTTGTATCCGACAAAAAGCGCCGGACATCAGGCGTCGAAGGGTGGAGCGCAGACGGAAAATCGGTAATTGCCGCATTTTAGTCTCTCTTGTATTTCGCCGTCGAAGGCTGTGCGTAATTGGTAATATTTACCATTTTACAGGGCGCAACTTTGTCAAAATTTTCGCGCTTTTTCCTCTTGATTTAATCACGTTTGCTGTGGTAAAATGTTGTTACATCGATAATTTCCATATTTTACCAATTACGACGAAAAAGGAGTTCAACAACATGGAAGGATTAACGAAAATACTTATTTGCAGCGAAAACAGCGAGGAAAGGCGCGCACTCGCCGACGCACTCGCAAAATGCGGCTACAGCTACGTCAGCGAAGCTGACAACGGCGAGGCTGCGCTTGAGATGGCGGTCGGAACGGGGTATGACCTCGTCATAACCGACCTCTGGCTACCGGGGATAGACGGCATCGGTATAATCAGGGAGGCAGTAAGGGTGGTTGACGGCGAGCGTCCTGCGTTCGTGCTTCTCTCCCCTATCAACAAGCAGTCTATACTTGTAGAGGCGTCAGAGGCGGGAGCAGACCTGTGCATACTCCGTCCATTCGAGATATCTACCTTTATATCCCGTATAACCTCGCTTTTACGCCAAAGGCGCTCGCGCCTCGCTGGCAAGCGCACCTCTATTTCGGATTCCGCTGATATGGAGGCTCAGGTGACGAAAATAATACACCAGATAGGCGTACCCGCACACATCAAGGGCTACCAATATCTGAGAACGGCGATACTTATGGCGATAGACGATGCGGAAATAATAAACTCCGTTACGAAGGTGCTGTACCCTGCCGTTGCAAAGAAATTCAATACTACCACCTCGCGCGTTGAGCGTGCTATACGCCACGCAATAGAGGTAGCGTGGGACAGAGGCGACGTCGATACGCTCAACTCCTACTTCGGTTACACGATTCAGAACTCGCGCGGAAAGCCGACCAACTCCGAGTTTATTGCCATGATTGCCGATAATCTGCGACTTAAGCACCGTTGTACAACCGTATAAATGGAAAGCGAGGCGCAAAACGCCTCGCTCTTTTATTTCAAAATATCACTTAGGGAAAAATCTTCGTCCCTCCATAGCACGCATAAGCGTGACCTCGTCGGCGTACTCTATATCCGCACCGACGGGTATGCCGTAGGCGAGCCTGGAAACCTTGACGTCGAACGGCTCGAGAAGCCTTGCGACGTATGCAGCGGTCGTATCGCCCTTCGGGGTGGGATTGGTGGCTATGATAACCTCGGATACACCGCCCGCGGCAGCTCTCGCCACAAGCTCCTTTACCGTAAGGTCATCGGCGGTTATATTATCAAGCGGAGAAAGCGCGCCGCCAAGAACGTGGTAGGTACCGCGATAGCCGCGCACGCGCTCCATTGTGATAACGTCCTTTGCATCTTCAACAACGCAGATAACCGTTTTATCCCTGGCATCGGAAGTGCAGATATCGCAGCCGCCGTCCTTATCGGAGAGACCGAAGCAGATCGGGCACTTATATACGTCGCGCTTCACACCGAGTATAGCATCGGCAAAGCGCGCCGCCTCCTCATCGGTGAGATTAAGCGTCGCAAACGCATAGCGCGCGGCAGTCCTCGCACCGACACCGGGGATACGGCGAAACTCCTGTATCAGCCTCTCGATAGGCGCAATATATTCAGCCATCAGAACAGACCGCCAAGACCGCCGAGACCGGGGATATTAAGACCTCCCGTGAGCTTACCCATCTCATCGGAAGCATCGCTCTCAACTCTCTTTATAGCCTCGTTCATAGCGGCTACGATAAGATCCTCGAGAGTTTCGATATCATCGGGATCAACTATCTCCTCTGCAAGCTTAACCGAAAGGATTTCCTTCTTTCCGTTTATCTTTACGTTAACGACACCGCCGCCGCAGGACACCTCATACTCACGAGCCTCAAGCTCCTCCTGCTTTGCAACCATGTCCTCCTGCATCTTCTTTATCATAGCCTGCATATTGCCGGCTCCGTTACTCTGGGGAATTCTGACCTTCATATCATTTACCTCGTTTACTTATTTCTTAATTACTGTCTATGTTATCCATAAGCTCGCTTCGCAAATCCTCGAGCTTTGCCGTATCGGCGGGCTCAATAACGAGCTTTACCTCGGACGCGGCTCTGCCGTCACGCTCGGCTATAACGCCGCGGATAATAGCGAGATCCTGCTCGCTTTGCGCGAGCATCTTTGCAAAGAACGCGTTCATTGATATGACCACCGTTCCGTCCGGCTTGATACGCGCCGCAGACTTTGAGAACTGAACGGCGAGAGGCTGCTTCAATTCGCCTATACGCTCAACCACGGATTTCCACGCGGCATAGCGCGCTTCGACTACCGCCTCTCGGGGTGCTGCTACAGGCTTCTCTTCTGCCTTAGGGGCGGGAGCAGACACGGGCTTGCTTACCGTCTTTGCGGGCGCACTCGGCGCCTGTTCCTCTGCCCTTGGCTGTGCCGATACGGGCGCACCGAGCTTAAGGAGCGACAGCTCCCTCTCAAGCTCCTCTACTCTGAGGGCGAGCGCCTCGGGCGTTATTGCTGTACGTGCGTCGCACATACGTGTGAGGGCTATCTCGGCTATCGAGCGCTTAGCGTTAAAGGCTCTTTGCATATCAGCCATCGCACCCTCGAGTATGCTCGTATGATAGGCGAGCCTTGCGGGTGTAAAATCGCGAGCGAGCGAGGAAAGTATCTCATACTCTGAATCGGTAAGGTCGAGATAGGACTTAGCCGACTCGGTGTTTTTGACTACCATAACGTCGCGGTAGCAATCAATAAGCTCCTGCCAGAATACGGCAATATCACCGCTCTTCTCCACTATATCCGCAACGGTCTTGTACACCGCGGAATAATCCTTATCGAGAATGGCGCGGACAAGCTGATAAGAGCCGTCCCTGTTACCCGAGCCGACAGTATCGAATACCAGCTCTGCATCAACGGTGCGACCCGCGCCGCCGCAAAGCTCAAGAAGGCTGACCGCATCTCGCATACCGCCCCTTGCAACCCTGGCTATTATTTTAGCGCCGTCCTCGGTGAGGTCAATGCCCTCATTCTTCGCTATCAGGCTAAGGCGCGAAACTATGTTCTGTGATGATATTCGCTTGAAATCGAAGCGCTGACAGCGCGAAACGATAGTAGTAGGCAGCTTATGAAACTCGGTTGTCGCAAGAATGAAGATAACGTAGGTCGGCGGCTCCTCGAGAGTTTTAAGCAGGGCGTTGAACGCCGACGCGGACATCATATGAACCTCGTCGATGATGTACACTCTGTACTTTAAGAGCGCGGGGGTGAAGGCAATCTCGTCCTTCATATCACGCACGTCGTCGACACCGTTATTACTCGCGGCGTCCATTTCGATAACGTCGGTAGCGACTCCGGCGTTAATGCTGCGGCATGCCTCGCACTCGTTGCAGGGATTGCCACCAAGGGGATTGGTACAGTTGACCGCCTTGGCAAGTATCTTCGCACAGCTCGTCTTACCCGTTCCGCGCGAGCCGCAGAAAAGATAGGCGTGCGAGAGCTTACCCTCGGCAACCAGACGATCAGCCTCACAACGGCCCTTTTCCAACCCCTCAGCATA
>CAYZZJ010000150.1:0-3891 GCA_964482885.1 uncultured Ruminococcus sp. | reverse complement strand
GGCAGGGGAAGAAGCGACTTCGAGAGAAGCACAGCGGAGCTTGCCTGCACGGAGATCTCGCCGGTCCTGGTGCGGAACAGAGTTCCCTCAACGCCAATGATGTCACCGACGTCCCACTTTTTGAAGCCTGCATACTCCTCCTCGCCTATACCGTCTCTTGCGATATAGAGCTGAATCTTTCCATCGCCGTCCTGAAGGTGAGCGAAGGACGCCTTTCCCATAATTCTGCGGGATACCATTCTGCCCGCAACTCTTACGGTAATGCCCTCGCCCTCAGCAAGCTCAGGCTCACGCTCTGTGAACTCTGCGATAGCCGCGGGCGCTGTATGTGTAACGTCATACTTTGTAATTACAAAGGGGTTCTTGCCCTCTCTTACGAGCGTCGCCAGCTTCTCGCGGCGTACGACAAGCTCGTTTGTACTCTGCTGCTGATTATTGTTTTCCATTCCGTCAGTGTCCTTTTCCGTTTAAGCTTCCTTAGCTCTTGTTACCTTCTTTATCTCAAGGTGCTGAACTCTCGCACCCTCTACGACTACCTTGTCACCCTCACGCGCGCCGAGAAGAGCTGCGCCTATGGGAGAGGAGTCGGAGATCTTTCCGTTTGCGGGATCGGTCTCGTAGGAGCCGACGATGTGATACTTGAACTCAGCGGCGCGCTCTACGTTGTAAAGCACTACGATAGATCCAACGCTGATTCTCGAGTGGTCGATCTCGGACTCGTCGATAACCTTAGCATTTGCGATCATCTCGCGAAGCTCGTCTGCTCTTGCGTGGAGAATAGCCTGCTCCTGCTTTGCCGCATCGTACTCGCTGTTCTCAGAGAGGTCGCCGTATGCACGCGCCTTGGATATCTCCTTCTTGTTCTCCTCGATCTTTACGTTTACGATCTCGTCAAGCTCGTCCTGGAGAGCCTTAAAGCCCTCGGGTGTGTAGAGTTTCTGTTCCATTTTTATATATCTCCTAGAAAATTTATTACCGTTTTGTATATTATTGTTTGCTTTTTGGTTACATTTGCGAGTTCGAGCCGCCGCTCGTAGGGGTGGTTAGTATTTCGAGCGCGCGCAGAAGCTGCTCGTCCGTATTGCCCTCAAGGTCATCTACAGCAACGTCAGGAACAATTCCGATACCCTCGTAATTCTCACCCGAGGGGGGATTATAGTGAGCGACGGTCAGGGTTATCGACGAGCCGTCGAGGAAGGGGAAGGTAGACTGCATAACGCCCTTGCCGTAGGTGGTCTTACCCACTATGGTAGCCTTAAGGATACCCATATCGTTGTAGTCGCGCAAAGCCGACGTGAACAGCTCACCTGCCGAGGCGGTGTTCTCGTTACAGATAACCACCGCGGGTACGGGCAGTGCCGTGCCGTTGCCGGTTGAATTGTAGGTCGTTTCCGCACCGTTCTTGTCAACGTAGGAAACTATCCTCTTATCTGCGGGAACGAGCATATCAATCACGTCAATAACCGCGCTGAGATATCCGCCGGGGTTATCGCGAAGGTCGAAGATTATTCCGTCCACGTCCATGGAGTAAACGTAGGAGAGCGCCTCTCGGAAGAGGTCGGGGGTGTTATCCTTGAACGAGGTTATCTCGATATAGCCGATGCTGCCCTCGACACTGTAGGTAACGGTGCGGTCAACGACTTGCCGCCTCTCGCAGACGAAGACGATTTCCTCTGTGCCACGCAGAACCGTGATGCTGACGGTAGTTCCCTTCTCGCCGCGTATAGCGTTAACAAGCGAGCTTCTGTCATGCTCAGTGATCGGCGTTCCGTCAACCGCGATAATATAATCGCCGTGAAGAATACCCGCATCGTCAGCTCCCGAGTCGTTGATAACGTCCTCGACGTAAACCTCTGCGAGCTTACCCGTAGCGGGGTCGAGCGACTGCATAACCGACACGCCGATGCCGACGAAGGTTCCGCTCATATCAACGGTAAAGTCCTCAAGCTCCTCGGGTGTGCGGTAGACCGCGTAGCGGTCGCCCGTAGCCTCGACGAAGCAATGCACGATAGCGGTGGTAACCGCATCTCGGTCGGACATATCAAGTCTGTCGTAGTAGTACTGCATAAACAGCTCGGCTGTTTTATATGCAAGCTTGGGAACCGAATCAAGCTCCCCCGGATAATTAGTGGTGAAGTAGTACTCCACGTTTCTGAGCTTCCCTGCGTCAAAGCCGCCGAAGCCGTATTCGAGAAGATGATTTGCGACGTATCTGTGACCGAGATCCCCGTCACCGAGGTCAGCCATGCTGCTCTCTATCTCCTCTCGCGATGCCATATCACCCGTATCACTGGTTATGGCTATTATAACCGCCGCCACGCCCAGCACCACGATCATGGCGATGCAGGCAATAACGACTATCAGTCGGGTGCTTACACCCTTGTGCTTCATTTGTGATTTCTCCTTCCGAGCCTGCCGCGTAAATTTTGTCTTTAGCAGACCGATACCTCAAAAAAACAGCAACTGAGAGGCTGCCTCAAAATCGCACTTGAGACAGCCTCTATGTAAGCAAAGTCGAATCCGAGCGAAGATCGTCAAGTGCGACACGTCCGATCGGGGTAGGCAGTTTTAGGCTAGAATCGTCAAATATGACACCCCGAGATTAGAATTTGGTAGGCTTGCTGGATAGATACTTCTTTACCATCAAGGCTACCTTGAAGGTTACGGCGTGGTCAAACTCGCGAAGGTCAAGCCCCGTGAGCTTTCTTATCTTTTCAAGTCTGTATACGAGAGTGTTTCTATGTACGAAGAGCTTTCTCGAGGTCTCCGACACGTTAAGGTTGTTCTCGAAGAAGCTCTGCACGGTCATGAGCGTCTCGCGGTCGAGCGACTCAAGCGACCCCTTCTTGAACACCTCGCCGAGGAATATCTCGCAAAGCGTTGCGGGCAGCTGATATATAAGTCTGCCGATGCCGAGGTTCTCGTAGGACATAACGGGTCTTTCGATATCGAATACCTTACCTACCTCAAGCGCGATACGCGCCTCCTTATATGCGCGGGCAAGGTCCTTGAGCTTCTCCACAACAGAGGAAACGCCTACGAGCATCTTAACCGAATACTTTTCCTGCGATGCGGCAAGCAGCGACTGAGCGTAAGCCTCGAGGGTCTCGGGAGTATCCTCCGCGGAAACCTCCTTAACTATTACTATGTCCTGCTCGCTGATATTAATTACAAAATTGCGGCTCCTGTCCTCGACGAGGCTCTCAACTATCTCGTGCGGGGGCTGAGGAGTCGCACCCTGGAACTTCACCACGAATACCGCGCGGTACTCATCGTTGTTGAAGTGAAGCTCGTTGGACTTGATATATACGTCGTTGGGAAGAATATTGTCGAGAATGATGTTCTTGATGAAGGAGCCCTTATCGTACTTCTCATCGTACAGGCTCTTGATGTTACCGAGAGTTACCGCGAGGATATTGACGTACTTGTTCGCGTCCTGATCCACACCCTCGACGAATACGACGGTATCGTTCTTGTTAGCGGAGGCAACGCTCTTGTAGGTATATCCCTCGAAAACGAGAATGTCTGAGGAATAGGAAAGCTCCTCTCTGATCCTCTGCTTAGACTCACCGATCTTGCCGATTTCGGAGCAGGAAATAACGATTCCGTTCTCGTCGATAACGCCGATGGTTCTGCCGATGACGTCTTTCATTTGGTATATTACGGTTTGAAACATGCGGTTCGACATATTATCTACCAATCCTTTTTTGTTTATACTGTACTATATTCTAACTTATTTTTTAATGAATTTCAATAGTTTTCTAAAAAAACATCACCAAATCTACAAAAAATTTCAAATAGATTTGGTGATAACGACAATCGAAAGTCGAAATTCTCGAATTTCGACTGCAAATCAAAGATTTGCAAGCAAATTTCCTGAGAAATTTGCCG
>CAYZZJ010000149.1:0-3923 GCA_964482885.1 uncultured Ruminococcus sp. | reverse complement strand
ATCCCATGGAGTTTTACGCTGCCTTCCTTACCGTTGCGCCTGGTGGCTTTGACGGAGAGATAGCGGCTCGCGGCTACAAGGGTGTCGATGCGGCAATCAAGGAGCTTGAGGCTAAGGGCAACGAGGCTACGCAGAAGGAAAACGCGCAGCTCGGCACCTTCTATCTAGTAAGAGAGGCTATGGCGCGCGGCGTAGAGTTTATGCCGGTTGATCTGCATAAGTCGGATGCACGCGCATTTCTTCCCGAGGACGGTAAGATAAGAATGCCCTTCAACTCTCTGCCCGATCTCGGTGATACCGCCGCGGATAAGATAGTTGAGGCAAGAGAGGGATCTGAAATATGCTCTATCGAGGAGCTGCGTCTGAAAGCCGGACTTAATACCAAGGTCGTGGAAATTTTAAGACGAAATCACGTCCTCGATAAGCTTACGGAAACCAACCAGCTGTCCTTCTTCTGACCGGGGCGCCAGATTTGGTGAGACCAAAAAGTCCAAAGGTATCCCCAAGCATAAACGCAAATATGCGACAGGAGCTGAGGTTGAAATCCTGCGAATTTCTCAGTTCGATGGACTTTTCTACCGCCGTTCTCAAGGCTCGACGTACCCTTGTACGCCTATTGCCTTGAGAAGCGACGCTTCTCCCGCAAATCTGACATCCCCGGGGCGCCGGATTTGGTGAGGTCGCCTAAATCCATCTAGCCTAAAAAACAAACCGCCCCAATTCGGGGCGGTTTACCGAGAATCTGACAACCTATACTTACATTATGTGATAAAAAGCAGCAAAAGCAGCATTATAGCGCACTCTTTATCACCGCCGCTTGAGAACAGCATGAAAAGGGCAACCGCACCTATCAGCAGCTCCTCGCCGCCAAGCTTGAAGCCGCCGAACAGTGTGCCGGGAAGGATTTTACCAAGCCCCGAGGGGATTAGCCTTGACAGCAGTCCGCTCGGATTCGCAGATGCCTCCACTACCTCAGGCTCGCTTTTTTGGGCAGGCTCCTCGTCCTTGCTGAGCATCGTCCCGCCGTACCCGTCGGGCAGCGGCATTTTCATCTCTTCACTGTAGCTACGCGTATACATTACCCCTTACCTCGCACTACCTCGAGTATGTCAACTATGCTCATCATAGCATCAATTGCCTGCGCTCTCTCTGCTGAGAGGTATGGCTTCATCGCGGCGGCGAGCCGCATTCTATGTACTCGCTTTGGCTCGTCACGAGATATAGTAGGCGCGCTTACGGGCTGTACGCTCTCGTCGGCCACCTCTTTTACTTCTTCACCCTCGCCATCGTTTCTCGCAGCGCCCTTTGCCATATCGGCAATCTCGGCTACCAGGCTCGGGTTTTCCATTATCAGACTAACTATTTTGGCAATATCGGGTGTATCAGCCATTATTTATTCTCCCGTCTGTAATTATTGATTATTCGCATCGCATCGGCGAGGTTTATTTTTGCACCTCCCGTTATTGCATCGCGCAGCTTTGCCATTTCCTCTGCCGAGGGAGTTTTCTCAGGTAGCTTGAAGCCGTGAGCGCCCGCAATCCCACGTATTGTTGTCCAAAGCTCATAATCTCCCATGGCAGAGAGCTGTCTTAATTTTTCGTTGTTTATTTTCATTTTCACTCTCCCTTTCGTCGCACTCTACAATCATGCTATGAAAAAGGGGGAAGAAAGGTTCGTGCTATGAGTATGAATATGCCACCAAGAATGAAGCCGCTTACCGACGGCATCGAAAAACCCAAGCGCCTCTCCGAGGTGCCGCGCTACTGGTATCTTCGCGCCAAGGGCTTCTTTACCCGTCTGTTTTACATAATAGGATTGGTATGGCGCGCCGCCCCCGCAATGCTTATCTGCCTTGTGCTTTTATGCGTGCTGGACGGTGTATTGCCCGTGTTTGGCGCTTATATATCGCGCGACTTGTTGAACGTAATATCCGATCTTATCACCGAGCGCGCGGGAGGCGCTCTTCCCGAGGACGTTCTGGCCGCCCTGTCTCCGCTTATATTCTTATTTATACTTAATTTCGTATATCTGTTCTTGAAGAAGCTGTTTACAAGGCTCAACCATATGGTCACGGGAATTTCGGGCGAGCTTGTGGTAAACCGTATCAGAATGATGATACTCGATAAATCAAAGGAGGTTGACCTTCGCTCCTTCGACTGCCCCGAGTTTTACGAAAAGCTCGAGAACGCGAACCGCGAGGCGTCGATGCGCCCGATACATATTCTTACGGCTACCTTCTCGGTTATTTCGGCACTTATCAGCGCGGTATCCTTCGTTGTGGTGCTTGCGGGTCTTAGCCCCATTGCGCCGATTGCTGTAATTATTGCCGCTGTTCCGGGCGCTATTGTAAACTTTTATTATCGAAATCGCAACTTCCATTACATTCGCCGCCACTCCAAGGAGCGCCGCGAGATGAATTACTACTCTAACCTTATGGTGGATAAGGACAGAGCCAAGGAGATCAAGATACTCGGTCTTGCCGATACCTTCATAGACAGGTATACCGGAGTATTCAAGCGCTATTACAAGGGCCTTAAGGGGCTTATCCTCAAGGAAGGAGTAGCGCAGATAATAGTCGGTCTTATATCGACGCTCGTTAACTGCGCACTCTTCGTATATATCGCATACAGCGTTATATTTATGGACGGCATGGTAGGTGACTACTCGCTTTATTCGGGCGCGCTCACCTCTATCGGCGGATACGTCACGACCCTGCTAACCTCTACCGCAACGATTTACGAGGGCACGCTCTTCATAGACAATATAATGACGTTCATGCGCGAGAAGAGTGAGATAGTAGCACCCGAAAGCCCTATCCTCCCCGCAAGAGGCACAGGGCATACCATTGAGTTTATAAACGTGTCCTTCAAATATCCCGGCACCGACAGACTCGTGCTTAAAAACGTAAATCTTAAGCTCAACCCCTCCGAGTCTGTCGTTCTCGTCGGACTTAACGGCGCCGGCAAAACAACGCTGATAAAGCTTATTACCAGGCTTTACGATCCCACCGAGGGCGAGATACTCCTCGACGGACACAATCTTAAGGAATACGATCCCGCAGCCCTTTACGATATGTTCGGTATTATATTCCAGGATTACGGAAAGTACGCCGAGACCGCGGGAGAAAATATAAGGCTCGGTGACGTCAGCCGCGAGTACAGCGAGGCTGATATAGTGCTGGCGGCAGAGCGCGGAAACTCCGCAGGCTTCATCTCCGAGCTTCCGCTTAAGTACGATACGCCGCTTACGAGAATATTCGAGGACAGCGGAATAGAGCTTTCGGGCGGACAATGGCAGAAAATATCGATATCCCGCGCCTTCTATAAAAGCTCGGATATACTGATACTCGACGAGCCGACGGCATCGCTTGATCCTATGGCGGAGCAGGAGGTATTCAATCAGTTCTCGGAGCTGTCGCGCGATAAGATCACCATATTCGTTTCGCACAGGCTCTCCAGCGCCGTAACAGCATCAAAAATAGTTGTGATTGACGGCGGAGAAATAGCCGAGGTCGGTAATCACGAGGAGCTTATGAGGCTCGGCGGCAGGTACTACAAGCTCTTCACGGTTCAGGCTCAAAGGTATACCGCCGCGGATCTTGCGGATCCGAGTGCCGAGTTCGCTGTGCGCTTCATGAGAGAGCATGGCGAAGGTGAGCGGGGGCATCACCCTGCACCGAAAATCGGCGAGAGACCCGAATAAAAGCACGTGTGCGCAAGCACCCGTGTTAAATAAGGGGCTGTCGCATTTAGGGATAACCGAATAAAAAATGAGTGGAGACATTATAAAATGTGCCTCCACTTTTGCTTTGCGCTTATTTCATTGATTTTAAGGTTGAAAACCTATGGTTTTCTCCATTTTAATAGGATTTTTATTCTATCGCCGTTTCCTCGCTCGGTGTACCCTTGTACACCTCTCGCTCC
>CAYZZJ010000148.1:0-3949 GCA_964482885.1 uncultured Ruminococcus sp. | reverse complement strand
TCTGGGAGATCGAGTTCGCTGAGTAAACGAAAGGTAGATTATGCTCAAGTATATACTGAAAAGACTGGCTCTGTGCGTTCTTATTCTGCTCGGTGTCTCTCTGATCATCTACTGTCTGATCAGATGCATGCCCATCAGCTTCATTGACGATAAGATAGCACAGATGAACCAGGGCGGCGCTACTATCCCTGAGGAAACCGTCGAGAGCATGAAGAAGCTCTACGGCCTCGAGGATGACAGCTTCCTCGGTATTCTTAAGGGGTACGGAAGCTGGCTCTTATCCATGCTGAGATTTGACTTCGGCACGAGCTTCAAGTACGGCGCGCCCGTTATAGACGTTATTAAGGATCATATGGGAGTATCCTTCGCGGTCGCCCTGATCGCAACCTTCTTTGAATTTATGATAGCTATACCGCTCGGCATCACGGCGGCAACGCATCAGTACTCCATTCGTGACTACGTCGTTACGGTAATCGTAATGATCGGTATATCGCTCCCCTCCTTCTTCTTCGGACAGATGTTAAAGGACTTACTTGCGATGAAGCTCGGGTGGTTCCCGCCCTCGGGACTTATAGATGCGTCAACCGACTCGACGGGCATAGCTCTTATATTCGACTACATCAGGCATATGTTCATACCCATTCTCACCGTCGTTATACTGAGTATAGGCGGACGAATGAGGATGACGAGAACGAATATGCTAGAAGTTCTCAACTCCGATTACATACGTACCGCGAGAGCCAAGGGCCTTGGCGAGAAGACCGTTATTTATAAGCACGCCTTCCGTAACACCCTTATTCCTCTCGTTACCTCTCTTGCGGGACTTCTCCCCTCGCTGTTCTCAGGTGCGATTATAACCGAGCAGGTCTTCGACCTGCCCGGTATCGGTAACAAGGCATTCCAGGCAATGGTAGCCGCAGATATCCCCTTCATAATGGGATATAATATGTTTCTAGCGCTTCTGAGCGTTCTCGGCGTTCTGCTTGCCGACCTTATGTACGCCTGGGTTGACCCCAGAGTAAAGCTGCAGTAAGGAGGATAGTATGGAAAACGAAAAGATTATCCTTGAAGAAGCACCCGACGAGGGTGCAGTTGCTGCGGTCAGCGTGGAAGAGGAGGACGTTCCTCACGAGAGAAACGTGAAGCTCATGTCCCCGATGCAGATGGTCCTGCGCCGCTTCTTCCGCTCGAAGCTCAGTATCGTAGGTCTTGTAATGATACTCTCGCTCTTCGCCTTCTGCTGGTTAGGCCCGCTCTTCTACACGCAGTGGAGCCCCACCGAGGTCGACTACGGCGGAAAGATCGAGTATACCAAGGCTGAGGTAACCTACACCGATGAGAACGGTGTGGAGCATAGCTTTTGGCAGGTCGTAGAAACCGAGAAAACGCTCAATTCTCTCGCTCCCATGGATTCGCGCCACCCCCTCGGCACGGACAAGAACGGCTTCGACGTTCTTGCGAGAATTATGGAGGGCGGTAAGATATCTCTTACGATCAGCTTCCTTTCCGTATTTATTATCACCCTCCTCGGAGTTATCTTCGGCGGTATCGCGGGATACTTCGGCGGCTGGGTCGATACGCTCATAATGAGAATATGCGATATCCTTATGTGTCTGCCCGGCTTCCCTATTCTCCTGATAGTAGGTACTATTCTCGAGGCACCCGAGCTTGGCGTCGACCTTAAGGACAGAATATACTACCTTATGGGCTTCCTTACGCTTATATCCTGGTCGGGCACCGCGCGTCTTGTGCGCGGACAGATACTCTCGCTCCGCGAGCAGGAGTATATGGTGGCGGCAGAGGCTATGGGCTACTCCACAGGCAGAAAAATATTCAAGCACCTTGTACCTAACGTAATGCCCCAGCTCATTGTTTCCATGACACTGAGCCTCGGTAGCATGATACTTTACGAGGCTTCCCTCTCCTATCTTGGACTCGGAGCGCCCGATAAGTACGCTGCGTGGGGTACTATGATAAACGCTGCAAACGACCTCAACATTCTCCAGAACTTCTTTAACGTCTGGGGACCTCCCGGTCTTTGCATTATCCTTGCGGTGCTGGGCTTCAACTTCGTTGGTGACGGTCTTCGTGACGCGCTCGATCCTAAGGCAAGGAGGTAATTATGGGACTTCGTGACACAATTAAAACTATAGTTGACAAAATCCTTAAAAAGGATTCTGCGAAGGACAGCCAGTACCTCTCGGGCAAGGAGATCCGAGCAATCGCCAAGGAAAATTCCAAGATAATGATGGCGCTCGAGCGCAGAAGACACCGTAAGTGCGATGAGAGCGAATTTCTCTCGGAGATGAAGGACGAGGGCAATATCCTTGAGATAGAGGATCTTCACACCTACTTCTTCACCGAGCAGGGCGTCGTAAAGGCTGTTAACGGCGTTTCCATCAACATTCCCACAAACGCCGTTGTCGGCGTCGTAGGCGAGTCGGGCTGCGGTAAGTCGGTTACCAGTATGTCGGTCATGCAGCTTCTGCAGGGACCTACCGGTCAGATCTACTCGGGCAGCATTCGATTCAGATCCCTTGATTTTAAGCGCGATGCGAACGGAAACCCCATTCCCGTCTATGAAAGAGACGAGAACGGAAAGATAGTCTATGCTCAGGCTGTCGACAAGAAGGGCAAGCCCAAGGTCGACTCGAACGGCAATGCAGTGCTTGTACCCAAGCAGAAGGTAAATGCCTCCGGCGTCTACGAGTTTGAAATGGAGGAAAAGACCTTCGACATCGCAAAGATGCCGATACACGAGATGCACCGCATACGCGGACGTCAGATCTCCATGATATTCCAGGAGCCCATGACCTCTCTTAACCCCGTATTCACCATCGGTGATCAGCTTGACGAGGTTGTATTCATACATACCCCCGGTGCTACCGCCGAGATGGCAAAGGCGCGCTCGATAGAGATGCTCAAGCTCGTCGGCATCGCTATGCCCGAGAGAGTATACAACTCCTACCCCCACGAGCTTTCGGGCGGTATGAGACAGAGAGTTATGATCTCCATGGCGCTTGCGTGTGACCCGAGGCTTATCATAGCAGACGAGCCTACCACAGCCCTTGACGTTACAATTCAGGCTCAGATCCTCGACCTTCTGCGCGAGCTTAAGGACAGGATCAACGGCTCTATCATGCTCATAACCCACGACCTCGGTATTATTGCCGAGATGGCAGACTACGTAGTTGTTATGTACGCAGGACGAGTTATCGAGCAGGGTACCGTATCGGAAGTATTCCATAACCCCATGCACCCCTACACTATCGGCCTTCAGAAGTCGAAGCCGACTATGAAGTCGGACAGCGATACCCTCTTTAACATTCCCGGCAACGTGCCGAACCCCGTAAATATGCCCTCCCACTGCTTCTTCAAGGAAAGATGCTCTCAGTGCGTCGAGAGCTGCTCGGGCGAATATCCCTGCATGATGAAGGTCAGCCCCACTCATTACGTGGCGTGCCACCTGTATGACGAGGTGAAGAATGATGAATAACGTAAATCTTAATATCACCGAGGAAGTACTCGAGGTCGCCTCTGAGAAGAAGCCCTTACTTGAGGTTAAGGAGCTTCGCAAGTGCTTCCCTATCAAGAAATCCATGACGGGAAAGGTGCTTCAGGAGCTTATTGCCGTTGACAGCGTGTCCTTCACCCTCTATCCCGGCGAGACTATCGGTATCGTCGGTGAGTCGGGCTGCGGAAAGACGACCCTCGGCAGAACCATCTTAAAGCTCCACGAGCCGTCGGGCGGACAGATAATCTTTAACGGTGAGGATATCACTAATTACAAGAGCAAGGAAATGCGCCACCTGCGCACCGATATGCAGATAATCTTCCAGGATCCCTACTCCTCGTTGCCCCCGAGAGCAACCGTCGGAGATATTCTCTCCGAGCCGGTGCTGGTACATAATATCGTGCCCAAGGCAGAGGTAAAGGATTACGTCCTCGA
>CAYZZJ010000147.1:0-3963 GCA_964482885.1 uncultured Ruminococcus sp. | reverse complement strand
TGCTCCAATTGTAGCACCTGTAAAAGCTCCGGATATCGCGCCTGCCGTAAGAGATGTTCCGCTAATTGATGCAGATATAATGCCTCCCACTGCTCCAATGATGCCGCCTACAATGATACCAATCGCAAACTCTCCACTAGGATCAACGAAATTGACGGGGTTATTGTTGCAGTAAGCATACATATTATGGCCGAGGATTCCTTGACCTGTGGATACGTACTTGTCGGGAGAGATGAATCTGCCTACAACAGGGTCATACCACCTTGTGCCGAGGTAATACATTCCAAGCTCGTGAAGGTAGAAGTATCCGCGGTAGGTGAAGGGATTTTTCTCCGCATCGGTCCCCACAGTAGTATGCTTTGTAATGGTAAAGTTACCCCATGCATCGTAGGTGTAGGAGATATGCTTTGTTCCGTCGTTGCCGTACACCGCTATTATATCTCCCTGCATATTCTTCTCGTACCAGTAATAGTGCCAGCTTCCATCCATTGTTGATGCGGAGGTTGCAAAGCCTATGGGCGAGCCGTTTGCATCGTAGAAGAAGTAGTAGCGAGTAAATTCGCTATCTATTGATATGAGTAAATCTCCGTCGTAGTAATAAGAACAACGCCCACAATCTAGTGTTGCTCTCGTTATTTTGCCGTCCTCGGAGTAAGAGAATGAGTTGTTATAATAATCGCCTTCGCCATTCGTCCACCCTGTCAGAAATCTACCGTTCCATGAGAATTCGTAGTTCTTACCGTTGTAGTAACTCAGTGGGTTACCCAAAGCATCGTATGTAATGGTAACACCGTCGTATTTGGTAAGCTGATCGCCCCATTGGCTATCGGTGTATTGATATTGAATCGTCGTCCCTGTCGAAGCACCGTAGTTTTTGGTATACTTGCGCGTTATATTACCTGCATCATCGTAGGTATATTCAAAGCGCTTTTCAAGCTCGCTGTTTATTTCCAACTTAAGCTGCCCGAGATCGTCATATGAATACGACGTATTAACGTTGTTTTTATATATCCATTCTATATATTTCTTAGTTTCAAAGCCATAACCATACGAATACTCGGTTGCAACGCCGTTTACGGTTGACGTATAGCTTGCAACATTGAAGGTTGAAACGTCCACCTCTTCGTCGATTATAAAGGATTCGTACCCATACTCCGAGTACGACGAAAATCCTGCGCTTCCCGAAGCCTCGTTAACGTGGTCTACGCCGGTTAACCTGCCAAGACCGTCGTAATAATAAGAGATGCTTCTCGAAATATCCGTCGTTCCGTTGTGTAAGGCGACGTCGTATTCCTGATACGACGGCATGCCGTCGGTATCGTAGGTGTATGAGCTTGAAAACGTTGTATGGATAATTCCCCATGTGCAGTCACAGGAATCGTAATCCGTTGCATGGTAAATATCATATACAACATTGTCGATCCTACCAATATCGTCATACCCATACTCTACCGCGAAAACGTCAGCATACTCAGCTGAACGGTCCGAAACAAAGCAAGAGATAAGCTTGCCATCTGAATCGTACAGATAGGTAGTCGTTACATATTCCCAACAGTCAATATGCTGATACAGTGAGCCGTCGGCATTGTACTTATACTCGTAGGCAAGGTATTTTCGCCCTGTACTAACAGTATACCATATTTTGGACAGAAGTTCAAGACTGTTATACTCGTACTCAACTATAAGCCCGTTCGCATAGGTTATCTTATTCAACTTGCCATTGTGGTCGTTGTACGTATAAGTCGCCATGGGATCGTTACTACCTATTGATACGCCCTGTTGATTTCCGAACTCATCGTAGCTTAGGTTATACACAGTGCTTCCCGTGGTTATGGTACTTACATTACCATTCTCGTTGTATCCGTAGGTAATACTCTCGGCTCCCGTAACGGCGGAATAGTAATCGCTGTCAATATTATAGGTTGCGGGCTTGACAGACGTAAGTCGGCGCATGGTGTCGTAGGTATACACCGTTCCCGAACCGCTGTTTACGTCTATCTCTGCCAGCAGGCTTCCGGTTGCATAGTCGTAGAAATACCGCTTGATATTGAATCTGCCGTCGGAAACCTCGGTCAGGGCTCCGAAAATTTTAGAGCCGGCACTCATTTCATAGTTATATCTTCGGATTATAGGGAATCCGTCCGGCTCATAAACTCCGAGGTTATCATACATTGCCTCGTGCGTTTCGCTCCTTACAAGTCCATGAGTGCCATAATAGGAATACGTGATTCGGCTATTTATAATTACCTCATCCATCATGCTGTAAGGATTATCCTCGTCGTATTTGAAATCGGTGCTTCCGTCATAATAAACGAACGTTTCATCGTAAACAGTTGTCGGCAGATAAGGATTTCCATACCAATCATAGACGTATCGCTTCATATCTCCGCGGTTATTCGCATAGGTTGCAAGATTGCCGTATGTATCATAAACGTAGTATTCCTTGTAGCTTCCGCTTTGCTGCATGGCGAGATAGCCGTAGCTGTTATAGCTGAATTTTTCGATATTCCTATCTGCACCGGAGCCAACTGTCAGCGAAATATTGTCAAAATACGCATGTCCGTTCGGCTGATATGAGTACTCACAGAGAACGTCAATATAGCGTATCATATCATAGCTTACGCCTGATACGGGGTCGTCGGGGATCGTGCTAAACGTTCCGCTTGCGAATTGCCAAACTGCAACGCCCGGTACGAAATCTACGCAGTGCCGGACCACATGATCATCTATCTCTTCACCCTGATAGTAGGCTATCTCCAAAACAAGCCTGAACGGAGATTTACCCGATAAAAGAGTGTTTTGCGCGCTGGCGTACCCGGATAGAATATAGTCTTCACCGTTGTTATTGTTGCCGATTGTTGCGATGTAGCTGTCGGAGACCTCGAAAATCCTTTGTCTTGCATAATTTTCTTCATAAGACTGCGGAATTTTAAGGCTTTGATTGAACGGATTTGTGCTGAATGTAACATCTACTCCCGAGTCCGAGCCGCTTGCTTGCCATTTTTGTGATGATGCCAAGGCATACAAGCCTTCAAATCCACCTTGTTGAACAAGATTATACGCCGAGGAATATTCTGCTTTTTCCAGCATCATCTGATCTATATACAGATACGGTGCAACTGCGCTCTCATTAACGACCTCGATGCTCACGATAATGCTGTTAGAGTCGTTAGTTAAATTGAAGCTCATGGAGAAAAGTGAGCGAAGAACACCCGTATAATTATTGGTTGTAACCGTTGCGGAACTCAGGATAGTTCCGTCGGCCACCGATTTAATTTCGACAGTGGCGATAGCACCCTCAAACTCACATGACGCGTAAGGGAAAGAAAGTGTATAAGTACCTGATTCAAGACTAATAGCTTTTTGTACGTATGATGTAGCTCCCACTGTAGGAGATATTTTCACTCCATACTCTCCCTCACCTATTTCATTATCCGCGGATACTGCGGTAACGCCCGAATTTGACGTCCACGTATCAAAGCTTGCCGTTGCCTCATCATAGAATTCAAAGCCGCCATTATACAGCAGGTTTGTCGATGTGCCGCCGAGAACGGTGCGCTCTTTAAGACTGTTTTTAACCTGCTGATCATCTGCGTATTTCCCGGTTACAGCGCCAAATATTTCGCTACCATCATAAGAATAAGAGTACATGCTCACTGTGCGCCCGGAGTTGTCGAATACGTATCGGGTTACAGCATCGTCAGTTGTATAAATCTCATCATCCGTACCGCTCGTTCGTACATTGGTATATCCGCTTCCGTAACCGTACACTTCGCGCTGTCCGAGCGAGCTGCCATTTGAGGCTAACTCCAAGGCGTAAAGCATTTTTCCTACAGAACCGAGTGTATATTCAATCTTTCTATCCGAAAGTCCATCCCATGCGTTTACGAGACGTCCGGACGAGGAAAACTCATAATACGCGCTCGCGTTAACGGTTATATTGGTATTATCGCTTGCAGATGC
>CAYZZJ010000146.1:0-4016 GCA_964482885.1 uncultured Ruminococcus sp. | reverse complement strand
CTCACCTACTATCATACCCTCGTATACGGGAGTAGCAGGTCCGATAAACAGAGGTCCTCTGTCCTGAGCCTGGTACAGACCGTAGGTGGTGGAAACGCCCTTCTCACTCGCAACGAGCGAGGAGGTAAATCTCGTCTTGATCTCACCGCGGAAGGGTTCATAGCCTGCAAATATCGAGGATATAAGTCCCTCACCTCTGGTATCGGTAAGCAGCTCGCTGCGATAGCCGAAGAGGCATCTTGTAGGAATATTATAGAAGAGCTTTTGTCTTGTGCCGTGAAGCTGCATATCAACGAGAGTTCCCTTACGCGAGCCGAGCTTCTCCATAACCGAGCCGACGTACATCTCGGGAACGTCCACTATAACGTCCTCGATAGGCTCACAGCGAACTCCGTCTATCTCCTTATAGAGAACACGGGGAGAGGAGCAGCAAAGCTCGTAGCCCTCGCGACGCATATTCTCGACAAGAATTGAGAGGTGCATCTCACCTCTGCCCGCGACGCGGAAGCTGTCGGTGGTGTCACCATCCTCAACGCGCAACGAAACGTCCTTAAGCAGCTCGCGGTAAAGACGGGCGCGGAGGTGGCGGGAGGTTACGAACTTACCCTCCTTACCTGCAAAGGGAGAGTCATTGACCGAGAAGGTCATCTCCATCGTAGGCTCACCGACCTTGACGAACTCGAGCGGCTCAACGCAGGAGGGCGCGCAGACGGTGTCTCCTATCGCAATATCCTCGCAGCCCGAGAAGCATACGATATCTCCGACCTGCGCCTCTGTAACCTGAACTCGCTTCAGTCCGTCGAACTGGTAGACCGAAACAACCTTCGAGGGTCGCGACTTGCCGTCGCCGTGATAGTTGCATATAACAATTCCCTGACCCTGCTTAATAGATCCGCGCTCGATACGGCCTATACCTATTCTTCCGACGAACTCGTTATAATCTATTGAGGATACGAGAAGCTGAAGGGGGTCCTCCTCGTTTCCTTCGGGTGCAGGCATATATTCAAGTATGGTATCGAGAAGAGGAGTAAGATCGGTGCCGGGAGTATAAGGGTCGAAGGATGCAGTACCCGCTCTACCGGAGCAGAAGAGCATCGGAGAATCGAGCTGCTCATTCGTTGCATCAAGTTCGAGAAGAAGCTCAAGCACCTCGTCACCTATCTCGTCAAGACGGGCATCGGGGCGGTCAACCTTATTGACTACGACGATAACTCTGTGATTCATCTGCAGCGCGCGCTCAAGCACGAAGCGTGTCTGGGGCATAGGACCCTCTGCGGCATCTACGAGAAGTATAACGCCGTTAACCATCTTGAGTATACGCTCGACCTCGCCGCCGAAATCTGCGTGGCCGGGGGTGTCGATAACGTTGATCTTAACGCCCTTATAGTGTATAGCCGTATTCTTCGCAAGAATGGTTATTCCACGCTCGCGCTCAAGGTCGTTGGAATCCATTACTCTGTCTTCCATTTCCTGATTCTCACGGTAAATACCGCCCTGACGCAGCATTTCGTCAACAAGAGTTGTCTTTCCGTGGTCTACGTGCGCGATAATCGCGATGTTTCTCAAATCGTTTCTTTTCATTTACTTCCTCTTTTACAACCAATCTATGGCGGGATAAATATTCTAACCTAACTATTTTAGCACAAAGGAAGGAAAAATGCAATATATTTCTTCTCATAAACTAAAATCATAGACTAAAATATTGCACGTGGACCCTATATGCAAAACAAACAAATATATTAAAAGCCATTGACAAATCGGGGCTGTCGTACTAAAATATACGTAGCTTAAAAAATAAACCGCCCGAGGGCGGAGGCTAGGAGAGATACTTATTATGGAAATGCGTAAAAGCCGAGTTTTAAGAAAGCTGCGCGAGGGCAAGGTTGCTACCTCCATTAAGCTTAATATGGCGGACCCCAGAGTTGCCGAGATGGCAGCTATGTGCGGCTTCGACTGTATATGGGTAGACATGGAGCACGTGCCCAGCGACTACAGCTCGATTGAGAATATAATCAGAGCCGCAAAGTGCTACGACACCGACGTGCTTACCAGAGTTGCGAAGGGCTCGTACAACGATTTCATTCGTCCCCTCGAGGCAGATTCCACGGGAATTATGGTTCCCCACCTTATGAGCCTTAAGGAGGCTAAGGAGATCGTATACTTCACTAAGTTCCACCCTGTTGGTCGCCGTCCTATCGACGGAGGAAACGCAGACGGTAAGTACTGCCTTGTTCCCGCTGATGAGTATATGAAGACCGCTAACGAGGAGAGATTCGTAGTAGTTCAGATCGAGGATCCCGAGCCTATGGACGAGCTTGAGGAGATCTGCGCTCTTCCCGGCATTGATATGATCTTCTTCGGACCTGCAGACTTCTCTCAGGGTGCTGGCATACCCAACCAGTTCGATAACCCCATACTCACCGAGGCTAAGCGCCGCGTTGCATACACCGCAAGAAAGTACGGCAAGTTTGCGGGCACAGTTGGCGGAATGGGCAACCAGGACGCGCTTATCGAGATGGGCTTCCAGTTCATCAACCTTGGCTCTGACGTAAGAGCTCTTGCAAATTACTTCCAGCCTATCGTCGCAAGCTGCACCGATAAGGCCGCCCTCAAGTTCGAGGATATCAAGTTTTAATCTATTCTTTTGTAAATAATATTTTACATATATAGCAAAATCCCACGCTTATACGGGCGTGGGATTTCTTTTTTTGCTTGACGTAAAATCAGATAACTCTTACGCGGATAATTCCGTCGATAGCGTTGATAGCCTTGATTACGTTCTCGGGAACGGGCACTTCGACCTCTACGATAGTGTAGGCGAACTCACCGCGAGAGCCGTTCGAGAGGTTCTCGATATTGATGCCGCGTGCAGATACCGCGGAGGTTATCTGCGAGAGCATATTTGCTACGTTGAGGTGGCAGATGCAAATACGCGCAGCACCCGTGTGCGGGATAGATACGTTCGGGTAGTTGACGGAATTCTTGATGTTACCCGTGGTGAGGAACGCAACAAGCTCGTCTGCCGCCATTACCGCACAGTTGTCCTCGCTCTCCTCGGTAGATGCACCGAGGTGAGGAATGTTAACTGTATTGGGAAGTGTAAGGGTCTCCTCGGTCGGGAAGTCGGTAACGTATGCGGCAACCTTACCCGATTCGAGCGCCTCTCTGAGCGCCTCGACGTCCACAAGATCGGCTCTTGCGAGGTTGATGATACGCACGCCGTCCTTCATCTTTGCTATGGTATCGCGGTTAATCATACCCTTGGTGTCCTTGGTGGAAGGCACGTGAAGGGTGATATAATCTGCGTTTTCATAAATTTCATCGTAGCTCGATGCATGCTCGATTGAGCGAGAGAGGCTCCATGCAGCATTAACGGTTATATAAGGGTCGCAGCCCATAACGGTCATACCGAGAGAGCGTGCGGTGTTTGCAACAAGACCGCCGATAGCACCGAGACCGATAACGCCAAGACGCTTGCCGAGTATCTCGTGGCCTGCGAACTTGGACTTACCCGCCTCTACAGCCTTGGCAACCCCACCCTCAGCACCGGGAAGGGTCTTTGCCCACTCTATGCCGCCCGCAATATTACGGGAGGCGAGGACGAGCGCGGCGATGCACAGCTCCTTTACTCCGTTTGCATTTGCACCGGGAGTATTGAATACCACTACACCCTCCTTGGCACAGCGCTCAAGGGGAATGTTGTTTACGCCTGCGCCGGCACGCGAGATAGCGAGCAGATTCTCACCGAACTCCATATCGTGCATAGCCGCCGAGCGAACCATTATCGCATCGGGTGCTTCAACGTCGGCACCCACGGTAAATGCAGCACCGAATCTGTCGGTACCAACCTTTGCTATTTTATTGAGAAGCTTGATTTTCATTTGTATAACCTTTCCTCGAAGTCGCTTATTCAATGCTGATCTTAGGGTTCTCAGCGGCAAACTTCTTCATAAACTCAACGAGAGCCTCAACACCCTCATAGGGCATAGCGTTGTATATAGATGCTCTCATACCGC
>CAYZZJ010000145.1:0-4087 GCA_964482885.1 uncultured Ruminococcus sp. | reverse complement strand
ATGAAGTCGATTATCAACGAACTGTGGCACGGAAATATAATCCCGCAAGAAGATAGCCGAACCAATTCCAAGGAGATGAAAGAGCTTCTCGGCTATATGTCGAGGCATCACGAGGACTTGGAGAAAAGCTTCTCTGAGGAGCAAAAAGAGGTGTTCGAAAAATTCCACGATTGCTGGAGCGAGTATATGAGCCTTGCAGAAGCAGCCATCTTTGAATACGCTTTCAAGCTCGGTATGCAGATTGCTATCGAAACACTAACAGACAAATAACAGCAAATCGGGCATCGGTGAAATATCCGATGCCTAATTTATACCATTTAATCTTGTAAATAATATAAAATGCTTGATTTATTTACAAAATCGTGGTATAATAAATACGCGAAACTAACTAAATATTGAAAAATCGCATTTTTGCTTTCAAAGGGGGTACTATACCCTTTTTTGTGCATTCCACGTATGAATTTGGTAAAAACGCAAATTCTAACTTAGTGGAAAGCACAAAAATGCTTATTTCAATAAGGTTAGTTTCGCAGCTATCGGAGTTTGCGTTTTTCGGTGCGTGGCTTCGGTTGCGCACCTTTTTATATGCTTGGGGGTATGACTATGAAAAAGACATTATGGTTAGCACTGGTTTTGTTGTTCATCTGTGTGTTCACCTTTTCTGCGTGTGATAGCGGAGATATACCGCAAACGCCAAACGACACACCATCGGACACAACGGATAATACAACAGAATCCGAGACGGATGCTCACATTCACACATTTGGCGAGTGGATAACCATTAAGGATGCGACTTGCACCGTTAAGGGTGAACAAGAACGCTCTTGCTCTTGCGGAGAAAAGGAAAATCAAAGTATTGATGCAACTGGTCATACCGAAGTTATTGATGCCGCTGTAGCCGCTACTTGCACCACGGACGGCAAGACCGAAGGTAAGCATTGTTCCGTTTGTAGCGAAACACTCATAGCACAGAACAACATTCCTGCGAGCCACACCGCTGGCGAGTGGGTTGTTGATACAACCGCAACTTGCACCGTTGACGGCAGCAAACATCAAGTTTGCTCCGTATGTACCGTCACCATCAAGACCGAGCCGATTGCGGCTACTGGTCACGATTATTCTGAAACGCTAACAAGCAGGGATTGTGCCCATCCTGCTAAAATCAACTATGCTTGTTCACAATGTCCTTACACCTATGAGAAATTGGTCAATTCGCCTAAACTTGTTTTGGAACACAAAGGCACATCGTCTGCGACGATGAATGGATATGGGCGTTTTTCATTCAGCTACACTGTTGCCGCAAACGACGGCTATGGCAAGATACTGTATAAATATGAATTGTTTGCAAGCTCAACCGCCACAGTCCCTGCTACCACTATAGATTTTACCGAGGAAACAAGTGTTTCTGTCAGTTATACTGGATATGAAGATACGATAAATGAGTATATTTACAAAATTTCTGCGAAAGATGAGGCAGGAAACTTAAGTATTTATTGGTTTAAGCTTGAAGATTGTTCTGTGATAAAATCCGAAGATGCATCAGCTATTGAACATTCTTACGAGAACAAGACTTGCGTTTGCGGTCGTGATGTTACCGCTGATACAATAGCTACTTATGATCTATCCCAAAATCAAGATGGTAGCATCATCGCTTATCTAACAAGCACAAGTAACGGAAAAAAACTGTATATATTAGGCAAAGGAGAAATGAAAAATTACTCCAATATCACAAGTGCGGGGCATACATTAACACCGTTCAAAAATACGGATGATATCAAAGAAGTTTATTTTTCAAATCAAATTACCTCTATAGGTTCGTATTTGTTTTATTTTTGTCAAGGTATAACCGCAATAGAAATACCAGACAGTGTCAAAACAATTGGAAACAATGCATTTGTTGGTTGTACAAATATAAAAACATTAGTACTACACGAAGGTTTGGTATCGATAGGAAATGAAGCCTTTGATAATACAGGCATCAAAGAACTGCATTTGCCCGCTTCTGTTAAATACATTGGCGAAGATGCTTTTTCATCAACCAATTTGGAAGGAGAACTTATTATCCCATCTAATGTTGAGTTTTTGGGAAAAGGATTTGCTGGATATACAAATATTTCTATATTAACTGTTGAATCTAATAATAGAATATATCATAGTAACGGAAACTGTATAATTGAAACTGCTACAAAAACAATCGTTGCAGGATGTAAAAACAGTATAATTCCAAATGATGGCAGCGTTGAATGTGTTGGAGAATACGCTTTTGCCGGTTGTGCTTTTACCGAAATAACTATTCCCAATACAATAACAAGTATCGGTTCATATGCTTTTTCTTGGTACACGTTGGAAAAAGTGTATATACCTAATAGTGTTGTTCAAATCGGGCGATGTGCGTTTTATGGTCACACGAATTTAATAATTCGTTGTGAATCATCTAATAAACCTAACGATTGGGATGAGGACTGGAATAAAGTTGATGCTTATCCCGACAAGTATGCAAACATAGTTTGGGGGTATATTGAATAAAGATCACCTTACGATTAACCACGGTTCAAAACGAGCCGTGGTTTTTAATTATCATAGTATTAATCGTGATTTGCTATTGACAAAACAAATAGATTGTGATAGAATGTAATAGAAATAAATAGCAACACAATAGAAAGGATGATGATATGGCATATATTGAGTCTGACAAGTTGGAATTGAAAGTACAATATACAACAGAAATCAAAAAAGAAATTGTTGCTTTTTTGAATAGCGACGGTGGCACTTTGGTTATTGGCGTTGACGATGACGGCAAGGTTATCGGAGTTGATAACGCAAAAGATATTATAGAACGTATCTCTCTTATGATACACGAGGCAATCAAGCCTGATGCTTCTCTGATTTGTAGCGCGGGAGAGTACACAGAAGGAGGCAAAACAATTGTTAAGGTTGCTATTGGCAGAGGTGTGAAGAAGCCGTATTACATTTATGAAAAAGGCTTGAAGCCGAGTGGTGTATATCTCCGTATCAATAATACATCGCAGCAAGCATCCGAGTACGCTATCAAGCAAATGATTATCGCAAGCGAGGATAAGTCATTTGAGTCTTTACCGAGTGTTGAGCAAGATTTGACCTTTGATTATCTTGAAAGCGTTTTCAAACGTGCAAAAATCGAACTGAAGCAAAAAACGCTTGGATTGATAGATGCAAACGGAAGTTATACCAATCTTGCCTTACTTTTGTCAGATCAATGTCCTTTCTCTATCAAAGCTGCGGTTTTTGATAGCGACGACAAGAGTAGATTTTTAGATCGCAAAGAGTTCGAAGGTTCTCTCATTCGTCAAGCTGATGAAGTCTATGAGTACCTTAATTTGAATAATAAAACTCGCGGCGAATATAACGGATTGCTCCGAGAGGACAAGACAGAATACAATCAACTCGTTCTGCGTGAAGGACTTCTGAACGCTATTATTCACAGAGATTACTCGCTTAACGGCAGCATCCTTATTAGTATCTATAAAAACCGTATCGAATACGTGTCTATCGGTGGCTTGGTATCGGGAATGACCTATGAAGATATGATGCTCGGAGTTTCGCGTTCAAGAAATGAAAGACTTGCTAACGTTTTCTTCAAGCTCAAATACGTTGAAGCATACGGCACCGGCATTGAAAAAATACAAGGCGATTATGAGCACACGGGACTCGAACCTCGCTTTGAAGTATCGGACAACGGATTCCTTTTGGTTTTGCCTAACAAGACGTATATGGAAGAATCCAAGAAAATCCGTACCGACAAAGAGCTTGTCTATGATTTTATTGCTAAATGTGGTAGAGCCACTCGCGCAGAGGTGCAAGAAGAATTGGGCTTCAAACTGACGAAAACACGAAATATTCTATTGCAGTTGGAGCAGGAAGGCAAGATTGAACGCCACGGCAATGGAAAAGGGATATTTTATACTGTTAGCAAATAATATTATTGAAACTTAAAACAAATAGAAAAGGAGAATGAAAATGTTTGAAATTTTATCTGAAGGCGAAAAATTGGTGCTTAACTTAATTAAGGAATCATACGATAGAGAACAATCCAAGACCATAGGATTTA
>CAYZZJ010000144.1:0-4279 GCA_964482885.1 uncultured Ruminococcus sp. | reverse complement strand
ACTCGTGACAGACTTGAGGCTCTGCGCGAGGCTGATGCAATCCTGCGCGAGGAGTTTGATAATGCGGGTCTCAATAAGACGGTATGGCAGTATTTCATCGCCGTTCCCGATATCAAGTCGGTCGGCGTAAAGGACGGCAAGCGCTACGAGGGCTGGCCCGCGATAATCCGCGCGGTCAACACCACCGACGCTATGTCGGCTACCATAGAGGAGATCCCCTACGCGCTCCTTCATAGAATAACCGACCGTATCACCCACGAGGTCGAGGGCATCAACAGAGTTTGCTACGATCTGACTCCGAAGCCGATTGGTACGATAGAATGGGAATAAGCCGGATGCTTATTCCCATTCTATCAACTATGATTGCCTGACGGCAAGTTATGATACGCTTCGCGTAGTTATGATGCTCGCGAGGCTCGCAGATATGAGTGGCGAAGCCACGTTTAAGGTTAGAATGGCAATCATATCATAACGAGTGAGAAGCACTCTCATAACTTTCGCTTTGCGAAATCATAACGTTTGCGCAGCAAACTCATAACTCTAAACTGAAAATTTCGAGGCTTTGATATGGCTGGTAGCATTTTGAGAGATAAAGCAAAAGACTTCGCCAAAGATATAGTTTTTCTCTGTCGCAAGTTGAAGCAAAACGGTGTAGAAAGTGCTTTGATCAATCAGCTTCTCCGTTGTGGCACTTCCGTCGGTGCCAATATTCACGAAGCACAGTATGCACAAGGAACAAAGGATTTTATTTCGAAGCTTGAAATTGCTCTCAAAGAATGTAACGAGAGTGAATATTGGCTTGAATTATTGTATGAAACAAAAAGCTAAACTGAAACAGATTTCAATAATTTCAAGAAATTCTGCATTGAGCTTCGCCGTATGATTGTTTCGTCGGTCACTACTTTGAAGGAAAAGTCAAAATGAAGCACGTGATGAATTTACACAGCGCGCCCTTTGAAATGATACGAAGCGGCAGAAAAACTATCGAATTGCGATTATACGACGAAAAGCGCAGGCTCATATCTGTCGGCGATGAAATTGAATTTGTTAATTCATCCGACTCTGCGACATCCTTAAGCTGTCGCGTTATCGCTCTTCATAGGTTTGATTCCTTTGAGGATTTGTACGCTGCCTTACCGCTTTTGCAGTGTGGATATACCGAAAATGATATTTTGACTGCCTCTCCGAATGATATGGATGTTTATTATTCAAAAGAAAAGCAAAAGGAATACGGTGTAATAGGGATTGAGATTGAGTTATACCGATGATGCCTTAAACTGAAAATGCTCACTCGGTGGATTTTCTCTGCTTTGTGAGCGTTTTTGCTTTTTAATATGGTGTTTTGCGATAATTTTCCTCTTAAAAGTTAATATTTTATAAAGCTATTGTCTTTTTATAAAAATAATGCTATACTGAATTTATCATCGCCTGACGGCGACAAAATGGAGAAAAGTATGAAAAAGTGTGTAAAAATATTCGCGCTTGTGACAGCGGTAATGCTTGCCGTGCTTGCGATGGCGTCGTGCGACGTTATTGCGGGTATGGAGGGCAGCCTCGGCGACCTTGTGTCGGGGATTTTGCCGTGTGAGCATTCCTGGGTTGAGGCTAGCTGCAAGGAGGCGAAGCACTGCGAGCTTTGCGGCGAGACCGAGGGCGAGCTTGGCGGCCACGTGAGCGAGGTTGTAAGCGGCTATGCCGCTACCTGTACCGCTACGGGTCTTACCGACGGTGCGAAATGCAGCGTGTGCGGCGAGGTTATCGAAGGACAGACGGTTATTCCCGTGGCGGCTCATACGCCCAAGACCGTAGCCGGCTACGCTCCCACCTGTGACGTAGAGGGTAAGACCGACGGCGTTAGCTGTAGCGCCTGCGGCGAGGTTATTACTGCACAGCAGAGCATACCTACGGTGAGTCACACGCTCGTGATCTTAAGAGGCTATTCTGCCGGCTGTACCACAGAGGGTAAAACCGACGGTGTTGGCTGCGGTGGCTGTGGCGAGGTTATTCTCGCGCAGGAGACTATCCCCCAAAAGGGACACGCTCCCGAGGTTGTAAAGGGCTATGCCGCTACCTGTACTGCGGCGGGTCTTAGCGACGGTGAGAAGTGCGGCTCTTGCGGTGAAATTACCGTAGCGCAGGAGGTTATACCCGCCGGTGACGGACATACAGAGGGCCCTGCGGCAACCTGTACTACCGATCAGGTATGCACCGAGTGCGGTGAGGTAATTGTAGAGAAGCATCATACGCCCGAGAGCGTAAACGGCTATGATTCCGATTGTGAGAACACCGGTCTTACCGACGGTGTCAGCTGCGGTGCTTGCGGCGAGGTTCTTACCGCTCAGGAGACTATCCCTGCTAAGGGTCATACCGATGGCGCGAAGGAGACATGTACGACCGATAAGGTATGCACCGAGTGCGGCGGCGTGCTTGTAGAAAAGCATCATACCCCCGAGGACGTGATCGGCTATGATCCGGATTGCGAGAATACGGGTCTTACCGACGGCGTCAGCTGCGGTGTGTGCGGCGAGGTTATAATTGCACAGCAGCCCATTCCCGAAAACGGACACACCGAGGGTGCAAAGGAGACCTGCACGACCGATCAGACCTGTACCGTGTGCGGTGCTGTGCTTGTAGAGAAGCACCACACGCCGAAGGTTGTTAAGGGCTATGCCGCTACCTGTACCGCTACGGGTCTTACCGACGGCGAGAGCTGTGACGCCTGCGGCGAGATTCTCGTAGAGCGTGAGGTTATCCCTGCGAAGGGACATACCGAGGGTCCTGCCGAAACCTGTACCACCAACCAGATCTGTACCGTGTGCCGTGTCGTGCTTGTAGAGAAGCATCACACGCCCGCGACCGTATCCGGCTACGCTGCGGGCTGTCTTGACGACGGTCTTACCGATGGTGTCAGCTGTAGCGCCTGCGGAGAGGTTCTTACCGCACAGGAGACTATCCCTGCGACGGGACACAGCTTCGAGGTCGGTGTCTGCACTGGCTGCGGTCAGGAATACTTCAACGAGGGTATGATATTCAGGCTCAGCAACGACGGTAAATATTACATAGCAGATAGCGTCGGCAATATCACCGATAAGGATATAATAATTCCCGCTACATATAAGGGTCTGCCCGTCAGAGAAATAGGCGGTGACTTTGCGAAGATGAGCAGCAATAGGGAGCTCTTTGAGACCGTTACCATTCCCTCCAGCATCAAGCTCATCAGAAACGATCTTGGTTCGCGCGAGGGTCCCTTCTACGGCTGTGTGAACCTTAAGAAGGTTTATATAGACAGTCTCGACTCCTGGTTTGACACTACGATATATAACGTTGACGGTGCTAACCCGCTCTATTACGGTGCGGAGCTTTACGCGGGTGGTGCGCTTGTAACCGAGGTTACCATACCCGACAGGATAGAGCAGATCATCGACATCGACTGGTTCTGGGGCTGCTCGTCTATCACGAAGATCAACTTCCACGATAAGGTCTACGTAATCGACGAATTCAAGGGCCTTACGAATCTTACCGAGATAACCATCCCCTCGAGCGTTAAGATCGTTCTCGGCGGCGCGTTCCAGGGCTGCACCTCGCTTGCTACCATAAGCATCCCCGACAAGACCTACCAAATCTTCTCGGGCGCGTTCTGGAATACCGCTTATTATAACGATGAAGCTAACTGGGATGAGAGTGGCGTGCTTTACGTCGGAAAGCATCTATTAAAGGCTAAGAATACCATTGAGGGCTCGTACACCGTGAAGGCGGATACTACGAGCATCGCGGGCGGTGCCTTTGAGGGATGCAGCAAGCTCACCGGGCTTACACTCAACAGCGGGCTTGTAGTTATAGGCAATAACGCCTTTTACAGCACTAGCCAGCTTACCAGCCTTACTATACCCTACAGCGTAAGGTATATAGGCTTCTATGCGTTCGACGGTATGGCGGGTTCGATTAACAACGGCTACGGCAGAGATATTACCTTTGAGTATACCGGACAGTGGTATGATATGGGCGATTTCTACCAAAATCTTTCGAGCCCCAACTACATTTACGGAACGCGCAGCAGCACCGGAGTTATATACTACGTTAACCAGCAGCCGATCATGGGTGGCGATCCCTCTATCAGCGTGCAGGATGGGACCTGTACCTATGCTCTCTGCCGTTAAGACGTAGGATTATCTGGTTTATAGCATTAATGAAAACGAAAGCAGGAAGGAGACGTACTCTTAAGGACAGTTTTTGAAATTCAATAGAATACGTTACCTACCTACAGGAAAAGGACGAAGAA
>CAYZZJ010000143.1:0-4388 GCA_964482885.1 uncultured Ruminococcus sp. | reverse complement strand
CTTCTCATCGTGAGGAGTGGGGTTCATAACCTCGGTGATAGGTCCGTCTATCTGAAGTCCGTTGAGGTCGAGGATAGCAACGAGGTTATCAAGCTTATAGTGAGCAGCGAACATAGCTGCCTCCCATACCTGTCCCTCCTCGCTCTCGCCGTCGCCGAGAACGGTATAGGTGCGGTAATCCTTACCGTACACCTTAGCGGAAAGTGCCATGCCGCAAGCCGCGGAGAAGCCGAGGCCAAGAGAGCCCGTTGTCATATCAACGCCGGGGATACCCTTCATATCGGGGTGTCCCTGAAGGCGAGAGGTTGCCTTACGGAAGGTCTTAAGCTCCTCCTTAGGGAAGAAGCCGCGCTCTGCAAGAGCGGCGTAAAGAGCGGGAGCGGTGTGTCCCTTAGAGAGAACGAAGCGGTCGCGGTCCTCCCACTTAGGATCCTCCGCCTTGATATTCATCTCCTCAAAATAAAGATATGCCATAATGTCGGCAATGGAGAGTGATCCGCCGGGATGTCCGCATCCCGCGTGATAAACCTCCTCGATGATGCTTATGCGTATATTGTTGGCAATACGCTGCAGCGCTAGTTTTTTAGACTGGTCCATGTTACCTCCTCGCGCGATTGCGCGCATATAATAATATCGTTATTATTCTACTATACTTTACGTCCAAAGTCAATAGATTTTTTCTAAGTACGGCATTTTTTGACAAAAATTAGAATTTTGTTTTTTATGCTTGTGTATTTTCAACAACCGAAAATCAAAAAAGCGCCACGCAAAAGCGGGCGCTTAACATTAAAAATAGAGGTCTACTTTTTGACACGGGTCTGCCGTATGAAGCCGATAACCGCAAGAAAAAGGACTGTAAAAATCCGAATGGGCGAGGCAAGCATACCGTCCGGCAAGAGCAGCTCAGCCGCGCAAGCTGCACCGAGTGCGCCGAGCATGGATGTCGCGAGCATCTCGGTATAAGCACGAAAATAAAGAGCAAGGATGATCGCTATGATGGCAACAAAGATGGCGACGGGAATATTCCTCGCAACCGCGGAGATAAGCATGCCGGAATAAACCCAGAGGAAGGCAGCGCCGCCTGCTGTGCCAACGTAGGCAATAAAACACAGCGGACGCGATAGCACGGCGGCAATCGCAGCGAGCGTGACGTGCATAATGACCTCGGGAAGCTCTGCGTGAAGTGGCGTGATTAGCACGGAAGATACCCCATATCCAACAGCAAAAAACAAGATCACCCTTACGAGCGGCAAAAGCTTCCTTCCGCAGGTACATACCAAGAGGGATACGACAAGAATAAAAATCGCGCTGAACGGAAGATAACCGCGAATCAGCGAATCCGTATCATCTATAATTTTGTGCAGAGCGGTATCACTCACAAAATTGCAGACAAGCTCCGCCGCATTCTTGATCATCTCATGCGGCGTACTACTATCAGAAAAACACATTATTCTCCTCCCCACAGCCGACTTCAAAACCCATTATAATGCGCACTGCGCCCGATGTCAAACGCGCCTTATCGCAAATTGCGACGAAATTCGACAGCGACACTAATTGTTCGATAATCGTCAGCGAAAAAGAACACAAATATGCAAGTATAATGGCAATATTTGCTAATTTTTATTTGCATATAGGCTGAATAACGAGGTGTTCTGCATTCCTTCCGCAATCATTGAGCGAGAGATAAAAAGTCGGCACGCGACAGCGAGAGATATCCCGCGGCAACGCACCGACGTAAAATCAGCTATGAATTTTCAAGTGTAGGATAGAGGTTATACACCCGCTTCCCGAGGTTCTTTGCAAGGCGCACGGTTTGCGAAGCGCCGCTTCTGCCGTGGCCGAGATAGGCAATCATAATATCGCATAGCGAAGCAAGTCTTTCGTTCCTAGCCTTCATACACCCCTCGGTGTAGAGGTCGGAGACGTACTCCACGGTATCAGCCTGCGAGAGCAGATATTCGTACATCTGCACGCTGCCGTTACCCCACCTGTCGCTCTGGTCGCGGCAGGGCAAAATCAAATTCAGCGTAACGTCCGAATGCGTCATACGGAAAAGCAGCACCTGCTGTGCGGCAAAGGTATCAAAGCCGAGCGCGCCGCCGAGATAGAAGGCACGGCAGCCCTCGTTATAAGCATATCCTATTGCACGGGCGAGCAGAGGACCGAGAGTCTCTTTATGGTGCGGCTCTATTGCTCTATGCCCTGTAAAGGAGCAAGCCATGCTCATTATGAAGCCCCCTTCCCTTTTCTTACTCTAATTCAAATGCTCCGGTATAAAGACTGTAATACTGTCCCTTGGCGGCGAGAAGCTCCTCGTGGTTACCGCGCTCGATTATCTCACCGTGGTCAAGCACCATAATAACGTCGGAGTTCTTTACCGTGGAGAGCCTGTGCGCTATAACAAAGACCGTTCTGCCGTGCATAAGGCTGTCCATTCCGCGCTGAACTATCGACTCGGTTCGCGTATCTATCGAGGAGGTTGCCTCGTCGAGTATCATAACGGGAGGATCTGCGACCGCCGCACGCGCGATAGCGATAAGCTGACGCTGTCCTTGCGAGAGGTTGGAGCCGTTGCCGGTTATTTCGGTGCTGTAGCCCTTGGGCATACGGGTGATGAAATCATCTGCGCCCACAAGCCTTGCCGCTGCGATACACTCCTCATCGGTTGCATCGAGCTTGCCGTATCGGATATTATCCATAACCGTACCGGTAAAGAGGTTGGTATCCTGAAGAACGATACCGAGCGACCTTCTGAGTGCAGCCTTCGATATTTTGTTGATATTAATGCCGTCGTACCTTATTTTTCCGTCGGCAATATCGTAGAACCTGTTTATCAGATTGGTAATCGTGGTCTTACCTGCGCCGGTAGCACCGACGAACGCGACCTTCTGACCAGGCTCGGCATAAAGGGTTATTCCCTTCAGGACGGGCTTGCCCGGCTCGTATTCAAAGTCGACGTCAAAGAAGCGGACGTCACCGCGCAGCGGCTCATAGGTCACAGTACCGCTTTCCTTATGCGGATGCTTCCACGCCCAAAGTCCCGTGCGCTCCTCGCACTCGACAAGCGTACCGTCAAGCTCTTTAACGTTAACGAGCGTTACGTATCCGTCGTCGACCTCTTCCTCCTCGTCGAGCAGCTCGAAGATTCTCGATGCGCCCGCAAGTCCCATAACTACTGCGTTTATCTGGTGAGAAACCTGGTTGACGTTACCCGTAAACTGCTTGGTCATATTGAGGAAAGGAACTACTACCGCAACCGAGAGCGCAAGACCCGAGAAGGATACGTTTGCGTCCGGGATAAGCAGGCACATAATTCCGCCGGCTATCGCAACTATAACGTAGAGAATGTTTCCTATGTTATTAAGAATAGGACCGAGAGTGTTCGCATACTTATTAGCACGCTCAGCCTCGGAGAACAGCTCGCCGTTCACCTCATCGAAGTCGGCAATGCTCGCCTCCTCGTGGCAGAACACCTTAACTACCTTTTGTCCGTTTATTATCTCCTCGATAAAGCCCTCAGCCTTACCTATGGCAGCCTGCTGACGCACGAAGTGCCTTGCGGAGCCGCCGCCTATTTTGCCCGTTACAAAGAGCATAGCGGCAACACCAAGCATAACGACGAGCGTCATCCAAAGTGAGAAGTAAAGCATGATAAACACCAGCGAAGTGACAACTATACTTGACATAATAAGCTGTGGGAGGCTCTGAGAGACGAGCTGCCTGAGCGTATCTATATCGTTGGTATAGTGGCTCATTATATCGCCATGGTTGTTCGTATCGAAGTATTTTACGGGAAGCCTTTGCATCTTGCTGAACATCTTATCACGCAGTTTTTTTAACACGCCCTGGGTGATAATCGCCATAAGCTGGTTCCATAGGAAGCCCGTAGTAAGAGATACAACGTAGAGCGATGCGAGGATTATAACGAAGCCTATTACGTCGCTCGCGATGCTCTCCCATGCAAGTCCGCCGTCAAGCGCCTCCGTTACAAGCGCTATTACGTTCTGTAAGAATATCGAGGGGAGCGTTGATATAATAGCGGTAAAGGCTATGCACACGAGAGTGGCGGGTAAGAGGACGGGGTAGAAGGAGAACACGGTTTTTATAAGGCGGGGCATTGTTCCACGCTTTGCCCTTTTCTTCATTTTCTGACTACCCATTTACTTCTACCTCCTCTCTCGATGCTTTGTTCTGTGAGGTGTAGATATCGCGGTATATCTCACACGATGTAAGCAGCTGCTCGTGAGTGCCTACGGCATCTATACGACCGCCCTCAAGAACGATAATCCTGTCAGCATCCTCGACCGAGGATATTCTTTGTGCGATAATTATCTTTGTTGTATCGGGAATATATTCCTTCATAGCCGCGCGTATACGCGCATCGGTAC
>CAYZZJ010000142.1:0-4445 GCA_964482885.1 uncultured Ruminococcus sp. | reverse complement strand
GCCAAAAACGATGTTCCGCCACATCAGCATAGCCGCGGGCGGAACGAAAAGACAAATTGTTATATAGTTATAGCTTAGACTTAAAGTCTATCAGATCATAATACATCAAACATGTATTTCCATCAGGACTTTCCTCACTTAGTCGGACAAACCCGTTTTTGGCATAAAAGTCAACGGCGCCATGATATGCATCGACAGTCAAAAAACGGCATCCAGTCCTTCTGTCCTTGGTAAAATAAGACTTAATAAAATCCAACAAAATGGAACCTAATCCATTACGCATCCACTTGGTTGAGACTGCCAAACGTCCAATCTTTACTGCTGGATATCCTTTAAAACGCTTGGCTTGTACGAATCTCTGCTTTCTGAATCGATTGAATTCGGTTTTGCTGCGGAAATCTGCGACACAAACTCGATCATTGAGCAGAGTGAAGAATGCCATGAGGTTAGCTTTCGAATCTTCCAGCAGATAGTTTGTCGCCAAGAATTCTGACTGATATAAATCAGCCTCATTCAATATATAATCGTCCAAATCTAAATCATTACATGAGAAATCTCTTATCAACTCACCATCACGCATCAGTCTCACACGACAAGAAGTCAAAATTTCCTCATTCATAATCAAAATCTGCTATACTCATTATCAGTTCATAGTTCCTCCTCATACGAGCTATTTCTCCGTCAGAAACTTCACGTTTTTCACTCATACGCTGAATGAATCTTTTCGCATCATTACCCGTCAAAATCGGAGTCTCTTTAATCGGTGTTGCCATAACTTATACATTTAAACGTTAAACATTCGCCATTCCTCTCGCGCAGGTGAGCTCGCCCCACATCGGGAATGTCCACGGCAAATGTATGAAAGTCAAACCGCTCCGTCAAGACGGCACATGCAGATTTTTCTTTTTTTTATTCAAATTTCTTTTTTTTATCCGTTTTTGTGACGAACACCCCGTTTTCTGGGACGAAGAAATCCGAATCTTTGTCTTTTCGTTTCCAGTATGTCAAAGAACTTTATCCTTAAGTCGGCCAAGAGCCCTTTCCCAACCGAGGATCTTTGCAACCCCAAGCCCGGTCAGGGGCTTGAGGTCGGGAATATATCAATTAAAGAACTGTTACATTCTTGCTTGCATCGATAGTCATAAGTTTGCCATCAATTGCAATCTGAGTATATTCTGTTCCATTCACAGTTACAGGATTACCTGCTACGAAGTTTTTGATTCTCCACTCTCCTGAGAAGTTATTGCCATATGTGTTGCCCTCTGTAATGACAACGTGAGCCGCTCCATTTCCAGATGACTGGAAGTTGTCAATTTCAATAGCAGCACAATTCTGGTTAGCAATTGCTCCAGCCTTCGCACTTGCTGTTGCATTGAAAGTACAGCCATTAACAGTTACCTTGGAAGCGCCAGCGCCTTCGTTATAAACAAGGATTGCCTTACCGGCTGTATTGAAAGTACATCCAATGAACTCAACCTCCTTTGCTCCATAAGTCCAGATATACTGATCTAATGCCAACTCGAAGGTACAGCCATTAAAAACAACCTTTTCACCATAGAGACACATCTCACCGATTACCTTGACATCGTTATAGGTAACAGTGTTAACATGCTGAACACCTGTGCTATAACCTAATCCCTTGACTGTAACACCATTCAGAGTCAAGTCTGAACCGGAATAATTTGGTTTATCAATCGTAATGACAACGTATTCTGTACCATTGATAGCGACATCACCACCGCCAACACTCGGAAGATTGTAGTCGCCGGCACCAAGAGTTACTTCGCTATCACCGGTAAGAGCTGAATCCAATGAAGACTGATCAGATGCAACTTTCTGTGCCTTACCATCAATGATCACAGTTGCATCCTTAGCCGTGTTTGTGAGCTGGATAGACCCCTCAAGAGTAGTCTTTTCGATTGTCAAAGTAGCATAATCTGCTGTACCACGAAGAATGACTACTGCATCACCGTCTTCACATGCCGATTTCAGAGTACTGTTCTTGATAGCATATGTCTCCGCAGCACCTACGCCACCAGAGCTTTCACCAAAACGCACAGCATAACCCTTGACATCAACTGTACAGTTGTCAACTGTAACATTGTCACTATTATTGAAGTTCAGACCATTCTTAGAGAGAACTACACACTTTTCAGCGAGAATGCCGTCAATACCCTTAGCCTGTACCAATGAGTGAGCATTTGCTGTAGCTGTACATCCGGTAATAATAAGATTCTTGTCACCACCGGTATACGACTTGACACCTACAGCACCTGATACATCAAAGATACAATTATCAACTGTTACATTGCTTGTATATCGCATATCATTTGTATCACCCAGACGGACACATGCGTCTGCAGAAATAGTAGGAGCATCGAATGTCAGATCTTTAATTGTCAAGCCGGCAGTAGGATAAGCCGCACTCTTACCATCCACAGTAATGACACCCTTATAGCTATGGTCACCACCGTTAATTACAATCTTTACATCTGGTTTCTGCGCAACGGTAACATCACCCTCAATATCTTTTGCAATAGCAATCATTGTGATTTTAGTTGCCTCGTCAGCAGCTTTCTGCAATTCTTCTGCAGTCTTGACAGTTACTATATTTGCCGAGCCTTCAAGAATCACACTTGCTCCATCTACCTTGACCTCAGATGCATACTGCGCACGATCTTCATCTACCCAGACTGCATTGATAGGATCAGCAGCCACACCTGTAATGTCATTGCCTTTGCCCCAGTTGATGACAGCACCTGCTTTCGATGTCACGAGGATTGCTGCCTTCTCTACTGATTTGAATGTAGAATTAGAAACACTGACAGTAACCTTTGCAGGACCGGTTGCATCTTCGTCAGCGACCTTGAGCGCACGGCCTGGAGAATCAACTGAAACGCCATCAAGTGTCACAGTCTGTCCTTGAGCCCATACCCAAAGTGCATAATTATCTCCTACCTGAGAGACCTCAACATCATTAAGATATGCATCCTTCTTGAAACCAAGACCATTAGCAGCGGTTACATTATTCAGAACTACATCAGATGCAAAGTGAAGGATTACCCTCTTCCAATGGTCTGTATTTTCTCCACTGGTTGTTATATTGGCATCATTGATAGTCAGAACTGCGTCATCGTTATTAAGAGAAACGTGGCTCCAATCGCCATCCAAAAGATTGAAATTGATTGTATTGCCGTTTGCATTGATAGTGATAGATTTAGTCAGTTCACTACCAAATGCAAGTGTCTTCCAGGAAGTCACGTCGACATTATATGTCTTTGGAGATGTAGCCCTTGTCACTTCCTCCTGCGCAAGATCTATCACGATGTCTCTCTTGTCCTGCTTCAGGGCCTCATTAAGTTCAAGATCAGTTGTAACATAATCAACTCCCTCTACTACAATCTCATCAGGAGTATTGAACTCAGCATCAACAACGATCTCATAGTCAGTCTTGCTGGTGAGGAGGTTACCGATGATGTTGGTGCGGTAGTTCTCCTTGAGAGGAACTGAAGATACTGTGTTGTTGACTGTCCCCTCCATATTGCCATTAAGCTTGGTCACGATGTCGTACTCTACAGTAGCGTTATCACCGGCGAACAGGTAATTCATGGCAGCATACTGGTAAACGGTTCCGTTTACGCTGAGAGTGGCTGGATCAGAAGGAACAGCAGCATTCTTGAAAGTAAGTACACCAGAATTAGAAGCAACACTTGTAGCTACGTTGAATACTGTGTTAGCGGAAGTGACCTTCACTTCTGAGCTGACCATCTCCACCTTATACGCAGTGGATGTATTGAGCGTACCGAGGTTGAGCTGCGCGAACGGACGACGCAGAGAAACCTTTGAATCTGCCTGTGTTGTTCCATCCTTCTCAACGTGTTTACTGTCATTTACGTATGCTACAGCGTAGAATGCGGCGAGGCTCTCATTGTTGGAATCGTACTCTGACTTTGCATAAGTAACGGCTGTAAGTTCCTTTGTGTCATAAGCGCCTTCTTCCTTCACCTGAGCCCAGAAAAGGACTGTGAACTTCTGATCATTTACCAGATCGAGAGTGAGGGTAGCCTTGTTGACTCCGTTCTCCTCTGCCATAGTGGTCTCTGCCTGATAGAGTTTCTGTGCATTTGAGGTGAGGGTGCCAAGTTCATCAGTAAGCCATACCTCATAAATGAGTTGGTTCACATTCAGACCATCGGCAATCTCCTTTGTCTGAAGAGCAGCCGGAGCCTCGACAGTAAATGTCACTGCGGTGCTTTCCTGAGCAGGTTCAAGATTCTCCCTCTGGCAAGAGCTGGCGAAGAGAAGTGTTGCGAGCGCTGCTGCGCAATAAATCAATTTTTTCATTTGTTTTTGGTTTTTAGGGTTTGGAAGGTTATTACCCCCCATCACCTTGGGTTAAACATTAAATTTTGGTTTCTTGGCAACCCCAAGCCCGGTCAGGGGCT
>CAYZZJ010000141.1:0-4464 GCA_964482885.1 uncultured Ruminococcus sp. | reverse complement strand
CCGATACTATGGGTAGAATGCACGGCGACGCTCAGTTCGCAGGCTCCTCCTCCGTTCCCGCTCACGTGGAAATGATGGGCTTGATCGGTGCAGGTAACAACCCCATGGTTGGTATGACCGTTGCAGTTGCGGTTGCTATCGAGCAGGCTTGCAAGTAATTCCTTGATTTATATGGCTTTTTAGGACTTTTCGAAGCTTCGATAGAGCATTGTAAAATCTTATCACTTATAATTTAATACGAAAAAAGTTGGACACATCATTTTGGAGGTTTTCTCCTGTGATGTGTCCAATTTATTTTTATATACAAAGGAAGGGTTTTTACAATGAAAAAACTGAAATTGATAGCCGCGCAATCTATGACTTTTGAAGAAGGTTGTAATAAGTATCTCGAATATTGCTGTCAGAGAAATTTGAGAGGAGGAACGATATCCTAAAACGTTATTCGTTTTTGTTTGGCACGACCTTTATATCACGTTTTTCTCGTTTTGTAAATATATTTTTCTTTTTTATTGCTAACCGAAAAGGGAAGTGTTATAATTGAGTGGAAATACGTATCCGCCCGGTGGCGGGAAAGGATACAATTTCAGTCATTGATAAAGGTAGATAATTGCTATGTTAAAAAATAAAGCGCGGATAAGTAAAACGGTGCTGCTGGTTGCGCTCTGTTGGCTGGTGTATACCGCCTCTTATCTCGGAAAGCTCGGATATAGCGCGAATATCACGCAAATAGAGGGTACCTACGGCGTATCGCATGCGAGCGCGGGTATGGTCAGCACGTTCTTCTTTTTTGCGTACGGTTTAGGTCAGATAATTAACGGCGTATTGTGTAAAAGGTTCAATCTCAGATTTATCGTTTTTGCCGGTCTTATGATATCGGGACTTATGAATTTGCTTGTCGGGGTTGTTGATAACTTCGAGCTTTTCAAGTATTTTTGGCTGATAAACGGTGCGGTGCTTTCGGTTCTATGGACGTCGCTTGTCAGATTAATATCCGAGAATCTTGACGAGGCTGATTTTAATAAGACGATAATCATACTCGGTACAACCGTTCCCGTAGGTACGATCATTGTGTACGGTCTCAGCGCGCTCTTGGTCGCACTTGGCAGCTATATAGCCATATTTTTTATAGCGGCAGCTGTGCTTCCGATTGTCGCACTTTTATGGCTTCTCTCTTACCCAACGTTGGTCAAGCCTACCGAGCCTGCACCCGAGGAGGCTACTATGCCTGATGAAGAGAGGACTAAGCGACCGATCGGCAGAGAACTGTGGATTTCAATATGTATTCTCGCATTTTTTGCTATCGCGGTCAATCTTATCAAGGACGGACTGACCACCTGGGTTCCTATGATTTTGAAGGAAACGTATGCTCTCCCCGATTACGCCGGCATATTATTAACGCTATTGCTGCCTATTCTTGCGATATTCGGTACGAGCTTTGCGATAGCGCTCAATAAAAGGATTAAGGATCTCGTTCTCCTTTCTGTCACACATTTCTTAATGGCGGCGGTGCTTATCGGCGTTGTGATTTTATGTCTTCCTACAACTCTGATTTTTATAACGCTCGGCTGCTTTGGTGTAATATCACTCTTAATGTCGGGTATAAACAATATCGTAACTACTATGGTTCCACTATACTGGAAGGATAAGCTGGATCCCGGACTTTGGGCGGGGGTATTTAACGGATTTTGTTATATCGGAAGCACGATCAGTGCCTACGGTCTCGGCGTGATAGCCGATGCGGGCGGCTGGGGTGCTGTGATATGGCTTTTGTTCGGGCTTTGTGTGCTTGCGGTGGCTCTCGGTTTTGTTGGCGTCCTCTTTAATAGGCCGCGCGCCAAATAGCAACATAACTAAGTCAAAAGTATTGCTCGGACTGTGGCTCTCGCGCGGCTCCTTTTTTCAAAATTCACCCTAAATAATAAAAATGGACACGTCATTTTCGCGTTATGACGTGTCCATTCTTATTATTTATGCGTAAAGAATGCATTGTTACTCTATATGCGGCTCGATAATGAGGTTGTGAATCTATCGGTGCCTCAATCGTTTATTCCGCTCGGGCAAACGCCGAATACGTGCTTGAACGCTTTGCTGAAATAGAGAGGATCGCTGTAGCCCACCGCCTCGGCAATCTCGGCGATGCTTCCGTAATCTCCGCTCTCGAGAATTGCTCGCGCGTGCGATATTCGCTCGGAGGTCACGTACTCCTTGGGTGTGAGTCCGAATCTCATTTTGAATATCCTTCTGAAATAGGTGTCGGATATACCGCACCTGTCATGCAGCTTATCAACGCGGAATGACGCCTCGTATATGTGCTTGCGCATATATACTACTGCCGGCTCGATGAGCTTGCGTTTGCTGTCCTCGGTTCCGCTTATGTGCTCAATTTTCGAGATATAAGAGAGTAAATCGTAAAAGACCGACATGCACGCATATTTGTCTGCCGGAGAGCCGAAACGCCACATTTCCGAAAAGCTTTGGTAAACGTAATTGAGCCGATAGAAGTTCTCCATAGAGTACACACGGATAGAGGGATTTTCGACGTCTGCGAGAAAATTGATGGACGTATACAGATTACCGTTAACACCGTGGGTGTTATATTCGTACGAAGAGCCTCGCGGGAGGAATACCATCTCGCCCGCATTTACGCGCACGGTATCCCCATCTATCGAGTATTCGCTTACTCCTTGTATTTTGAATAAAAAGCCGTGGCTGGCTCTGCTTTGAATTTTTCCATACGGCTTGCTTTCGAGCCTTGAGGATGATATGATTTTCAGATTTTCTATATAACCTGTCATAATAGCACCTCGCGTGAAATTTAAGTGAACGATACAGACTTTATATGTAGTACTATGTAGTACGAGAAGGTTAATTCAATTATAAACCACCGTAAAGAAAATTTCAAGCCTTGTTCGCATTTTTCCATATAGTTTTATTATTTCTATTTACATCACTACCGCGCGAGCGTATAATAATTTCAGTTATAGAAAGGACCTACTCTGATGAAGAAAAGATTTGACTATACCTGGGTGATCGTAGCGCTGTGCTTTATGTCGGTGTGCATCAGCCTTGGTTTTTGCTCCAGCGGACGTACGATGTATCTTACGGCTATTACCGACGCTCTCAATATACCGAGAAGCGCCTTTTCCCTGAACGATACCTTCCGCTATGTTACAACGACTGTATTAAGCCTGTTCTTCGGACGCTTGGTTAATAAGTTCGGAACGAAGAAGCTCATGTGCGCGGGCTTTGCCTGCCTTATCGGCTTTGCGCTTCTCAATTCAATCGCAGAGCATCTCATCGTTTTTTATATTGGCGGTATTTTGCTTGGAGTGGGTCTTTCGTGGACCGGAACAACGATGGTCAGCGTCGTTATAAACAGGTGGTGCAAGAAGAATAAGGGGACTATCACGGGCGCTATCCTTGCCGCAAATGGACTTGGCGGTGCTGTATCGGTGCAGATCCTTTCCCCGATAATATTTGAAGAGGGAAACCCATTCGGATACCGTAATTCGTATAGGCTTGTTGCTATAATTTTAGCTGTGGTTTTTGTTCTCATCCTTGCTTTCTTCAGAGATGCTCCCAAGGGCGAGACGGTTGAGCCCGTTGCACTCAAAAAACAACGTAAGGCGCGCGGAGCGGGTTGGGTTGGAATGGAGTATAGCGAAGCGGTCAAGAAGCCGTATTTCTACTTGACGCTTGTCTGCATGATGTTTACCGGTATGTCCTTGCAGGGACTTGGCGGAATATCTACGCCGCACATGTATGATATTGGTATGGACAAGGCGTTCGTCGCCACTCTTATGACGGTAAGTAGCCTGTGCTTGCTTACAAGTAAGCTTATTACAGGCTTTTTGTTCGACAGAACCGGCATGAGAATTACGATGAATATCGCACTTTTCAGTTCATTCATCTCTTTGATAGGTCTTGTCCTTGTGAGCAACACGCCCGTAGGTCAGGTTATCGCGTTTGTAAGGGTTATATTTGCATCTATTGCCCTGCCGCTGGAGACGGTTATGCTGCCGTTATTTGCCAGTGATCTGTTCGGCAATAAGAGCTTTGATAAGATAGTGGGATTGTTCTATGCGGCGAGTACTGCGGGATTTGCGCTTGGTTCGCCCTTCGCAAATCTTTGCCACGACCTCTTGGGTGACTACAACGTACCCTTTATCGTGTTTGCTTGCCTTATGCTGTTCGTTACTGTGACTATGCAGTTTGTTCTCCATTTCGCGCATCGCGACAGAGCTGTAATTCTTGCGGCTGAAGAGGAGAGAATAGCCACTGAAAGCGCAGAAGTGGTCGAAGCTACGGTATAATACAGCGCGCCGCAATAGAATTGTTTAGCTATCGATCCTTGTATTTGTCGATTAAAAAAAACGGCACGCAGGTTATGCGTGCCGTTTTGCTTCCTAGTGCGCTCGGCACGCGTTACAACTTGGCGGTGAAAGTCCGCTACAGACTTGGCAG
>CAYZZJ010000140.1:0-4587 GCA_964482885.1 uncultured Ruminococcus sp. | reverse complement strand
ACAGAAAGAGCAAACACGCAAGACTAAAACCTTGTATGTCTGCTCTTTTTCTGTTTGTGAAGTTTTCGCAAAAGCGAAAGTGAAGTTGTGCCACACACAGTGAAGTTGCTCGCAAATGCTCGCAGTGAAGTTAAGTTTGCCCAACACTTCGCCGTCAGGCGAAACTTCACTCACGAAGTGAACTTCACTATCGAAGATAACTTCACTTGCCGGGAGGGCAAACTTAGTTTTAGCGTGTTCTCCGTTAAGGATAACACGCTAATGCGCGTGCTTTTGTTCTAGAAGTCGTTTTTGATCACCGCGCTGCGGCAAATTGCCTTGTACGGACACCATTTGCAGTTGCGGCCGCCCTTGGTGGCGGGGGTTGCCGTAATGTTGCCCGAGCACATACCATCGGCAACGCTGCGCGTGACCTCGATGAGGGTTTGCTCGATTTCCCGCCAGCCCTCATCTGTGTAGCGGAGCGGCTCGCGCCTCTTTACCTCGGGAGGTATGAAATCGGGGTTCATGGCAGATATGCTTTCCTCCGAGTCGAGGAGCATTCCGTCGCGCTCCTGGAGCTGCTTTGCCGCGCTCGCCGCCTCGTTGTCATCGTAAAAGCGGACGGTGCTGTCGGAGACCTTCGTCTTGACGTAAATAACCCCTGCGGGGATAATTCTGCCGCCCTCGCCGACGCCGACACGCTCGAGGAATTCGGGCTTTTTGGTATCTGCGATAGCCTTGAGGTATAAGAACATCTGCAGGTATTCTCCCTCCCCGAGCTTTGAGGGAACGAAGTCGTTGTATCCCGTCTTGTAGTCGATTACGCGCACGTAGACGTCCTCGCCGGATTTATAGGTATCCACGCGGTCAATAGTACCGCGCACGATAATCCTGCCACCGTTACGGTCTATCACAAGGTGGTCGGGTGCAGCGCTGTCGTACGCATCGGTTTTAAGCTCGAAGAAGGTGGGCTTGTATTTGCAGTCCGCAAGCTCCTCGCATAGCCCGTCTACCACGGGCCTCGTTGCACGCGCCAGGCGAGAGATTGCGATCTTCGTTCGCGCCGATGCCTTTGTTTCGCCGATAAGGTCGGCGGCGTAACGCTCTGCGGCACGGAGAGTTATCTCGGCTCTGTCCTCCGCGGACAGCTCCTCCGCACCCACGTCGCGGCGCTCAAGCTCGGTGAAGAAGCCCTCAATGACCGCGTGAACGAAGGAGCCTATTATATTAGAGCCAAGCTCGGCAGGCTCGTTCTCGCCGAGGCGGAGATTATACTTGCAGAAATAGCTCATAGGACAGCCGAGGAACTTGTCTATCCTCGTCTGCGAGAGATAGAGGTCGTTCTTGTATATTATCCCGAGAGCCTCGTCGTCGAGGCTCATGGTATTATTGCGTATGCTTCCGTCGCGTACCTCGAGCTTTCCGGACCAGCCGACGTCTGCAAGTGCCGCCCTTGCCGAGATGCGCTCGTCATCACTCATATCCCCGAGAGCCTCAAGTGTAGCCGCCTCGGAGTACAGCCTGTCCATAAGCGGAACAGAGGATATCCTGCGCGGTACGGCTGCACCGCGCGTTATTTCGCCTATGCGCCCGATAACCTCGGCGGGCAGGAGCGGTGTCAGCATTGGAGTTTTTGAAGAGTAACTGATCGTCACCGTTTTGCACCCCGCGGAGAATGCGCGGGAGAAGGAGTACAGCTCGCGCGCCCCCTTGATCTCAAGGTCAGGCTCGGTGGGCAAGCCCATCTCCATGAGCGCAAGCTTTTCTCTGTCGGTGAAGTATGAGGTCTCGCTTACCCCTGCGGGGAATTCACCCGCATTAACGCCGAGCAGATATACGTGTCTCTTTCCCTCGACACGCAGCATATCGGCAGAGCCGACGGTGACAACGTCCTCGAGCGCGGGTATTCGACCGACCGACGCATCCGAGAGTGCTGTGAGAAGCTGAGACACGAAGGACGGGGCATCGGCATTTACCTCGCCGAGTATATCAACCACCGTGTCTAAGGCATCGCAAAGAAGCGACCAGGCACGTCGGCTTTCCTCGGCGGCTGTGCCCTCACCGAGCGACAGAAGCTCGTCAGCCCTTCTTGCCATAGCCTCCTCCGCCTCCAGTGAGGCGAGAAGTGCGAGAAGTGCATCTGCATGCTCGCGAACGGTAGTGGCATCTCGGGTGGCAAGCTCAAAGTCTAAGAGAGGCTCGATTATTTTAGCACGGGTGGCGTCTATCTCGCATAAAAGCTCTGCGTCACCCTCTCTCATAGCCTCGTATCCGCGAGGACTCATGTTCCAGGTAATACCGTCGGTGAAGCGCCTGCCGTCTATACGCCATTTTTCTACGTACAGCTCGAAGCGGTCGCTTTCATCGGCACTCACCGGGCATATTCCGCACTTGAGGTAGGTGAGAATATCCTCCTTGTGATACCCCGTGTTAATTATCTTATATGCTATGCTTATCAGCTTTACGAGCGGCGCCGAGCTTATATCACTTACACGCGACATAAAGTACGGTATGCCTGCCGTATCGAACGCGGCGTCCAATACACCGAGATATCCGTCCACGTGCCGTGCTATAATCGCTATATCCGAGTATCTGTCACCCGACATGATGCGGCGCTTGATATCCGCGGCTGCAAATTCACATTCCTCGTAAATATTCGCCGCCTCAAATATACGTATGCTTTCGGGATTCTGTGTTAGATATTGTAAACTATCATTGTCAATCTCGCCATCGCTGTGCCAAAGCAGGTCGCAAATTTCGCCAAGCACGGGGTTGCGCTCGAGGTCGCGCGGCTGCGACTTCTTCAGTACTGTGTCGCAGCCTGCGTTGGCTGCGAGAGTGGTGAGCTTGCGCCTCGCGCCCATAACCTCCTCAAACTCGAAGGATTCGGACGCTCGGTTGATTTTCAGCGCAACCGTGAGAGGTGCGTGCTTCATTATCGCGCCGAGCAGCCTGTACTGTGGCTCTGTAAAGGAGGTGAAGCCGTCAACGAATATCTCGCAACCGACGAGGAAGGACGCGTCCCCCTCAAGCATCTTGGCTAGAGTGATCGCATCACTCGCATTATCTATGAATCTCTCGCCGAGCAGCCTTGAATAAAGTGAGTATATTAAAGATAAGTCGCGCAGCTTCTCGCCGAGTCTGCGGTCTGCCGCTCCCTCGTTAACAACCTCGCTCAGCATATCTGCGCTGATACCGAGCGATTGCATCTCGCCAACTGCCGCAAGCGCCTTTCTTACTGTGCCGTCGCTGACGGTTTTCCTGCCGCCCGTTATCGAGAGCATGGGCGAAAGCTCTGTCAGGGCGCGCCACATGACTAGCGACCTTGCCGCCCCGGAGCAATATTCTCCCGACACTCCGCCTATCTCGCGGAAGACGGTGTTCGTAAATCTCGTGAAGTTCGTTACCTCGAAGTGTAACGGTGCCGAGGCGGGCAGAGCCTCGCTCATCTCGCACTCCGCGTTTACCGTCTGCTGCTCGGGTACTATCAGGTATACGCGGCCCCTCTGCTCGGTCGCCCTTTTTATCTCGCCTATAAGATCCTTATGCAGCGGAGAGTGGAAGCCGCCCTCAAAGAGTGTTAGCATTATTCCTTCACCCCCAGATATTTTTCGTCTATTTTATAGCCCGACTTACGCGAGGAGAGAATGATCTTCTCGCCGTTTTTCTCGAGCTTCTCACGCAGGTAGTGAACGTATACGTTGAGTATGCCGCCGTCCTGCACCTCGCCGAATGCGGCGCGCACAAGCTCCTCGCGCCCAACGAATTCTCCCTCGCCCGCCGCCATAGCCGATAGCAGGCGATGCTCACTCTCGGTCAGGCGTATTCTCTCACCGTCAAGACAGACGTGTCTGCCGTCAGCCTCGATAATCAGCCTCCTTGCCGATCCGCCGACACCGCGCAGGGCGGAGCGCAGCTCCTCGAAGGAAAAGGGATAGGGAAGCACCCCTGCACCTACAACCTCTGAGCGTTTTACCAAAGGTATAATGTGAGAGCTTGATATTTCCGTAGCGCCCTCACGCATATCCGCTATAAGCAGGTCGTATTCCTGGGCGCTTGCCGCATCTTTAGCCATAAGCACGGTTGCCTCTCGCCTGAGGGCGATAGACAGCTTGCGAAGCAGCGATGTATCGCGTGTCAGAACGCCTATAATGCGAGATGCGAAATATTCTGTTTTTGCCTGTTTTTCGTTTGCTTGCATAATATCTCCGAGCGTGCGCCACGTATTCGAGCGCCACTTTTCTAATTTATTAGAACCATCGTTTTTATTATACATAATAAAACCGAATCTGTCAATACGGATAGCATTTTAATGGGTAAATATCAATTTTTGCAATTCTAAATAGCAATATTTGCAATTTCAAACGCCGGCGCTATATAGTATAATAGACGTGGAAAACGTTTATATATAAGGAGAACGAAAATGAGCAATATGATTTCTGAGCTTTATTCCATTGGTCTTATACCCGTTATTAAGATTGAAAATCCCGATGACGCAGTTCCGCTTGCAAAGGCGCTTATCGACGGCGGTCTTCCCGCAGCTGAGATCACCTTCAGAACCAAGTGTGCTGCTGAGGCTATCAAAAATATCACCGAGGCTTTCCC
>CAYZZJ010000139.1:0-4617 GCA_964482885.1 uncultured Ruminococcus sp. | reverse complement strand
TCGCCCTTGCTGTACATATGGACAAGGACGCAGGCAACAAGTACCAGGGTCAGTCCATCACCTTCGACATCAAGGTGCTTGCAGGTCAGGCTACCGAGGAGAAGGACAGCTTTGATGATCAGTACGATGCAGATGCTACGTATCCCACCATCGGTAGCGGCTACGTTGCTAAGGATCCTACAGCATCCGCTCAGGAGGTTGCTGCTTTCGCAGAGGACGGTACTACTAAGGTAGCTACCGTGACCATTCCCATTGGCGCTGCAGATCCCGATGCAGACGGCTATAAGCTCATCGTTGAGCAGCTTGAGGAGGCTAATGCTAATATCACCGTAGAGGCAGGCACTCAGGCTACCACCTACGAGATAGCAGTTGAGGGTCTTAAGGCAGACAATACCGAGCCCGTTAAGGTTATCCTTAAGTACATCGCAGGTCTTGATCCCAAAACCGTTAAGCTTTATCACTACGAGGAGGAGATCGAGTCCACCTACGATCCCGAGACCGGTTACATCACCTTCGAGACCGCTACCTTCTCTCCCTTCACCGTAGTAGCTGACGTTACCTCTGTATACGTTGCTCCCGAGGCTGATGAGAGCAAGCTTCCCAAGGCTAACGTTGTCAACTCTCCCGAGTACGAGAACGTTGCTCTCGGTTGGGAAAGCTACGGTGCATGGTCGCCCACCGAGGGCCTTGATTCTCAGCTTGAGGCAGCTTATACCTTCTCTTGCGTAGATACTCTTGAAGCGGCTAAGGCTAGCGGTTTTGCTAACTGGTATTGCGACTTCTACGTAATGCTTGACAAGGACCTTGGCGCGAACGAGATCTTCCTTGGCGGTAACTACGGCTCCTTCGGTTGGGTAGGCTTCCATAACGGTGATCTCACCCTCGAGGCTAACACCGAGATTCCTCTTCTTGGCTCTGTTACCTCTAGCCCCTGGACCTATGTTGGCGTAGTTCAGAGCGTTGGTACCTTCATCTGCGGTGTTGGCGATGTTGATGACGCTCTTGCCGGTGCTACCTTCACCGTTATGCTTCGTCTTACCAATCCCGATGACGCTACCGAGTTCTACAACGTAGCAACCATCACCTACACCTTCAAGTCTACCTCTGACGCAAAGTAATTTTAGTAGGTTCAGCGTGTAGCTAAAGCCGCCACACCCCTCGGGGTGTGGCGGCACACGGAGTGCAGGAGAGCTTTTCCTGCACTCCGTGTGCCGATTTACTCGGTATTATCAAGCTTTATTATAATAAAAATAAATTTCACGAACGAGGAATGACAATGAAGAACACAAGGAGATCCCTACTCACGAGTGCTATATGCCTCCTTCTTTGCTTCTCTATGCTTCTTGGCACGACCTTCGCCTGGTTTACGGACTTTGCCGCCAGCGAGGATAACGTAGTCAAGAGCGGTGAGCTTAATGCAGAGATGTATTGGTCCGAGTCCTACCTTCCCGCCGACTCCGACGAGTGGCAGAACGCGGATGGTAAACCGATTTTCACCTATGATAATTGGGAGCCCGGCTACACCGATATTAAGTATATAAAGGTAGAAAACGCCGGCGACCTCGCCTTCAAGTGGCGCCTTACTATCGAGGCGGCAGACGAGATGACCGAGCTTGCGGACGTTATCGACGTTTACTACGTAAATCCTGTTGATGCTACCCTCACCGCCCTTGACGGTAAGGTCAGCTCCGGCTCTCTCAGAGCTGTTGTTAACTCCCGTATAGCTACCTCCGGTGTCCTTCTCCCCGAGGGAGAGACCTCAACCTACACCGCGGGTGCTACCGTGCTTGCTATCGCACTCCATATGGATAAGGATGCAGGCAATAAGTATCAGGGTATGTCGGTTGGTGACGGCTTCTCCATCAACCTTATAGCTACTCAGTTCGATTACGAGGAGGATTCCTTCGGCTCGGGCTACGATACCGACGCCGAGTGGCCCACCCACGTTATAGTAGGCACCACCACGCTTACCGCGTCCGTTACCCGTGCGGCTGACGGTACTGCTGCCGAGGCGGTTAACTTCACCTCGCCCGACGGTGCTGTACGCGCTACCGTTCCCGCAGGTGCGAAGCTTGCTCCCGGTGTCGACAGCCTTACCCTTGTTATCAAGGACGTGGCTACCCCCGAGGCTAATATAATTCTCTCCGAGACCGAGGTTGCGACCTCTGTTGACGTACACGTATTCGGTCTTGCGGCTGATAACGACGTACCCACAGTCGTAGAGGTTGACGGCCTTCTTCCCGCCGGCCTCAATATGGGTAACTACGACTTCTACCACGTTGAAAACGGCGAGACCAATAAGATGACTCTCCTCCCCGCAGGCTCCGCCTCCGTGCATAACGGATATGAGTACGATCCTGCGACCGGTGACGCCGCCCTCCACCTCGCGACCTTCTCCGAGATTGCTCTCGTTGCAGATACCGAAAACGCTTGGAATGGCACGGTTGCTACCGCATTTGCAGGCGGTACGGGTACCGAGACTGATCCCTACCTCATAGCTAACGCAGACCAGTTCGTCTACTTCGGTGACCTTATCTCTAACGAGAACGCAACTTACGGCTCTGCATACTACAAGCTCCTCTCCGACATCAACCTCGGCGGCGAGGATAATGCAAATAACGGCATAATCTTCTATCCCATCGGCTACCACGCTGTCGGCGGCACCGTTGCTCTCGCAGACCTTGATAGCGATGCACCCGAGTTCCTCTACTTCGAGGAGGATCCCGACTACGCACAGGGTACAGCATCGGTTATCTCCGAGGGTGAAACCACTGTTAATTGGTACACCTACGGTGGCTCTCTGCAGGGAACCTTTGACGGTGACGGTCACACTATCAGCAACGTTTACCAGAACACCTGGCAGCTCAAGGGTAATTACGACGGTAATTATTGGAACTCTGCTATGGGTATCTTCGGTTACGTCAACGGCGGTACCGTTAAGAATCTTACTGTAGATAATTTCTCCTCCGACGGAGAGTTTACCCCCACCGGCGTTATCGCGGCTTATGCTCGTGATGCAGCCTTTGAGAACATTGCAATTACCAACTGTAACCCCCGCGTTTATAACACGGGTAACGGTGGTATCGTAGGTATAGGTGGACACTCGACCGCCGACACCGATGCGGATGGAATTTCCTTTACCAACGTTACTATTGATAACACCAATAAGATATCCGCTCTTTGGGGCTCTTGGGACGTTGCTTGCGGCGGTCTTATCGGTATGTTCCGCGGCGCAGGTCACGTTTATATGACTAACTGTCACGTTGCTGCTCAGATCGACGTTTATAACGACGTCTGCGGTAACTATCAGTACTATTGGTATAGATACTCGGGCATGATGGTCGGTACTAACAAGAACATGATCACCGATGCTAACGGATATACCGTTCCCGAGACCTCTAAGTTCCATGCTACAGACTGTACCGTTCACTTCGGAACTTGGAACAACTACTATTACTGCGAGCTGGTTGCTAACTCCCTTGCATCCTACACTCATGATCACCAGTTCTCTCGCCTTACCGAGGTTGATGCGGTTGACGTAGAGAATATGACCTACACCGTAGGTGGTAATATTTTTGATATTCCTACAAGCGGCAGACAGAATTACGTCGTAGTTAACGGTGAGCCCTCTACGGAAAATGCAACCTGTTATCACTTCGTTAACGGTGCAGTATGGAATCACGAGGATGCAGGCTATGAAACTGTTAATGGTGAGACCATCCTTAAGGAGGATAGACAGCACTACTACCTCCCCTTCAACCAGCTCTTTACCGGCTACGGCTGGGGTGTAAAGCATATCCCCGTTTATAACGGTGAGGATTATGCATTCGCAGGCATCACCATTCTTGATAGAGAAACAGCAGACTCCGTCACAAAGTTCGAGAGCGATACAACTACGTTGTTCAACAACAAAGAGTATACTCTTGGTGATATATTCACGCTTGTTAACAACGAAGTTAAGCTTATTCCCGAAGCGCTGACCGTTACTATTACCAATACTGATAATGAGAATCGTCCTGTTAGCGTAACGTTCACTCGCAATAGCGACAATTGGGAAAATGGAACGCTACTGTTCTCGGGCACCGGCGAAATAACGATCACAATTCAGGACTATTACTTCTGCACGCCTACGACGATTACAGTTGATATTGTTGAACGTGTGGACGTAGAAAAGTTCGACGTTGTATTCAACAACGGTGACTTCTTACACCGCGTAGGTAACAGCGGCCCTGTATCTCTAGGCACTCTCTTCGGCGCAGACAATGACACTATTCTTGATGATGGCATGTCTGCAGGCTCGACCATCGCTGACGCTAATGTAGAAGTGAGCGTTGAGTCTATAAGCGGTGCAAGCGGCGCCGTTATTGAAAACACCACCGATTGGACCAAGGGTACCATACAGTTCGGCGGCACAGGAGTAGTTAAGGTTACGATAACTGATAACGATTATTGTACTCCTACCGAGCTTACCCTCGAGGTTGTAGATGCGGTTAACGCTACTACGGCTACGAACGCAACCTCGAACAACGTTGTTCTCCTCAAAGACGTTGGATTCAGCTCTCTTGAGGTTTCCGGCGGATACACTCTGTTCGGCAACGGATTTACCATGACTTGCTC
>CAYZZJ010000138.1:0-4696 GCA_964482885.1 uncultured Ruminococcus sp. | reverse complement strand
AGAATATCATTCTTGCAACCCAGAAGAAGATAATATCATATCCGGTTACAAGCACGTCGGTCGGGAAATAACGCGCGAGGTCGGGCGCATCGGTATTGGGCCAGCCCATGGTCGAGAAGGGCCAGAGAGCCGAGGAGAACCAGGTATCAAGCACGTCACTCTCTTGGCGTACCGCGCCGCCGCACTTCGGGCAGGCAATAATATCGGTCTTGGAGACCTCCATGTGGCCGCACTCCTCGCAGTAGAAGGCGGGAATTCTGTGACCCCACCAGAGCTGACGGGATATGCACCAGTCATGGCAGTTTTCCATCCAATTTATATAGGTCTTCGAGAAGCGCTCAGGCTCAAACTTGATATCTCCGCTTACTACAGCCTCGAGTGCGGGCTTAGCAAGAGGAGCCATCTTTACGAACCACTGATCGGAGGTGAGAGGCTCAACGGTGGTCTTACAACGGTAGCAGGTGCCTACGTTATGCGCGCAAGGCTCAATCTTTACAAGATATCCGCCCGTCTCAAGGTCGGCAACTATTGCGCGGCGTGCCTCGTATCTGTCCATGCCGGCGTACCTTCCGCCGTACTCGGCAGAGATGGTGGCATCGTCGTTCATAACCTTGATTACGGGAAGGTCGTGACGGCCGCCAACCTCAAAGTCGTTAGGATCGTGTGCGGGGGTGATCTTTACGCAGCCCGTACCGAAATCACGCTCAACGTACTCGTCGGCAATAACGGGAATCTCGCGGCCAACAAGGGGAAGCATAAGCGTCTTACCTACAAGGTGAGCGTATCTCTCGTCCTCGGGGTGAACGGCTACCGCGGTATCTCCGAGCATAGTCTCGGGACGGGTGGTCGCGATAACAACGTACTCGTCGCTGCCGACAACGGGATAGCGGATATGCCAGAAGGAGCCTGCCTGCTCGCTGTACTCTACCTCGGCATCGGAAAGCGCGGTAAGACAGTGAGGACACCAGTTGATTATACGGTATCCGCGGTATATAAGTCCCTTGTTGTAGAGGTTTACGAACACCTCGCGCACAGCCTTCGAGCAGCCCTCGTCCATAGTGAAGCGCTCACGCGACCAGTCGCAGGAGGAGCCGAGCTTCTTAAGCTGGCTGATAATACGGTTGCCGTACTGCTCCTTCCACGCCCAAACGCGCTCGAGGAACTTCTCACGGCCGAGGTCGTAACGGGTGAGACCCTCGTTCACACGGAGGCTCTCCTCAACCTTTATCTGCGTTGCTATACCCGCGTGGTCGGTGCCGGGCACCCAAAGGGTGGAATAGCCCTGCATGCGCTTCGAGCGGACGAGAATGTCCTGAAGCGTCTGGTCAAGGGCGTGACCCATGTGGAGCTGACCGGTTACGTTGGGCGGGGGTATAACTATGGAGAATGCGGGCTTCTTCGGGTCGGGATCGGGCGCGAAATATCCGCCCTCACACCACTCGGAATAGATGCGATCCTCAAACTGCTTGGGATCGTAGTTTTTTGCTAACTCTTTTCTCATTTTTCTATTTCCTTTCGCCCCTATCGGGGCTGTTTTAATATCACGTTAACCACGTGCGCACAGCGCACATATCGCGCCGTCGTAAGCGTCTATCGCTCCGCTATGCGGAATATCATCGCAGAGCTTCGCACCAAAAGAAAATCCCCGAAGTGAGCATCTGCAGTCTCACTTCGGGGCGTAAATAACGCGGTACCACCCGAATTCGGGAGCTACGCTCCCCTCATTCATCACCTTAACGCGGCAGACGTCGGGGTCTAATCGGCATTGCCTTTCTTCCCGATTACAACGGGGCTACCTTCATACACGGTGCGCGAGCGCTCTCACCAACCGCGCTCTCTCTTGTGCGTCCTATGCACTACTCCTCCCCGAGGCTGATTTATTCTAACATAAATTAATTCGCTTGTCAATATGCGCGGTAAATATTTTATAGGGCCGAGGCAAGGCAGTATTGTGCGATTTTCGCACCAAACCCGTTTGGTAGGGAAAATTGTGCAAGACAAGGCGCAAGGGCGCAAGGAGGACGACGGTGTAGTTACCTACTCCGAGTCCGACGCGTCGACCGGCAACGCAGTATTGTGCGATTTTCACACCAAATTACTTATATCCCGGGTATACAAGCTTTGTCTCGGTATACATCGACTCGTACGCCTCGTCGAGCAGCCCCTCGAAGTCGAGCTTCGCTATCTCTGCCATAACGTCCTCGCGCTTGGGCTGAGTTTTGGGGTGACGGGGTGTGAAAACGGTGCAGCAATCCTCAAAGGGCAGAATCGAGGTCTCGAAGGTGCCGTAGTGGCGTGCCGTGTCAATTATTTCGGTCTTATCCATGCCTATGCAGGGGCGGAATACGGGGATATTTACCACCGAATCGGTAACGCCGATTGCGGCAAGGGTCTGCGACGCGACCTGACCGAGCGACTCACCCGTGATAAGCGCACCGCACTTGTATTCTCTCGCGCACCTCTCAGCAAGGGTCATCATAAACACGCGGAGAATGAGAGTGAAATAATCCTCGTTGCATCTGTCGCGTATCTCCTCCTGCACGTGGGTCAGGGATATGACGTGAACGTGTATCTTAGCGCAGTACTCGCACATCTCCTCGGCGAGCTTAAGCACCTTCTCGCGAGCGCGCTCGGAGGTGTAGGGGAATGACTCGAAGTGAAGCGCCTCGATTTCCATTCCGCGCTTTGCCATCATGCAGCCCGCAACGGGAGAGTCGATGCCTCCCGAAAGAAGCAGCAGACCGCGACCCGCAGACCTTAATGGAAGCCCGCCCGCGCCCGGCTCCTGCCCTGCACGGATATACGCATGCTCGTCACGCACCTCGACGGTGACGGTGACCTCGGGGTTATGTACGTTAACTCTGATGCCGCGAACGGTGGAGAGTATAACACCTCCGATCTCCGCGGATATCTCGGGGGACTTAAGCGGGAACTTCTTATCCGAGCGCTTGGCGTCTACCTTGAAGGTCTTCTTTCCTGCGAGCTTTTCGGGCAGATATATCCTCGCCATAGCGCGAATGGAGTCCATATTCTTCTCGCAAACGGCGGCACGGTTAACGCCTACTATGCCGAAGACCTTTTTCGCAGTCTCATACATTCCGTCCATGTCGCACTCATCGCTATGAGGCTCGATGTATATGGTACTCTGCTTTACGTATATCTTGAAGGTGCCGTAGGGTGATGCTCTGCGGCGCATCTCCTTAAGAAGCCCCGACTCAAAGTTCTGTCTGTTAGCACCCTTGAGAACCACCTCTCCGAATTTGCAGAGTATTACCTCGTCATATAGCTTTTCACTTTTCTGCTCGGTAAAGTTAAGAAAATCCATTTTTATCTCCGTTTTGTTAAGTTTAATTAGCAATCATCGCTTCATTGCGCGTTCTCTGTCGAGATAGTTCTGAAGTATTATCTCAGCAGACAGCGTGTCCACAACGCCCTTACGCTTTTTACCGAACGTACCCGACTCGGTGAGAAATCTATGTGCCACCATAGTAGTCATACGCTCGTCATAAAGCTCGATGGGTATATTCGTAAAGGCGGCGAGCTTATCGGCAAACATACGTATAACCTCTGCCCTCTCGCCCTCGGTGCCGTCCATGTTTTTTGGCAGACCCACTATTATCTTTTTAGCACCGCGCGCCGTTGCCTCTGCGGCAACCCGCTCAGCAGTCTTCGTCATACCGCCCTCGGATATAGTGCCGATACCCGATGCTATCATACCCGACGGGTCGCAGTCGGCAAGCCCCGTACGCTTATCTCCGTAGTCTACGGCAAGGTATTTTCCGTGTGTCAAGTCCATACCCGTGTCTCCTTAATCAAGTTTTTCATAGTCGAGAATGCGGAAGGATACCTCGGTGGTAAGCGAGGATAGCGAAAGCACACGCTCCCTTCCCTCTGCCGAGGTGCGATATGCATACGGCGTCATCATAAAGAGGCTCTTTATATCCTCCCTCTCGCTAAGGCACAGCTCATAGCTCACAGCCTCGTCACTAACGAGCTTAAAGCCGGAAAGCTCTGTTGGCTCGGGCTTATTTTCGTACGGCGTATCGTATATCGCAGCTTTAAGCCCATAGAGGTGCATCACGTCGGGAAAGACCATTATGAAATGCCCCGAGGGCTTAAGAGCTCTTAGTATTTCCTCGCGCGCAAGAGGTGCGAATATTGCCGTAACAGCATCGACGCTCTCGCTCGCAAGCGGCACCGAATATGAGGATGCTACGGCGGCGCTGACACGCCCGTTGCGCCTTGCGAGATATTTTATCGCGTCCTTCGAGATGTCGAGCGCGAGAACGTTCGATTTGCCGTCGCGCTCATAGAGCGCGTTCTCCACGGCATCGGTGTAGTAGCCCTCACCCGCGCCGAGATCAAGCAAGCTGCCTCCGCGAGGTAACGCGCGAAGCACAGTCCGGCACACCCGATCCGCGAGCGGCTTATAATGCCCTGCCGACAGGAATGCACGCCTTGCCTCTACCATCTCGCGGTTGTCGCCGTGAGTGCCCGCGCCCGCCCCAAGCAGAAGGTTGTAGTAGCCCGCACGTGCGCGGTCAAAGCTATGTCCCGAGGTGCAGCGCTTTATTAAATTTTCATGGGGCGTAAGCGGCGAGCCGCATACGGGACAGCAGAAATCCATTTTAATCTCCATTCCGTCGCCTGCGGCGACCGCACGAATAGTTAATTAATTTTCGGTATCGCTATCTGA
>CAYZZJ010000137.1:0-4701 GCA_964482885.1 uncultured Ruminococcus sp. | reverse complement strand
GACTGCATGGAGGTCACCGACGAGGTGTTCGAGAGCGATGCCTCTATCGTCTTCGACGAGGCTGAGAACCGTATGCATACCATAAAGGCAGTAATGCTTGCAACTCTCTCTTAAAATACAAAACGTTATTTGCGCCGCAGATAGCCTCTGCGGCGCATTTTTTACTATTTTTTAACAAACTTTTTTGTCGCTCCCGTTGACAGCTGAAGCGTAGGGTGATATAATAGTTAAGCACTTAACTGTTAAGTAGTTAATTTTCAGGAGGTTTAATGGATACGAGGCTGTTAGACGAGGCAATAAGATCTAATATGCGAGTGAACCGTATGCACCGTCATATGATCGAGGCACAGGTGCGTGATATAGGCTTTCACCGCACGGCGCACATGACCTTGATGCATCTTGCAAAGAATGAAAAAAGCCCCTCGCAAAGAGAGCTTGCGGAGAGGTTTTCTATAACTCCCGCCGCCGTTACGGGTATACTCAAGAAGCTTGAGCGCGACGGATACATAACGCGTACTCAAGGGCGCGACGGCAGATTTAACGAGATATATATCACTGAGCTTGGCAAAGCTGTGGTAGAGCGCTCGCGCGAGGCGTTCGGCTCTATTGACCGCACTATGTTCGACGGCTTTACCGACGAGGAGCTTGAGTTGTATATATCTATGACCAAGAGAATTGAGAAAAATCTCGAAAGGGAGGTTAAACTATGAAAAGATGGCTTAAATATGTAAAGCCTTATTGGCATTATTTCGTATTAGGACCTCTTTGTATGATTGTTGAGGTCGTAGGAGAGGTGCTTATGCCGCGTTATCTCGCGGCGGTAATAGACGGCGCCGGCACCAGCATCGGCGTATCTATAGGTGCTATGGTTATGATGATAGTGACCGCTCTTATGATGATGGCGGGCGGTATCGGCGGCGCGTATTTCGGCGCTAAGGCGGCTATTAACTTTGCCGTCGACCTTCGTCGCGACACCTATCTTCAGATACAGAGCTTCTCGTTTGCAAATATGGATAAGTTCAGAACAGGCTCACTCGTTACCAGGCTTACGAACGACGTAACCCAGATGCAGAACTTTATAAATATGCTTCTGCGTATGGCTCTGCGCTCGCCGGGCATGCTTATCGGCGGACTCATTATGGCGATAACCCTCCAACCCTCGCTTTCAGTCGTTCTCGCCGTTACCGTACCTATGCTTCTTCTTACGATAGCGGCACTGATTGCGACTGCGTTTCCAAGATTTGCGCGTGTGCAGAGCGCGGTTGACGGGCTTAACGCGACGGTTCAGGAGAATATAACCAACGTCCGCGTTGTCAAATCATTCGTGCGCGAGGACTATGAATGCGATAAGTTCGGGAGGGCAAACTCCGGGCTTAAGGCTGCGGGAATGCACGCCACGAAGCTTATGATACTCATTATGCCGCTGATGAACCTCTTTATGTACGCTACGATAATTGCGGTAGTCTTCTTCGGCAGCGGTATTGTCCTTGAGGGGGATATGCAGATAGGCGAGCTTTCCGCGTTTGTTACCTATGTCAACCAGATACTTTCCTCGCTCATGATGGTTGCCATGCTCTTTATGACGACCTCACGTGCTATGGCATCGGGCAAGCGTATTGCCGAGGTGCTTGACGAGCGCTCGGATATCAGCGACAAGGATGCGGCGTATCCCATGCTTACCGTTATGGAGGGAGCTGTCAGCTTCCGCGACGTAACCTTCAGATATTATAAGGATAACAGCGAGGCGGTGCTCAATCACATCAACCTTGAGATACCAGCGCGCTCGACCGTGGGAATAATCGGCTCGACAGGCTGCGGAAAAACCACGCTCGTTTCCATGATACCCCGTCTTTACGACGTAGACGAGGGAGAGGTGCTTATAGACGGTGTAAACGTGCGTGACTATTCTCTCTACAATCTGCGTGAGGGTGTCGGAATGGTGCTTCAGAAGAACGTGCTGTTCTCGGGAACTATATACGATAACCTGCGCTTTGGTGATGCCGAGGCAACCGATGAGGAGGTGCAGCGCTTTGCAACGTGTGCCGCCGCCGACAGATTTATTTCTTCCTTCAATCATGGGTACGACAGCGAGATAGAGCAGGGCGGTGCAAACGTATCGGGCGGACAAAAGCAAAGGCTTTGTATAGCACGCGCACTTCTTAAGCGCCCGAAGGTGCTTATTCTCGACGATTCGACAAGCGCCGTCGATACAGCTACCGAGCGGCAGATACAGCACGCTCTCGCAACAGAGCTTCAGGATTGCACTAAGATTATAATAGCACAGCGCATCAATTCGGTTAAGGATGCGGATATGATAGTAGTAATGGAGGAGGGCGAGATTACGGCTATCGGTAAGCACGCAGAGCTTCTTGAATCAAGCGAGGCTTACCGTGAGATTTACGAGTCGCAGTCCTCGGCAGTCCTCGAAAGGGAGGTGGGCTGATATGGCAAGAAGCATAGAACAGCTGCAAAAACAGTATAACAGCCGCGCCTCTGCAGGATCTCAGCGCGGCATGGATCCCGGAAGAGGACCCGGATCCGGCAGACGTGGCGGACCTCGCGCAAGCGGAAAGCCAAAGCAGCTCGGAGCTGCCGTAAAAAGATTGCTTTCTTACGTTGGTAACTATAAGTGGCTCTTCCTCGTGGTGCTGCTTTGCATGCTTGTGAACACAGTGTTTACCCTGCTCGGCACCTACGTTATGGCACCCATCATCAACCGTATAGCGGCGATAGTTGCCCCCGATATGGTCACTAAGCCCAGCGCTATCGAGGCGTGGGCAGACGGAATTATCGAGGCGTTTACAAGAACGCCACTGATGTCGGCAATTATGGGCAACGCCGCAGTGGATATCGCGGTTTATATTGCCGCAGCACTCATCATTCTTGCGTGCATTTACGCGGTTTCGATTGCAACCTCCTATCTCCAGGCAAGACTTATGCTCACTATTTCGCAAAGCTCGGTTGAGAAAATCAGACGCGACCTGTTTGAAAAGCTGCAGAAGCTCCCCGTGAGATACTTCGATTCCCGCCCGACGGGTGAGATAATGAGTAGATTTACCAATGACGTCGACAGCATCGACGTTATGCTGAATAACTCGCTCACATCTATTGTATCGGGAGTCGTAAGCCTTATCGGTACGGTCTTTTTCATGTTCTCTACGAACGTATGGCTCAGCCTTGTTACCGTGGCGTTTGTTCCTCTCTTTATGTTCTTGGCGTCCACTATCGCAAAGTGGTCGAGTAAGCACTACTCTGGACAGCAGGCAGCGCTCGGCGCTGTAAACGGATATATCGAGGAAACGATATCCGGCCAAAAGGTTATGAAGGTGTTTAACCACGAGGGCGAGTGTGTCAGCGAGTTCGAGCTTCTTAACGAGGATTTGCGTGACAAGCAGTTCCTCGCAAGCTTCTACGGCGGTATCACAGGACCTATTATCGGAAACACAAGTCAGATATGCTACGGCGTCACGGTTGGCGTTGGCGGTATACTTATGTTTACATCCGGGCTTACTCCGGGCGCTCTGACGCTCTTTGCGGGATACTCCAAGCAGTTCGCAAGACCGATAGATATGATAGCAATGCAGATGTCTACTATCTTCTCGGCGCTCGCAGGTGCTGAGCGCGTATTCGCCGTTATAGACGAGTCGCCCGAGGAGAACGAGGCAGGCGGTGCTGTATGCGAGCCTATCCGCGGCGATGTAAGGCTTGAGGGTGTAACCTTTGGATACGTTCCGGGACAGACGGTTCTGCGTAATATCAACCTTTACGCGCACCCCGGACAGAAGATAGCCTTCGTAGGCTCTACCGGTGCGGGTAAAACAACTATCACAAACCTGCTCAACCGCTTCTACGATATTGAGGAGGGAAGCATCACTATAGACGGTAAGCCTATCAGGGAGTACGATAAGGACTTCCTTCGCGAAAATATTGCTATGGTTTTGCAGGATACCCACTTGTTCACCGGCACGGTAATGGAGAACATCAGATACGGAAGACTCGATGCCACCGACGAGGAGGTTATCGAGGCGGCAAAAACCGCGAGCGCGCATAGCTTTATAACGAGGCTCGAAAACGGATATGATACCGTTCTCGAGGGGGACGGTGCAAATCTTTCGCAGGGTCAGCGTCAGCTTCTCAATATCGCGAGAGCCGCACTCTCAAAGGCGCCCATTCTTGTGCTTGATGAAGCAACCTCATCTGTAGATACCCGAACCGAGCGTCATATCGAGCGTGGCATGGATCGCCTGATGCAGAACCGAACGACCTTCGTTATTGCACATAGGCTTTCAACGGTAAGAAACTCCAACGCGATTATGGTGCTGGAAAAGGGTGAGATTATCGAGCGCGGAACTCACGACGACCTCTTAAAGCTTGGCGGACGCTATTACGAGCTTTATACGGGAAAGCGCGAGCTTGACTAGCCGATAACTTAACACGTGTACGGGTTAATAGCAACATATCTCGGAATAAAAGCGATAAAAATACGGGAGATGCAGGCTTGTCCTGCATCTCCCGTATTCTAGTCATGACCACCGGCCGTGCCGGTGGCTTGCACAAGCCCCTTGGGGCATTCCACACGCAGAGCCCCTATAGGCTCGTCGAACAATCCGCCACTTGCGGCAATTGCTCTGCTACCACAGATATGGCAACTCTCTTTCACCTCACTTGTGTAACGGGAGGTGGCACGGCTTGTCGTGACGG
>CAYZZJ010000136.1:0-4704 GCA_964482885.1 uncultured Ruminococcus sp. | reverse complement strand
GGTGCGGACATATGGAAATCGGTATCAATTATTGCCATATTGGGAAGGAGCTCGTAGTCTGCAAGAGGATACTTAACGCCGGTCACCTCGTCGGTAATAACTGCGAAAGGAGTTACCTCAGATCCCGTACCTGCTGAGGTAGGAATTGCGATGAAGTATGCCTTCTCTCCCATCTTCGGGAAGGTGTATACTCTCTTACGGCTCTCTATACACCTCATCGCCCTCCCCATAAAGTCGGCTTCGGGATGCTCATACAGAACCCACATGATTTTTGCCGCGTCCATAGCGGAACCGCCGCCAAGTGCTATAATGGTATCCGGCTCAAAGCTTCTCATCTGCGCTGCACCCTCGGTTGCGTTTGCAAGCGTAGGATCAGGCTGTACGTTAAAGAATGTGGTATGCTGAATACCCATCTCGTCAAGCTTGTCGGTTATCGGCTTCGTGTAGCCGTTCTGATAAAGGAAGGTGTCTGTCACAATGAAGGCACGCTTTGCTCCTCTTATTGTTCTGAGCTCATCGAGAGCTACTGGAAGACATCCCTTCTTTATATAAACCTTTTCGGGTGTTCTGAACCAAAGCATATTTTCTCTCCTCTCGGCTACTGTCTTAATGTTTAAGAGGTGCTTGACACCTACGTTCTCGGATACGCTGTTACCGCCCCAAGAGCCGCAGCCAAGCGTAAGCGAGGGAGCGAGCCTGAAGTTGTAAAGATCGCCGATACCGCCCTGTGCGGAGGGAGTGTTAACGAGAATACGGCAGGTCCTCATTCTGCTCTCATACGCAGCGAGCTTTTCCTTTTCGGTTATCTCGTTGATGTAGAGAGAGGAGGTGTGACCGAAGCCGCCGTCCTCAACGAGCTTATCCGCCTTGTCGAGAGCCTCCTCAAAGCTCTTAGCCTTATACATAGCAAGCACGGGAGAGAGCTTCTCATGAGCGAACTCCTCGGAAAGCTCAACGCTCTCAACCTCGCCGATGAGGATCTTGGTACCTGCGGGAACCGTCACGCCGGCAAGCTCGGCAATCTTAGCAGCTCTCTGACCAACGATCTTCGCGTTGAGGGCGCCGTTGATGATAATAGTCTTACGAACCTTTTCGGTCTCCATGGGATCAAGGAAGTAGCAGCCGCGAGCAGCGAACTCTGCCTTAACTGCATCGTAGATGCTCTCGAGAACAATAACGGACTGCTCGGATGCGCAGATCATACCGTTGTCAAAGGTCTTTGAGTGAATAATGGAGTTAACCGCGAGAAGGATATCAGCGCTGTCATCGATGATAGCGGGGGTGTTACCTGCGCCAACACCGAGAGCGGGCTTACCGCTCGAATATGCGGCCTTAACCATTCCGGGGCCACCGGTTGCAAGAATGATGTCTGCTTCCTTCATCAGGGTATTGGTCATATCGAGCGAGGGAACGTCGATCCAATCGATAATTCCCTCGGGTGCGCCTGCCGCTACCGCCGCTTCAAGAACGAGCTTTGCGGCTGCAATCGTTGCACCCTTTGCACGGGGGTGAGGGCTGATAATGATTGCGTTACGTGTCTTGAGTGCAAGCAGGCACTTGAAGATTGCGGTGGAGGTGGGGTTGGTGGTGGGTATAACAGCGGCAACAACGCCAATAGGCTCTGCTATCTTTCTGATGCCGTATGCCTTGTCCTCCTCGATTACACCGCAGGTCTTGGTCTCCTTGTAGGCGTTGTAAATGTACTCGGCTGCGTAGTGATTTTTGATAACCTTGTCCTCTACGATGCCCATGCCGGTTTCCTCAACCGCGAGCTTTGCAAGAGAGATCCTCGCCTTGTCCGCGGCAGATGCAGCAGCAAGGAAGATCTTGTCAACCTGCTCCTGAGTGTAGGTTGCAAAAACTCTCTGCGCCGCTCTTACACGAGCAATAGCAGCGTGAAGTGCATCTACACCATCAACGATTTTGTAAGCTTTAGTTTCCATTTTATGTGTCCTCCAGAAATTATTTACCAATTTGATTATTGAGATACGCGAGAGATAGCGCTAAATTTTCCTGCTTAAGAAGAACTCCGCTTGGCACCTCCAAGGTGACGGGTGCGAAATTCCATATCGCTTCAATTCCACTTTCCACTAGCCTGTCGCAAACGTCCTGAGCCGAGCCGAGACCCACCGTGATAATACCGAGTCTTATGTCGTTCTCCCGACAGTAAGCGCCGATATCTCTGATCGGTAATATATCCTTCGAGCCACGCTCCAATACCGTTTCATTACAGTCAAAGCCCGCAACGATTCTCACTCCGAAATCCTCGAAGCCGTCGTAATCTAAAAGCGCTCTGCCGAGCTTCCCCGCCCCTACGAGAACCGCTTTTGTCAAGCTGTCATATCCGAGATGGCGCTCAAGATCGCATATCAGCTTCTTCCTGTCATATCCGATCTTAGGCTTACCCGCACCGCTGACTATCGCAAGATCCTTACGCACCTGAACGTCACCGAGCGACAGTCCCCTGGCAATCGCAGTTGCCGAAACCGTTGCCCCCTTTACGTCGGGCAGGCTTTTCAGATATTTCAGATAGCGCGGAAGCCTTCCCAGCGTTGCCTTAGAGACAGAATATCCGTTCATATGCCACCTCCTTCTTTTTTCTTTAATATTTTAGCACAATGCCACCCTCTCGGGAATTATTAAATTGTTATATCGGTATTATCAATATCGATATATGCTGTATCAATAGAATGCCTCCGATAAATTAATATTAATGAACGCTTCAAATTAGCATATTTCCATAAATAAAAGGAAGGCTCTGCAACCGACAAAGCCTTCCTTAACGTATTAAAAATTTACTTGATAAATTTTCTTCTAGCATCACAAAGCGCGGTAATAAAGTCCTTATCAAGCCTTGTGAGCTTGTAGCCCTTATGATAAATGAGCATATCTCTGTATACCCTTTTATTACCCTCGCACGTACGCTGCACCAGGTTATACCTGTCGAGTATCTGCTGCGAGGCGGGTGATACCCACATAAAGGTTGCGGGATTTTCCGACAGCAGATCGAACTGGCTCGCTCTTTCAAATACGAATATTCTTTGATCCACCTTATCGGGAAGCTCCTCGCGAAAGACCTTTGACATAGAGAGCGTGGGAACGTAAGGATCTGCGTGCGCAATCTCTATATAACCCGAAAGGTCCTCGTAGGTAATCGTTTCCTTCGCGGCAAGGGGATTATCCCTGCTCATAAGAAGCACGTATGAGAACTCTGCCACAAGCTCATAAGAAAGCCCCTTTTCCTCGAGCATATCCTTGTAATGCTTATCGTAGTTATCCGCGTAACGAATGATACCCAGCTTATATTCATTCTCAAGAAGCTTTTTTATAGTCTTTTTGGAGTTAGTCTCCTTGTAGTATATTTCTACCGGAGCATCTCCGATGCTTTTTGAAAACTCCGCCATCGCGGCAGAAATATAGCACGCCCTGGGAACAGCAATCGAAAACTTGCGTTTTTTATGCGATCCGTCGCGGTAGGACTGCTCGAGCTTATCGATACGGTGGAGAATATCCCGCGCGTAATCCATAAACTCCTCGCCGTCGGGTGTCAGAATCATTCCCTTCGCACTTCGCTGGAATATGGTGATTCCGAGATCCGCCTCAAGCTCCTTTATCGAACGGCTGATATTCGGTTGCGCTATAAGAAGAGCTTCCGCAGCTTTATTAAGCGATCCAAGCCTTGCGACCTCAACCGCATATTTCATGTGTAATAAATTCATAGACAAGCCTCTTTTCATATTCGCTATGCCTGCGTACGGATTAATTATACCATAAAAGATTGAACAAATCAAGATTTCGGCATAACATTGAAGTGCGTCATACTCTCCACGCTCGGCGAATATACTGTCTAAAAAGCATGTTGAGGTCTGTTATGAAGCGAAGTGTTTGGATATGGCAGCTGATGGGCTATGCGGTGAGTACGCTCGGCGGCACGGTTTTGCATTTTCTCTATGAGTGGCTCGGAGAGGCGGCGTGGATCGCGCCGTTTTCAGGTGTGAATGAATCTACGTGGGAGCATATGAAACTGCTCTTCTGGCCAATGCTGATTTTCGCCGCCGTGCAGAGCTTTTTCTTCCGCGACAGAGGGGACTTCTGGTGCGTAAAGCTGCGCGGAATTCTGCTCGGCATAGTAATGATTCCCGTACTCTTTTACACCTACAACGGCGTCATCGGCACATCTCCCGATTGGATAAATATAGCGATTTTCTTCATTTCGGCAGCGATAGCCTATATCTACGAGGCGCGCAAACTCTCGTCGGAGGAAATCGCGTGCGAAAGCCCGAGATGCGCACTTATCACGCTCGCCGTGATAGCCCTAGCCTTCGTCATCTTCACATTTATGACACCCAAGATAGGCATTTTCGAGGACCCGTTAACGGGCACGTACGGAATATAGGAGCGTCTGTTGCCGCCCATTGTCGCCTATTTTCAAAATAGGTCTTGATTTTTCTCCCAAATGGTGTAAAATATATATGTTAGATAAAAAGCAAGGAGAATAAAAATGGCACTTGTAACAACGAAAGAAATGTTCAAGAAGGCTTACGAGGGCGGATACGCTATTGGTGCCTTCAACATCAACAATATGGAGATCATTCAGGCTATCACCGAGGCAGCCGCCGAAGAGCAGTCCCCCGTTATACTTCAGGTCTCCGCAGGAGCGAGAAAGTATGCAAAGCATGCTTACCTCATGGCTCTTGCAAGAGC
>CAYZZJ010000135.1:0-4750 GCA_964482885.1 uncultured Ruminococcus sp. | reverse complement strand
AACTGTTTTACGAAGCCCCGCCTAACGGCGCGCTCTTTGGGGCGGGTAAAACGATTGTTTAGTTTGTTTCATCAGAACGATGCCAAGCGCTATCACGATGTGTAGATGAGAGATATCTTGCTGCTGTTTCAGGGTTGGAAAGATCAAAATGCGAAATTGGTGTATAGTTGATACTCCAACCAATGGGATTTTTGAATGTGACGCTTGTAAGATTGTCACAACTCCAAAAAGCTTGAGGCGAGATTGTAGTGACGCCACTTCCTATGATTACCGATATAAGGTTTTCGCAAAAATCAAATGAATCTTCTATGCTCGTGACACAGTCGGGTATTATTATATTTCTTATATTATTACACATGCTGAATGCGCCACTGCTGATAGTGGTAACGCCGTTTGGTACAACAAATGTGTCACTCCTTTTTCCAATAGCATATTGTATAAGGGTTGTTCCATCTTTTGTATAAAGGTTACCGGCGATTGATTTATATGTATAGTTGTTTTCGGATACATTTATACTGGTCAGGCTACGGCAATTCTCAAACGCATAGGAATCTATGTTTTCAACACCACTTCCTATAGTAATATTCGGTAATTTAGTGCATTGGAAGAATGCGCGTACTCCTATATCTGTTATACTGTCAGGTATATTTATAGTTTCTAGGTTACGACAATTCGAGAATGCCGAGTTGTCAATTTTAGTAACGCCTTCCGGAATATATACACCTTTAATTCTACGATTTTCCTGAAATGCAGTTCTATAGATTACGTAGTTTCCACCGTTGTAGTTGTTGGGTAAATAAAGTTCTGTATCGCTTCCAACATAATTAACCAAATAGTTAATTCCGTCATGGTAAAGGAATATATATTCATTTATATTCATGACCTTACGTTCTCCTGAATGAATTTCAAGAGCATGGCGCGTAATATCTAGTCCGGACATGTTTATTATTTCTACTAGTTTGTCGCATCCGGCAAATGCGCTTTCGCTAATGCTGATTACGGTTTTTGGAATGGTTACGCTGGTAAGCTTGTCGCATGTATTGCAGTTTGTAAATGCGTAATTATGAATTTTGTAGTTTTCCCCATTGTAGCTTTCTGGGAGATCGAGTATGGCATCATTACCTTGATATGCTACGAGATAGTGTTCTCCTCCAGATGTTATGAAGTGGTACCCAGCATTGTTTACTATTTTACTGATACCTGAATGGATTTCCAAGGCGTTTTGCGCTATAGATCCATTATTCGATGAGCCTTTAACGAAATTGAGATTGGATTTATTTATAATTTCAACGAGACTATAGCAATTTGAAAATGCAATATCATCAATCTTTGATACGTTTTTTCCGATTGTTATACTTGTAAATCCTACACCGTAAAATGCCCCCTTATCTATCGTTACTACACTATCAGGAATTACGAGACAACCTGTAACATCGTTGCAATCAATAAATGCCCATTCGCCAATGCTTTCGCACACGCTATTGTCCTCGAATGTTATAGCCGTCACTTTTGTTTGAGCGTTTAGCGTTCCGTTTGAACAAAAAAGGTATGCTGGAACTCTGGTAACATTTTTACCTATAGTAACGGTTATTCCTTTGCCGGTTAAACCTGTATTGGTAAATGTCCTATTGTGCATAGATTTTAGACAGGTCATATCAACTGCATTAAAATATATTTCTTCAAGCATACCGCAATTGCTAAATGCTCGCTCACCAATATCTTTCACGCTTTTTGAAATAGTAATGCTTGCAAGGTTTTCACATCCATAAAAAGCGAAATTTCCAATTGTGACGATGCTGTTTGGCATAACTAAAGAGGTTATGTTTTTATTGCCTTTGAATGCTTCTTGAGCAATGTGTTTCACGGGCGCATTGTTATATGTTTCTGCGATAACTAAATTGGTTATACTGCTATCGCATCCTAAGACTTTGGCATAACTACCATCCGCGGATAATTCGTACGAAATTCCTTCAGTTGGTGATGATAGATGATCGCACACCGTACAGTATCCAAATTCGTCCAATATATGCTCGGCTTTGCTTGTGGCGACACCACATATTTCGCAACTTAGCCAATGTAAAAAATTATCGTAGTTGTACAATGTTTTACATGAGTGATTTTTATCGTTAATATCCTTGCCGTCGGAGTAATCGGCTTCACAGCTATCGCATTTCGAGTTATCGTCGGCATCTCTATGCTGGCAGGTTTTGTCGTACACGTCCTTGCCGTCGGAGAAGGTTATCGAGCATTTGTCGCATAGCCCTGAATCGTTGGCGTCGACGTGGTCGCAGGTCAGTCGGTTTACGCCCGACGTTTCGCATGATGCCAAGAGCAAGAGCGTTAAGAGAAGAGATACGCAGAGAAGTAGCTTTTTCATTTTTGCCTCCCAAAATAAAAAGTGCGCAGCCGAAGCTACGCACCTATAAAAATGCACAGCTCCATTGCTGCGACACAATTGTTCTCTTTGCCCTAAAAATAAGCGTACGAAAACAGAGCGTACATTTTTACCGGGGATAAAAAGGTACACTTATAGCTTTACAAGCTTTTAGAGCAAATATTCAATTGTGTCGCAAGATTATTTTAGCATATGGGAGGGGAATAGTCAACCGGCACGCCATAACTTTGTACTAAATTTGCGGTTCGAGGCGCGGAGCAGTGCAACACGCAATGAAATCCGAGCGAGGCTCGGGTGAAATCTGCCAAAGGCAGATGAAGTCGCTACACGATGAAGTCCTCGGCTGTGCCGAGGGTGTAGGGCGGTGGCTTGCTGCCGCCGTTGAAAAGGAAATCATATCATAATCAAACGAAGAGAGTCTGCAAGCTCGCTTGCAAGCGAACGAGTGCTAGCGTTGACACCCCCAACGGAGTGGGTGTCTCGCATTTGCTCCGTGGCAGCTCACCGCAAGGTGAGCAAAGGTGCGAAGCACCAAGGACGCAAAGCGCACTTATGCCACATAGGAGTATAACTTTTGCGTCAGCAAAATCATCACGCTGAGCGACAGCGAATCTCATCACATTTGGCGCAAGCCAAATTCATAACTCTATACTAAATTTGCAAATCGCCGAATTATGCGATCTAAAATTAAAAAATAATGTAAAATAAAAAGAGGACTCGGGGTAATTGTTGCCCTTGGTCCTCTTTTTGTGTTAGCTATTAATTCTGAATTCTTAATTCTGAACTATTTTGCTAACGGTTAGTTAGCAAAATACTACATTTTATCGAGGTTTTTTGCAATTTCGCGAAGCTCGCTAAGTGTTTTCATACCGCTGACTGCATCTGCCTCTGAGAGTGCGCCGAGCGCCGAGAGGGTGGCGTACTCGAGTATTTCCTCATCACTCTTTCCCTCGTGGATCGCGAGGAGCGCGCCCGCGCAGAACGCGTCGCCCGCACCCGTCGTGCCCTTGATGAAGCCCTTCGGGAGGTTAAACGAGGTGAGGGTTGTGGTGCCGCGCTCGGATACGACGATGCCGAGGGATTTCTCATGAATGATAACGCGCTCTCTGACGCCGAGGGCGAGGAGCTTCTTCGCTATTATCTCGAGGTTATCCTGTGTCGGCTCGATGCCCGTGAGCTTACCCGCCTCAAGCTCGTTGATAATGAGATTGTCGGTGTACTTAAGCGAGGGGATAACCTTCGCGTATCTGTCGGAGTTCTCGCTGACGAGGTCTATTGAGGTTCTGATGCCTCGAGCCTTCGCCTCCTTCAGAATTAGCTCACCGTCGCCCTCGTCAACCTTCTTAAGAAGGAGGTAGTAGCCGAGGTGGAGCATATCTGCATCGAGCGCGTCAAAGTCTATATCCGATAGCCCGAAGTCATCACTCGCGCCGGGATAGGTAAAGAAGGTGCGCTGACCGCCCACAACGCTCATAACCTCGGTGAAGCTGGTGCGCTCATCACCTGTGGTGATGCCCGATACGTCTACGCCCTCTGAGGATAGCACGCGCCGCGCAAGCTCGCCGTCCTCGTCGCGGCCGACCTTGCCCACCGCGAGAACGCTCAGGGCGGGCATAAGTCTTTTGAGGTCTATTGCCACGTTGGGTACGCAGCCGCCGGTAGCAGGGGTTATCGAGCGTATCTTGGTAAGCTCGCCCGCGCCCGGGTATCTATCGATTTCATTTATGCGGTCAATAAGGATATTGCCCGCGATGGCGATTCCACTCATAATAATCTCTTAATTACACTCTGCGACGAGCGGACCTGCAAGCTCGGAGAGGAAGAAGAGTCTGCCGGGGAGAGTGGGAATGTAAGAGGAGGTGATCCAGGGTGTAGGCCCGTGACGGAGAGTCATCCAAAGGGAGAGACCCTGCCACTGCATGCCTCTGCCGAGAGTACCGTCTGCACCGCCGATAGCGTAGTCAGCCTGAAGAATGATGCCGGGGCCTATGGTATTGGCGCGGCAGGGAACGAGAGGAGTTCTCGACTTGAAGCTGGTGAGAGCGTTCTGCTCAACGGTGAGGGGGTGGATCTTTGCTGCGATTCTGTAGGGTGCTGCCCTCCAGTCGTCCTCGGTAGCGTAGTCAGCCGCGAAGTGAGGCTCCCAGAATGCGATGTGGCACATTCTGCCGATACCGTAAACGAGAACGAGCTTTGCGCCCTCTGCCTTAAGTGCCGCGATCTTCTCGGGGTAGGTGGGGAGATTGTCCTTGGTTGCGAAGTTTCTCTGCTCCTTGGGAACGGTCAGAGCGCCAAGGGGATTGAAGAGTGCCTGCTCCATAGCGTACTGGAATGCTCCGGAGTTGTCTGGAGCGA
>CAYZZJ010000134.1:0-4806 GCA_964482885.1 uncultured Ruminococcus sp. | reverse complement strand
CCGTAAGGGCAATCATAGTTAAGCGTGAATACTCCGTTAAGAGTATCACGCTTATATACCTCACCCTATGTTTATTCCATTTTTGATTTCACCCGAAATCTTCCATCAGACTATAGTTTGGAGAAACCGAAGCCGTTAACCAGCGCATCGATGCGCTGTCCCGCCCTGCACATCTCGCACTCGTGCGCGGGATAGGAAACGTATCCGCCGTCGAGGTCCTTCGTATCGAACGCGGAGCAAACAGGATAGCCGCCGCACTCGTCAACCGATGAGAAGATGGATGCGATGCCTGCGACGTGGCCGCCGTAGTACTTTATAGCCTCGATAGCCGAGCCTGCGGTGTAGCCGGTGGTAACGGATGCCGCGAGGATAAGGACGTGCTTGCCCTGCACCATGTGCTTCAGATTGTCGCGGAAGATAATCTGGCTGCCCGAGGTGCGCTCGGGGGTGACTACGTATATGGTTTGGTGAGCGTTCATGTTCATATATCCGCCGCGGGTAAGCTCGTTTGCAAGACAGGTACCGATAACCTCCATACCGTCGAGGCAGAGTATGGTATCAACGATGGCTGTGGTGTTATAGTAGGAGAGAAGCTCCTCTGCAACCGCCTGTGCCTCGGACAGACGCATCTTCTGCGTTGTAACGTCGATATAGTAGTTTATATGGCTGTGGTTGGTTGCAAAGTGACCCTTTGAAACACGGAGCAAGAGGTTAGCTCTCTTGGTTCTGATTTTAGACGAAGCTTGCGTAGGCATAGCATTTTCCTTTCTTGTGTTTAATATCTGCGCTGTGCGCGTTTAACTGCTGTTTTTGATTGTTTGGGTATACCCGTGTGATTATCCAAACCTTTCGGCGTAATCGTACGTATTGCCCTCTATACGGCTCTCGCTGCTCACGCGTCTGTGAGATAAGAGCCATGCGAATACCTCGGGGCTGCAGTAGACGGGTACCCACGAGGGGTGTGCTATACCCTCGTATATTGTGAGCTTGGCGTTGCCGCCCGCGGCATTCACAGCATTTACCATTCTTTGCGACTCGGAGAGGGTACGACGCCGTATGCCGAGCCGTGATGTGCCCATATCGGCAGATTCTTTAATGGGATGTCTTTCTCCTTCTTCGTTCCGTCGGGATAGCGAAGTATGTATTGCAGACCGCTGTAATACTCTGTATTTGTATATATAACTTTACAAATTCCTTAGATATCGGTCATTCCAAACTGCGTAAGAACGGGGAAGGGCGGCTTCGTCAGCACGCGAACTGCGAGACGTGTGATCTCGTCTACAGGGGTGCCGAAGTCGTCGCGGAACCACTCTATGACTATGGAAATAAGTCCTCCTATTGCAAAGCGGTAGATCTTATCGCGCATAGCCGGCTCCTCTTTAGGCAAGAGCTTATCAAGGCTTACCACAGTGTCGAGCGGGAACTGCAGGGAGAGATTCATGATCTCGGTGAGCCTGCCGTTGCGGTCGAGCGCCTCGAGCAGCTCGCGCTTCTCCATCCAGAAGTTGAAGAATGCGGACAGCTCCTTGCTCAAATATCTCGGCCCGGTCGTATCAACCGGGGTTTTGACGTAGTCCTCGAGAGTGTGCGCTATAAGGGCGCGCAGGGCAGAGTCCTTATCGTCAAAATAACGGTAAAACGCCTTTCTCGGCATCTTTAATACGTCGCACAGCTCGGTGACGGTGATATCGTCGTAGCTGCCGCGCTTCATCATATCAAACAGGGTGCTTTCGATTAATCTCTGGCGCGCCTCTGAGCGCTCGGTTTTACACTGCTTGTACATATACGGTCTCGCTTTCGTTTTTTGTGGGGCTATTCTATTGTACTATCTAAACGCCCCATTGTCAATAGCGTGTGACACTTATTCTATGAAAAACGGTCACAAATTCTTCCTATTAGGCTTTTTGAATTGTAATATTTAGACAAAAATCAGCTATCCTTTTTTACTGTAAGTGTCACGTTTGTTTCGATTTGGTGTCTTGTACTGTGCGCGCGTATATGCTATTATATACATAGCAAAATAAAATTCATTAAAGAAAGGCAACAAAAATGGCTAAAGAAATTCAGCTTGATGAAAACGGCAAGCGTAAGTTTGGCATGCGCGACAGCCTTGCTTATGCAGCGGGTGACCTTGGCTGTAACATGAGCTTTGCTCTGAAGGGTACTATGGCGCTCTTCTGGACTCAGATTATGGGCATGGGTCTTTGGTATTCGCTTCTTCTCGTCATAGTTCAGGTTTGGGATGCTATCAACGATCCCCTTATCGGTACTATCATTGACGCAGATAAGCACAAGTACAAGAGAAATAAGTTCCTCCAGTACATCTGGTTCGGCTCGATCGGTCTTATCGTAGGCGGCGCGTGCTGCTTTCTTCCGTTCCCGTCCGCACCCACCTGGGCGAAGTTCATTATCTTCATCGCAGGCTACGTTGTATGGGATGCCTTCTACACCATCGCGAACGTTCCTTACGGCTCGCTCCTTTCCCTTATCTCGAAGGAGCCTGCTGACAGAGCATCTCTCTCCGCATGGCGTTCTATCGGCTCTGTGGTAGGTAACATGCTTCCCATGGTTATCCTCCCCTTCATTATGTACAACGCTGACGGCTCCCTTAACGGCTGGATGGTATTCCTCGCAGCTCTTATCATGGGCGGTCTTGGCTTCGTATGCTTCCAGTTCATGATCCGTAACACCGAGATCCGTGTTGAGGAAGAGGTTAAGGTTAACGAGGAGCAGCCTAAGTTCAATATTCTTAAGGCTCTCAAGGCATTCTGCCTGAACCGTCCCGCAATCGGCGCAACTCTCGCCGCTATGGGTATGTTCATCGGTATGCAGGGCGCGGCTACCGCGGTTTCCGTCGTGTTCCAGATCTACTTCAAGAATCCTCAGATCTCCGGCGTTGTTCAGCTGTTCTCAATGATTCCTATCGTTGTGTTCACTCCCCTTGCACGTAAGATGGTTACCAAGTACGGTAAGAAGGAGCTTTCGGTTGTTGGCGCACTCGCTTCCATCGTCGGCGGTCTTCTTCTCTTCATCATTACTCCTGACAATACCGGACTCGATCTTGTATTCTACATAATTGCTCAGCTCGTTTACTCCCTTGGTCTCGGTATCTATTCCACCGTATCCTGGGCTATGATGGGTGACGCTATCGACTACAACGAGTGGAAGACGGGTAACCGTGAGGAGGGCATCGTATATTCGCTTCACTCCTTCTTCAGAAAGCTGGCTCAGGGCGTTGGCCCCGCAGTTGCGCTCATTATCATGGCAGCGCTTGGATACGTTAACAATACTGTTGATCCCGTCAGCGGAGAGGCTAGCATCGATGTTACTCTTCTTAGTTGGGACGTAGCGGTTAACCTTCGCGTTCTCGTTGCAGTTCTCTTCCTCGTAGCTGCCGTTATGCAGTTCATCGGTCTTGCTCTTGTCTACAACCTTGATAAGAAGACTCTTGCTACCATGCAGGAGGAGCTTGAGGCTCGTAAGGGTGGCGCTGCCGAGGCTGCAGAGGATACTCTCGCAGAGGCAGAGGCTTAATCTGACCATAAAGCTACAAAGGGCTGTCGCAATTCAAGCTGCGACAGCCCATACTTAAAAGTTTACATATCGCTTTTGTTTAATTAACAAATGCGTGCGTATAATATGTTATTGTATACGTAAAGACAATACTCTTAAGGAGAAAAAATGAGAAACGTTATTAATATAAACGAGGGCTGGAGGTTTATTAAGGACTGTGCTGACGTATCGGCTACCGAGGGTGCGCTCAGCGTTAATCTCCCCCACAGCTGGAATGCTACCGACGGACAGGACGGCGGCAACGATTACTTCCGCGGCTCCTGCCTCTACTCGAAGAAGCTCCTTCGCTCCGAGCTTCCTGCGGCTGACCGCTACTACCTTGAGATCAAGGGCGCGAACTCCTCCGCTGACGTATATGCAGGCGGCGAGAAGCTCGCTCATCACGACGGCGGTTATTCGACCTGGCGCGTTGACATTACCGAGAAGCTCGGCGATGCTTGCGATATCGCTATCGTAGTAGACAACTCGCCTAACGAGGAGGTTTATCCTCAGATGGCGGACTTCACCTTCTACGGCGGTCTTTACCGTGACGTGAACGTGGTTTGCGTAAACAACACTCACTTCGACCTCGATTACTACGGCGGCAGAGGTGTTATGATCACACCTAAGAAGGGTGATGAGGGCTGGTCTGTAGAGATCAAGACCTTTACCACCGAGCTTAAAGAGGGTGACGTTATTGCTTACACTATCCTCGATAAGGAGGGCAACGTAGTTGCTTCCGCTGAGGGTGGCAACACCGTAGATATCGCTATCGGCGAGGCTCATCTCTGGCACGGTCTTCGCGACCCTTACCTCTATTCTGCAAAGGCTGCTATTCTTCGCGGCGGCGAGGAGATTGATGCCGTATCCTACAGATTCGGCTGCCGTACCTTCGAGATCGATCCTCAGCGCGGATTTATCCTCAACGGCGAGGAGTATCCTCTGCGCGGTGTATCCCGTCACCAGGATAGGCTCGGCATAGGCAACGCGCTTCTTCCCGAGCATCATAAGGAGGATATCGAGCTTATATGCGAGATGGGCGCGACCACTATCCGTCTTGCACACTATCAGCACGACGAGTACTTCTACGATCTTTGCGACGAGTACGGTCAGGTCATCTGGGCTGAGATCCCCTATATCTCCAAGCACATGCCCGGTGGCCGCGAGAACACCGTCAGCCAGATGAAGGAGCTTATCACTCAGAACTACAACCACCCCTCTATCGTAGTTTGGGGACTTTCCAATGAAATATCC
>CAYZZJ010000133.1:0-4816 GCA_964482885.1 uncultured Ruminococcus sp. | reverse complement strand
CTCTATCGACTCACAGAAACGCTTTTTTGCGTTTCTACATTCTATAGTCATTATAAAAACACCCGTCTATGACAGAATGGAGATAATTATGTCTGACGTGCCCATGAATTCAAAATATTACAGCCCCACCGATCCCGTGTCTGTCGTTCCGCTCGGTGATTACGATATCGTCGGCGCGCGCAACGCGCTCACAGAGCTTCTTTCACCGATTGGCGGTCTTGACTTCGTGAAGGAGGGAATGACCGTAGTTATTAAGGCTAATCTCGTTTCGGCTATGAAGCCCGAGGAGGCGGCAACCACTCACCCCGTTCTGCTCTCGGCACTCTGCGACCTGCTTCGTGAGCGCGGCGCGGGAGAGATCATAATAGGTGACAGCCCCGGAGGTCTCTACAATTCCGCTCATCTTAACAAGGTGTATAACGCGACGGGAATGCACGATTGCGAGGCGCACGGCGCCGTCCTCAACACCGACTACACTCAGAGCGAGGCGCGCTTCCCCGAGGCGAAGGTCTGTACCGGCTTCACCTACACGACCTACCTTGACCGTGCCGACGTCATAATAAACTTCTGTAAGCTTAAGAGCCACGGAATGATGGCGATGTCCTGCGCCGCTAAAAACATTTTCGGCGTTATTCCCGGTGTAACAAAGCCTGAGTATCACTACCGCTTCCCGAGCTACGAGGACTTTGCGGATATGCTCGTCGACCTCGACGAATATTTCCACCCGGCGCTCTCTATAGCGGACGCCGTTGTCGGCATGGAGGGTAACGGCCCAACCGCAGGCACGCCAAAGCGCATGGGTGCGCTTCTTGCCTCGCACTCTCCGCACACGCTTGACATGGTCGCGGCAAGGCTGATAGGCTACACCCCTTTTGAAATACCCACTCTAGAGGCAGCAAAGCGCAGGGGACTTGTACCCGAGAGTGTAGATGACGTTAAGCTCTTCGGCGACCTCGACGCGTTGCTCGTACCAGATTTCGAGAAGGTTGTCGAGCGCCGCTCGCTCGGCTTCTGGGGCTCGTCGAAAAATCCCTTCAAGAGCGCACTCGGTAAAATTGTCTCAAAGATACTCGAAACACGCCCCGTCCTTAAGAAGGATATGTGCGTCGGCTGCGGAGTTTGTGCAAATATCTGCCCTGCGAAGGCGATAGTCATAAAGGACGGCAAGGCTGTAATAGACCGCAAGAAGTGCATACGTTGCTTCTGCTGTCAGGAGTTTTGCCCCAAGAGTGCGATGAAGGTCAAGCGCACCTTTATAGCATCGATATTCCAAGCAAAAAGTAAATGAAACGTTACATAACGGAGGATAGAGTTCCTTTGCTAATAACTGCCTTATAAAAGAGCTGGTACTCCCCGAAAACGTTGAAATGGTTGGTTCGGGCGCGTTTTATGCCTGCACAGCACTAAAGAAGGCAGAGCTGCCGGGAGTAAAGAGAATAGGCACCAATGCGTTCTATAGCTGTATCGCATTGGAGGACGTGGTTATTCCTTCTATTGAGTACATAGACGGTTCTGCGTTTTGTAACTGCGATGCCTTGAAATTCCTTGATATTTCTTCCGGAAATATCGGCGCCCATGCTTTCCAGGGATGTGATATGCTTGAAAGCGTCTCTATCGGAAAATCGTCCGGAAGCAAGGTGTCCATGATTGGCTCCTATGCGTTCCAAAATTGCGATATGCTTACTACTGTCATTGTATATGGACTTGAAACCGTTTATAGCGAAGCCTTTGCAGGGTGTACCGCTCTTGAGTCCGTATACATAAAGGATATTGAAACGTGGCTTGGTATAAGCTTTAGCGATGAAAAATCAAATCCTTTGTATTACGCAGATTCGTTATACTTGATCCAAACGGGTGAGGTCATTGAGGATCTCGTAGTACCTGACGGAACAGAGGGGATTAAAGGATATAGCTTTGCGAATTATGGCAAGCTCACCTCAGTGTCGATACCTGATAGTGTGTCAAGTATAGCGGCGGGCGCGTTTCTTAATTGCGCACAGCTGGAAAGCGTATCGATAGCTGAAGGCAGCACCCTTAGCAGCATAGGGACGGATGCTTTTGGAAATTGCACCTCTTTGAAAACAATTATCTTACCGAATACTGCGGAAAGCATAGCGGCAGGCGCATTCTCAGGCTGTAATTCGCTGCAGCAAATATCCATACCTAAGATTAATAACTGCCTGGGTTATATTTTTGATGCTAAGTCGTATTTGAATAATTCGGGAGTTCCCGCATCGCTTCGTACTGTGAATATTACCGGAGATAGCGCTATACCTGCTTGCGCTTTCGAAGGGTGCAGCAATATCACGAGTGTAAGAATCTCAGCAGATATAACGGAAATAGGTATCGGAGCTTTTCGTGGATGCACATCTCTATCGTACGTAGAATTCGAATATTACTACAATTGGTATTACGTATCAACCGGATTGTCAACCTCGCGAATTGAAATATCGAGTGCTTCGTTGTCAAGCACCTCCACCGCTGCCGAATTCCTGACCTCAAATTATGTAAATTACAGCTGGGTTAAGTGGATATGAAATCCGGTATTAAATGCCTAACAAGCGCAAAACGGCTACCTCGCACGAGGTAGCCGTTTTGCGCTTGTTAGGTTGATTGCTTATGATAATTACTTTTTAAGCTCCTTCTCAAGCGCCTCGAACAAGCCGTTGATATACGTAGCACCAAGCGCTCTGTCAAAGAGGCCGTAGCCGGGCTTGCCTGTCTCGCCCCAGATCATTCTTCCGTGGTCGGGTCTTACGTACCCGTCGTAGCCGCACTCAACGAGTGCGCGAACGATCTCGTATACGTCGAGAGAGCCGCAGGAGGAGAGGTGAGCGCGCTCCTCGAAGGAGCCGTCCTCCATAACCTTTACGTTTCTGATATGCATGAACGCTATGCGGTCAGCCGCAGCGTACTTTTTAACCATAGCAACGATGTCGTTCGATGCCGCACAGCCGAGAGAGCCGGTGCAAAGGCAAAGGCTGTTGGCAGGGCTGTCATAAAGAGCGAGGAAGCGGTCGAGATTAGCCTCGCAGGTGATAATGCGGGGAAGACCGAAGATGGGGTAGGGCGGATCATCGGGATGGATAGCCATGCGAACGCCGCACTCCTCTGCAACGGGGATAACCTTCTTTAAGAACTTCTCAAGATTTGCCCAAAGTCCCTCCTCGCCAAGCTCGCCATACGCGGTGATAAGCTCGCGCACCTCGTCCTGGGTGTAGCTGGAATCCCAGCCGGGAAGGTGAATATCGTCCTTAAGAGGATCAAGTCCGCGCATCTGATCCCAGTACATAACAAGGCTCGTAGAGCCGTCGGGAGCCTTCTTATCGAGCTGTGTGCGCGTCCAGTCGAATACAGGCATGAAGTTGTAGGTTACGCACTTGACGCCGTACTTAGCGCATCTTCTGATATTCTCGCAGTAAACCTCAAGAAGCTCGTCCACGTTGCCGCGACCAAGCTTGATATCCTCGTGTACGGGAATGGATTCAACTACGTCGAATACAAGACCGTGTGCCTTGCACTCGTCTGCCATCCTTTTGATGCTGTCCTCTCCCCAGACCTCGCCGGGCTTAACGTCGTAAACCGCCGAAACGATAGAACGCATACCGGGTATCTGAGAGATGTATTCGAGCGAGATGGGGTCGCTTGCGCCGTACCAGCGGAAAGAGAGCTTCATATTCATAAAAACTGTCCTTTCGTGTATAAAATGTATTATATTATTTACCAAATCGGGTAATTAAAACCAACTTGTAATAAAAATTTCAAGTCCGATGAAGATAAGTATCGAGCCGCCGATAATGCCCGCCTTATTCGAGAGCCCGGCTCCCGCCTTGCGCCCGAGGAGAACACCCCCGAGGCAGATAGGGAAGGTTACGGCAGCTATAATGGTGACGGCGAGAAGCGCCTCCCATACGTTGTAGTCCGAGATAGTGAAGCCGACGGAGAGAGCGTCGATCGAGGTTGCTACGGCTTGTACTACAAGCACACCGAAGCCGAGGGGCTTCGTCATGGTACACTCGCCTGCCGCCGCGCGTTCATCGTCACAGTCGGGGTGCAGACTGTCTACCAGCATCTTGCCGCCGATAAAGCTGAGCAAAATAAGCGCACACCAGGGAACAAGGTCGGCAATAAAGCCGAACGCCTCGACAACCGTCTTAACGCATATCCAACCAATCATGGGCATAGCCGCCTGAAAGAGGGCGAACAGCCCCGCCATACCGAGCATCTTGCGACGTCGCATACCCGCATCGTTAAGTCCGTTTGCCAAGGATACGGAAAAGGCGTCCATAGCAAGACCGATGCCGAGCATCACCGCTTCAAAGAAAAATAGGAAATCGAGATTCATCTTGTCCTCCGTTTAATTATGCTTAATACAAAACAAGCACGGCAATAACCGTGCAGGACAATAGATAGAGGTAGTCCACGCACGACAGCTGCCGGCGTGAGTCTTGTGATTTAAGACGTGCCAGGCCACATCGGCCAGCATGTTGACACGTCACGCAAAAGCGCACACTACTCCCTCACATACGTGTATTCTAACACACGCGAGGGCTTCTTGTCAAGCCCTGACCCGAATTGTTTTTACGTTGTTTTTATATTCGGGGCAAAAGGAGGTGTGATATTCTTCCAAAAAGCCGAAAAAGGCATCACGGCTTGAAAAAGCGCCGCCGCTATGCTAAAATAGAATAAAAAACGAAAGGCAATAGCGTGAAATAACCTATATTGTCACCCGGCTTTCAGCGTTCACGCTCATAATCTTCGCGATTTGGGTCCCTATCCCAAATCGTCGCATAGCGATACCGAAAATTAATTAACT
>CAYZZJ010000132.1:0-4929 GCA_964482885.1 uncultured Ruminococcus sp. | reverse complement strand
CTCTGACGTTGAGGCGGCTCTCGAGCTTGGTCTTTCGACCGTTAAGTTCTTCCCTGCAGAGGCTGCAGGCGGTCTCAAGATGCTCAAGGCTATGGCTGCTCCCTACGGTCAGCTCACCTTTATGCCTACCGGCGGTATCAATGCAGATAACCTTCTTGAGTACCTTAAGTTTAACAAGATAGTTGCTTGCGGCGGCTCCTTCATGGTCAAGGACGAGCTTGTTAAGGAGAAGAAATGGGACGAGATCACCGCTCTTACCAGAAACGCGGTTCAGACTATGCTCGGCCTCGAGTTTGCTCACATGGGTATTAACGCAGGCTGTGAGGAGGCTGCTCTTCGCGGTGCTAAGATGTTCGAGCTTATGTTCGGTATGTCTACCCGCGCAACAAGCAAGTCTGTCTTCGCAGGTAATGCCTTCGAGTTTATGTGCAAGGACGGTCCCGGCACTAACGGTCACATCGGTATCACCACCAACTTTGTTGACCGTGCTATGGACTACTTCAAGCGTATGGGCTTCGAGTTCGATGAGTCCTCGATCACCTATGACGAGAAGAGCGGCAAGCCGAAGTTCGCGTACTTCAAGGACGAGATCTGCGGATTTGCTATACACATCATGCAGAAGAAGTAATCGCTTGCTGCGGTATATTTCGGCGTAACCGAAAATGAAAAAGGTATAGGGTGAGGCTATCGGTGTCTCACCCTTCGCTTTTGATAAATAACCAAGGTTGAAAACCTATGGTTTTCTCCGTTAAATTATTTTCATTTTCATATAATCAAGTGCAAGCGAGTCTGTGCTTGCACAAGCAAGCTGCACGCAGATTGCTCCGTGAGCGCATAGCGTGGCTATGCAAGACACGAAGTGTCGTCATGGCTCACAAGGAGTACCTCCGTTTTCGAGGCTCGACATACTTTTGTATGCCTATCGCCTCGAAGAACGAAGCTTTCCGCTCGAAATATACTCGCCGCAGAGTAGTGCCTCTGTCCTTGCACTGTGATCGAGGACGTCTTATACGGGCGCAACCGAAAATGAAAATATCAGATGAGAGGTGGAGCTTTCCGCCTCTCCTTTTTATATTTTCTGCGTTAAATTATCACGCGAAATAAATAAATATATTGCATTCGATGGGAATGTGTGCTAAAATATTAGATGTAGAAGTATATGCGGAGGATTCGGTGATGAAGATAGACCTTTTCCACAATAAAATAGTTAAGGATACCGTAACGGAGCAGTTCATTCGCGACGTCGAAGCTGTCCTTGCACCTATGATTAACGAGGCGTATCCCGGTGCTACGGGCATACTCATGTATGAGGATTATATTGCCGACGGCTTTGCCTCGGACGGTATGTGGTATTATCCCCTCACTGTGAAGGCTGGCGAGAGCACAAGCACCGCATGGGTGCGCTGGCCCTTTAATAAGAGCAGCTTCGCTACCGCATCACCGTACTCGTATATAGGCGAGGAGCCGCTGGGCTTTGAGCTTGCAGACTCCGTGCCCGATGCCTTCATAGAGGCTGTTTCGGGTAGAGCAATAGATTATGATGAAGGCGCAATAAAGCTGAACGTCAGAGCCACCGCTGCAGACGTTATGCTCCTATGCGGTCATTATTCGCAAACATTTGTTGACGAAATGGCGTCGCAAATTACAAAACAGCTTACTCGCGCGCTTTCTATCGACGGCTTTGGCAATAGCACTATAGAGCTTGAATTGGTGTTTGCACCCGGTACGTACATGGAGCATACCTCCGAGAACGTGACCTATCGCAGACTTCTTATGGTGGACGGTGCGTCCCGCCCTCGCGACTTCTGGGTAAAATGGACAAGATGTGGCGGCGGTATCGCGTACACCATATCCGATGCTGTCCGTGCGGGTGATATTGTTTTCGAGCTTGGAGAGGACGTAGCGCATAAGATCCGCGAGAAGGAGTACAGATTCCTCTGCTCCACCAATCCCAATACATACCAGGCGGCAATGGGAAAGAAGGCTGTCACCGAGTGGCGCGACCTCATCAAGAGGGCTGTTCGCCGCGGCGAAATCATACGCCTTGAGAGCGAGCTTGAGGTAGCCGAGCGCGCAGGTGAGGTGCACGATAAGCTTACCGAGGTGCTTAGCGCGCTCGGACACACCGCGACACCCGCCAAGAGCGAGGAGCCTGTGGCGGCTGCAGACGGCGGCTTCGATTCACTTATGGATCTCGTGCGCGCTGCGCTCGAAAAGAGTGAGGGGCATACCGCCGAGGAGGCTATGCTCGATATGCCTATGATCGAGCTTGATCTCGAGGAGGGCGGCGAGCCTGTCGCAGAGGATGCCGAGGATATTTCTGATGCTCCCGTAGCCATAGCGGTAGATGATACCGTGGAGGAAGGATCGGAGGACCTCGATGAGGTAGCCGGTGACGATACGGAGCCTGAGATCGAAGAAGATGCGCCCGAAGCAGAAGAGACGGACGAGCCCGAAGCAGAAGAGACGGACGAGCCCGAAGCAGAAGAGACGGACGAGCCTGATACTCCTCTCACCATCGAGGAGCTTCTAAAGAGGCTTGAGGAGGCGGCAAACGCGCCCGTCGAGGAGCCTGAGGACGGGGCAGAAGCCGAAGAAGATGATGAAGCTCCCTTCGATGCCGATGAGGTTATAGAGGAGCTTGATGACGAGGTCGAGGATAGCTTCGATACAGACCTCACTCCCGAGGATAACGATGCTGTCGGCGAGACTATAGACGAGGCTGAAGCTACCGATGACGATGCTATAGAAGAGTCAGAGAATGAGGAGGACGAGCCCGAGGCGGCAGACGAAGAGTGTGAGCAGACCGCCCGTGACGAGCCCGCACCCGTCGCAGCTCCCGCGGCACAGCCCGTAGCACCCGTAATAGATGAAGAGAGCATCAGACGCGAGATTGAGGCGAGAATCCGTCTTGAATACGAGGCACAGGCAAGGGCAAGAGCCGAGGCAGAGATTGCCCGTCTTATTGCCGAGAGCAATGCTCTCAAGGAGGAAAACGAACGCCTTGCCGCGGCTGCGCGAAATGCCGAGGCTATGCATCAGCAGGCTATCTCGGATCACCTTGACGCTACCGAGCGTGCGAGGGCTACCGAGGATATGCTCAGAGCGGAGCTTGAGGCTAAGGAGCGCCGCGAGGCACGCGAGCGCGACAGACTTGCCGAGGCTGCTAGAATTGCAGTCGAGGAGCAGCGCCGCCGCGAGGCTGAGATGGAAGAGCGCTACCGCATAGAGCGCGAGCAGCGTGAGGAGGCAGAGAGGCTCGAGAGGGAAAGACTTGAGCGTGAGAGAATTGCCGAGGAGGAGCGCATTCGCGCCGAGGAAGAGGAGCGCGCCCGTCTTGCCGCAGAGACAGCGGCTCTTGCGGCTGAGCCTAAGTATATATCCAAGCGCGCGAAGATCATTTTCCGCCGCGCCGCAGATGCGAACATAATAGGCAAGATCCGCGAAATCATAGAAGAAACCATAAAGCAAAACAACAAGCAGCACGTTCGCATTCACATGAAAGCATACCAGGAAGACCGCGACGTAGTAAACCTCGACGTTCTGAAAATGCCCGCCGACGAGCAAGAGCTTCTTATAGCGATTGTTAAGGCAATAGGAAATGCGAGGATTGGGGTCATCAAAATCATTCTCGAATAATCTGATGGGGGAATTTTGCGCCTAACCGCCCTTCGCGCCCAAGCTCGCTGTAGCGTTCTACAGCTTCGGGGCGCGAAGAACGCTTATGCATCAAAATTCCCGCCCTCAGACTTGGAAGGGGTGAATTTGCGCATATCGCGTGACCGTCACCTCTCGCCGTAGCTTTCTACGGCTTCGGGATTCCGCTCCCGCAATCTGCATCAAAATTCCCCTCATCAGCAGGTGCATTGGTGAATACGCGCCCAACCGCCACACTCGCCCAAGCTCGCTGTAGCGTTCTACAGCTTCGGGGCGTGAAGAACGCTTATGCACGGGAATTCCCCTCATCAGCAGCTGTATGGGTGAATACGCGCCCAACCGCCACACTCGCCCAAGCTCGCCGTAGCTTTCTACGGCTTCGGGACGTGAAGAACGCTTATGCACGGGAATCCCCACCCTCAGAGCCGGCGTGTGGATCGCACGATCAAATTACGAATTGCACCAATATTCTATATCTCTAAAACACAGGGCAGAGCAACGTTTTTGTTGCTCTGCCTTGTGTTTATCCGCTTTATGTAAACTTCCATTGTCAAATTCAGCCGTTTTTAACTATAACGGTCATATAAACGTCATCTCCGAGGTAGCTTGTCCTTGTGCTGGCATCTAAGCCTCTTGAGCGCAGATGCTCGCAGGCGCGACGGAGCATATTGCCAAAATCGGCTATCGTGTCGAGCTTGTCCGCGCGACCTAAGCTCTCGGGCATTTGCCTTATAACCTCGGCGTCGACCATAGCCTCGCACTCTCTCACCGTCATTTGCCCTTCGCATACGGCATCAAGCGCGCGGAGCGCGTCTTCCTCGCGCTCGAAGCGCAGTAGCGAGCGCGCGTGTCGCTCGGAAATGCCCGATTTTCTGATTCTTTCCGTCATTTCCTCTGAAAATTTTAATAGCCTTAGCTTGTTCGCTACGTAGGATTGGCTGACACCGAGCTGCTTGGCAAGCTCGCTTTGTGTAAGGTGGCAGAGCTGCATTGTGCTTCGTATCGCCATAGCCTCGTCAAACATATCCATTTTAATCCCCCCTTACCGCTATGATACCATGGACGACGCGACTATTTTGGCGGAAAATGGCAGATGCGCCAAAATGCGAAATCTTTACACGCATAGGGTATGTTTCATAATAAAGATCCCCCCGTCGGGGGCATTTCATTTTCGGGTAAAATCCTAATGATACCGGCGACGCACAAGTGCGTTTTAGATTGGCCTGCCAGCCATGCAATTGTTACTTGCTACCCGTAAACGGGTTTCACTAT
>CAYZZJ010000131.1:0-5027 GCA_964482885.1 uncultured Ruminococcus sp. | reverse complement strand
GGTTAGCAACGCCCTGGGTATCAAGCGTACCACGAATAATGTGATAACGTACACCGGGAAGGTCACGAACACGTCCGCCACGGATAAGAACAACAGAGTGCTCCTGAAGGTTGTGACCGATACCGGGGATATAGGAAGTAGCTTCCATACCGTTGGTAAGTCTTACTCTTGCAATCTTACGGAGAGCCGAGTTAGGCTTCTTGGGAGTTACAGTAGTAACCTTGGTGCACACGCCTCTTCTCTGCGGCGCAGTCTGGTCGATGGGCTCATTGCGAAGTGCGTTGAAGCCTCTCTGAAGGGCGGGAGTCTTGGACTTCGACGCCTTGTCTCTACGACCCTGCTTCACGAGCTGATTAAAGGTTGGCATAATTTCCTCCTTCTTTTATTATTCTCGCACCCTGCATACGCCGGGCACATATAAAATATGCAAATGGGCATAAATCACCCAGTTACACAAATTACACCTTATTGTAGCATCAGATTAACCTTTTGTCAATAGTTTTGCCAAAAATTTATCGCTTCTTAATATTTTTAATAATATTACACAACGCGATGCGCGTGAGAGATGCGAATATGGATAGTTTGACGATAAAAGCGAAAGACCGACTGCACCCCTCGCGCGTATGCGATGGGTGCAGTCGGTCTTTTACTCAACTAATTATTACTTTTTATTCTTTACTGCCCTCTCGGCTTCCTTTGCAGCCTTCTCGGCGTTCGAGGCGGCGATGACCTCCTCGTATACCCTCTCTATCGAGCTGCCGAAGTTGCTCTTGTCGTAGGAATCGGCAATTTCTCTGCTGCTTACGGCTGCACGCTCACGCCACTCGGAGTCGGTCATAATCTTATCGAGCTTCTCCATAAAATCCTCAAGGGAGGTGTATGCAAAGCCGCTCTCGCCCACTCTTATAACGTCAAGCACGCACCGATCCTCGCGGCAAAGAAGCGGAAGCCCGTTTGCCGAAGCCTCAATATAGGTAAGTCCCTGCGCCTCACTTGTAGATGCGCTTACGAATACGTCACCGAGCTGATAATACGTCTGCACCTCGGTGGGTGCTACCATGCCTGTGAAGTGAACGTACTCACCGAGACCGAGCTTCTCGGTAAGAGTCTCAAGGTCGTTCCTTGCAGGTCCGTCACCAACGATAAGGAGTCTGACGTTGTCATTCTTTTTCGCAACCGCAGACATGAAGGTAATAAGCTCGTCGGTTCTCTTCTCTGTGCCAAGACGGCCAAGGTTGATAAGAACCATAGTATCGTCGTTGTAGCCAAGCTCCGCACGCTTTGCAGCGCGCTCCTCGGCGGTTATCCTCTGCTTATGCTGTCCGAGGTCAATTCCGCTGGGTACTACGTCTATCCTGTTGGTAAGACCGTAGGAGCGGAGGGTTTCCTCAACCTTCCTCGTAGGTGCGATAATGGCGTCAACCCTCTTGATTCTTCTGCTCATGAACTGACGAACCATGAACTTACCGAATTTCTTGCCGGGAAGGACGTACTTGGTGTAATCCTCATACATGGTATGGCAGGTATGAACTATGGGCGCGCCTGTGCGCTTTGAAACGTAGAGGGTGAACTGATAGCTGAAGAACTCGCACTGGCTGTGGATAACGTCGGGACCCCACTCTACAAGCTCGCGCACAAGGCGGTGACGGTAGGTCAGAGGCATGCGGACGTTGGGGTAAACCACGAAGGGCATGGAACGGATATAGTATACGTTGCCGTCCTTGTGGCTATGTACGTTCTCGGAAAACGTAAGGATACGAACCTCGTGCCCTCTCTTTTCAAGCTCTCCTCTCAGATTGTTTATAGACGTAACGACGCCGTTGGTGGTTACTGCATATAAGTCTGTCGTAATCAGTATTTTCATAATCTCTCCCCCTATTCACATACAGCGCCACAGTAGGGCGTCGTGTCTTACTGAAGATTTTTTGCAAAGCACAGCTTCGCCAATTAATATTATCATCAAACCGAAAAAAAGTCAACACCCAAGTGCTTTTGCCACCTTGAGTGAAATTCATCGTGAGTGCCATAGCATACTCAACGAATATCGAACACGGGCGTATAGCGCGGTAAAAACAGATGCTTTATCATAATATGCCAATAAATATTTGCTTTTACGCCTTAAAACCAATCGGAACTATCAATGATTTTCCTTTGGCTGTCCGAACATCCAGCGCAGTATTGCCATAATCCATCTTGAAAACCTGATGCGTCTGAGCTTCCCCTTTACGCGCTCGGGCTTCATGGAAAGTCCGCGGCGGAAGCGCTTGATCTCCTTCTTATGCGTGTTTACAAGAACGCTGGCAGCAAACTCGCGCACGTCCTCATTCTCAATGTTTTCGGTGAGAGTGCGCTCCCATCCAAGCCTCTCGGCATAGCCGCCCTCGTGCAGCTTCTCCCACATTTCAGCCTTGGCAACCCACCACAGCACGTTATAAACCTTGTAGCATCTCGATGCGGAAAGGTTCAGATATGACTGAATGAGCGGCAGATACACGCCGTGCTTCATCAGAAATTCCTTAAGCATAACGTATAAGTCGGGCACCTGCATATAGTACTTGCGGAAGAGCCTTGTCCTCGACTGCCCGTGATATATACGGTGGTGTATCAGCACGTCAAATAGCTTTCCTACCCTGTCGGCAAGCGCGATGGCAGACATCACGAAATAAACGTCCTCGAACACTCGAAGATCCTGATTGAAGCACAGCTCGCGCGAGCGGAGAAAGGAGGTGCGGAACATCTTGCTCCAGACGTAATTTTCAACGGACTGGAATATCACGTTCGGATAATCGCTCTTTGAGATAACCTTACCCGCCTCAAATATATCGGCATGCTCGGCAGGAATCTTAGGTTCGAAGCGCTCGCTCTTCATATTATATATATCGTATTCGGTGATAGCGATATCGAGATCATCTCTCTTCGAAAGAGTATAAAGCCTCTCGAGCAGCAGAGGCTCGTAAATATCATCGGCATCGAGAAAAATAACGTACTCACCGCGCGCACGTGTAAGCCCCTTGTTGCGCGCCCAGGAGGGCCCTGCGTTATTCTCGGTTATGATCCTCACGCGCGCATCGCGCTCCTTATACTCCTGCAAAATATCCAGAGAGCGGTCCGTAGATCCGTCGTCAACGCATATAAGCTCTATATCCGTGAGGGTTTGTGAGAGAACGCCGTCTATCGCCACGCGCAGATAATCATACGCGTTGTATACCGGCATAACCACCGAAACCTTAATATTGTCGGAATTTGTCATAATCAGCTCCGTAAAGGCAACATTTATCTTAGCGATTCATTTTACCATATATCATATACGCTTGTCAATAGTGTCATTCCGACGCCAAAATATAAAGAGCCGCAGCAGCAAGGTGATGTCTTTGGCGGAGAATTTTAAGATCTCACCAAGTGCGAGCATCGCATTTGACCGGTCAAACTTAAAATGGGCTAAGCCCAAACCCTTATACAAACAACAAAAGAGAGAACAAATCGGCTTAAATGTCGAAAAGTTCTCTCTTTTTCTGATGGTATTCAGTTTAGAGTTATGAGGCTCGCAAAGTTGCTGTGCAACTTTTATACTCAGCCGTTATGAGCTTGCACGGCAAGCGTTATGATATGATTGCCTTTGTAATCTAAAACTTGGCGAAGCCAATCATAACAATGCGAAGCATTTCATAACTCATAACTTGCCCGCAGGGCAATCATAGTTGTAGCGTGAATACTCCGTTAAGAGTATCACGCTACCGCTGCGGCTCTTTGGGCATTTAGTTGTTGATTATAACGTAGTCGGAGGCTGCGCTCTCGCCCTCGGCGGTAAACCGAGTTACTTCGGGAGCGGGCTCACCCTTAACCTGTACCTCTACGGAGCGATATGCTCCGAGACCGGTTCCGGCAGGAATAAGCTTACCGATAAGAACGTTCTCCTTAAGGCCGAGCAGGTGGTCTCTCTTGCCCTTGATAGCGCTCTCGGTCAGCACCTTGGTGGTCTCCTGGAAGGAGGCAGCGGACAGGAAGGACTCGGTCATAAGAGCTGCCTTAGTGATACCGAGGAGCAGAGGTGCGCCCTCAGGCATACGAAGGCCTATCTCGCCTGCGTCGATTCTTCTCTGAAGAGCCTCGCACTCCTCACGGAACTCAAGGACGTCAACCTTAGTGCCTACGAGAAGCTCGGAGTCACCCGAATCAAGGATCTCAACCTTACGTGTCATCTGTCGTGTGATACACTCGACGTGCTTATCGTTGATCTCAACGTCCTCACCGCGGTAAACCTTCTGCACCTCGCGGATAATGTAATCGTATACAGCGTCAATGCCGCTCATACGAAGCACGTCAGCGGGGTTAAGGAAGCCCTCGGTGATAGGCTGACCGCGCTTGATCTCGGCGCCGTCCTCTATGCACAGACGCATACCGAAGGGTATCTCGTATACAACCTCGTCAGCGGTAGGCTCAACGGGATTCTTAACGATAACCTTAGTAAGCTTCTTATCCGACTGAATAGATGCAGTACCGGTAAACTCGGTAACGATAGCAGTCTTCTTAGGCTTACGAGCCTCGAACAGCTCCTCAACTCTGGGAAGACCCTGAGTAATATCCGAGCCTGCGACACCACCGGTATGGAAGGTTCTCATCGTAAGCTGTGTACCAGGCTCACCGATAGACTGAGCAGCGATAACGCCGACAGCCTCGCCTATTGCAACGGGTCTGCCGTTTGCAAGGTCTGCGCCGTAGCAGTGTACGCAAACGCCGCGCTTCGCAAGACATCTGAGGATAGTTCTTACCTCGACAGCCTTAACGCCTGCGTTTACAATATCGTTTGCCATATTCTCGTCTATCATAGTGTTAGCAGGAACTATAAGCTCGCCTGTTTCCTCATTGACAACATCGTTTACGGTGTATCTGCCGACAAGACGGTCAAAGAGCTTTTCAACTACATTGTCGCCTGTCTTGATGTCCGAAACGACTATACCGGAGGTAGCGCCGCAGTCCTCTTCACGAATGATAACATCCTGTGAAACGTCAACAAGACGGCGGGTAAG
>CAYZZJ010000130.1:0-5045 GCA_964482885.1 uncultured Ruminococcus sp. | reverse complement strand
AGTCCTTCGTTGCTATCGCGCTTCTGTTCGCGATACTCAAGGTAAATCCCACGCCGTTCTGCATTCTCGACGAGATTGAGGCGGCGCTTGATGAGGTTAACGTATACAGATTCGGCGAGTACGTTAAAAAGCTCGGTGAGGATACTCAGTTTATTCTCATCACTCACCGCCGCGGTACAATGGAGGTAGGTGACAGGCTTTACGGCGTTACAATGCCTCAGAGAGGTATTTCCCAGGCCATAGAACTTAACGTAAATGAAATAGAAGGAAAACAGAAGGAGCTTTTAGATGGGGTTCTTTGACAAACTTAAAGAGGGATTATTAAAGACCAAGAATGCTATTGTTGGTAAGATAGATAATTTCTTTAAGGTGTTCAGAAAGGTTGACGAGGAGCTTTTTGAGGAGCTTGAGGAGCTTCTTATATCTGCGGATATAGGCTTTGTTGCAACCGAAAATATATTAGATGAGCTTCGTGATATAGTTAAGGACGAAAATATCAAGGAAGCTGACGTGGTAAAGGAAAGACTTTACGCTATATTGCGAAGAATGATCGGAGATCACGAGCCGCTCAAGCTCGATACAACTCCCTCGGTTATTCTCGTGATAGGTGTTAACGGAGTTGGTAAAACCACCTCCATAGGCAAGATAGCAGCAGATCTTAAGTCTAAGGGCAAGAAGGTTGTTGTCGCTGCGGCTGATACCTTCCGCGCGGCTGCGGCTGAGCAGCTTACCGTATGGTGCGAGCGTGCGGGAGTTGATATAGTAAGGCAATCAGCGGGCGCAGACCCCGCATCGGTAGTTTTCGATGCGATCAACGCTGTTAAGAGCCGCCGTGCAGACGTGCTTATCATAGATACCGCAGGCAGACTTCATAACAAGAAAAATCTTATGGACGAGCTTGCAAAGATCGATCGCGTTATCAACCGCGAGCTTGCAGGCTGTTCAAAGGAAACGCTGCTGGTTCTTGATGCTACAACGGGACAGAACGCTGTACAGCAGGCTAAGGAGTTCAAGGAGGCATCTGCCATTACCGGACTTGTCCTTACCAAGCTCGACGGCACCGCTAAGGGCGGCATAATCCTTTCGATAAGACAAGAGCTTGGTATGCCTGTTAAGTTTATCGGTGTAGGCGAGAAGATAGACGATATGAAGCCCTTCTCACCCGATGAATTTGCTAAGGCGCTATTTGAGGGAGAATAAGATATGTTGACTAGCAAGCAGCGTGCATATCTGCGCTCCATGGCGCAAAAGCTCGATACTATTTTCCAGATTGGAAAGGGCGGTATCAGTGATGAGATGTGCACACAAATTTCTAACGCTCTCGAGGCGCGCGAACTGGTGAAGCTCCGCGTGCTTGAGAATAGTGGCTACACTGCGCGTGATGCAGCAGAAGAAATTGCCGAGCGCACAGAGGCTGACATTGTCGCATGTGTTGGCACAAGATTCATTCTTTATCGCGAGTCCGAGAACAAAAAGAAAATCGAGCTTCCCAAAAAATGATTACGGACGATATGTTTTCCGCACTCAAGCGGAAAGTGAAAGGGTATATGTCACCTGCAAGGTGGCAGCACACCCTAGGGGTTGCAGATGCTGCGACCAAAATTGGAGAAATACTGCTTCCCGAGAAATTGGATATTCTTCGCGCAGCGGCGATACTGCATGATGTCGCAAAGGAACTGCCGTACGATGAGCAATACGAATTGATAAGAGAATTCGGTATAGAAGCATCCGGGGAGGACCTGGCTACGCGTCCCGCTCTTCATTCATTTTCTGGTGTTGCACTGATCAAGAGAGATTTTCCCGACTTTGCTACGGAAGAGATCCTTTCCGCCGTTCAAAAGCATACGCTAGGCGATCCGGGTATGTCGCTTACCGATATGGTGATTTTCATCTCGGATTATATAGAAGAGGGCAGGCGTGTCGATTCTTGCAAAACGGTACGAAAATTCATATTTGATAATCTTGTAATCGGGTGCCCCGAACTGAATGAGCGTATAGTCCATCAAGCTATGGTTATGGCTCTTGACTATACCGCCGATTATCTCAGATCTCAAAATCATCCGATCAACTCGAGATCATTTGATACAAAAATGTCCTTACTCACCTTAATTTAGCGTGTTTTATATTCCTCATTCTGCAAAAGATAATTAAAAACTGATATTTATGGATGAAGAATATGAAAAAAGCGTTCGCTATTTTACTCTTGTTGGTCTTTATACTGCCGTTTTCAACCGTCACAAAGGCGTGTGAAGCGATCGAGGTCGGTAAATCCTCCGATTCAGAATCTACGCTCACCTATCTTATGTGCGGATATGATGATGCGGGTTTTAATACCGATTCAATAATTTTGGCAAGGTACTCCTTCTCCGATAATGAGATTTGCTTTCTCCAAATACCGAGGGATACCTATTACAGCGAAGCTCCGTACGGTAAAATCAACTCCCTTTTTCCGTCTTCACTGGCGAGTGGCATGACCAAGCAGGAGGGAATGGACCGCCTCAGGAGTAGCATATCAGCGGTCTTAGGCATCAAAATTGACGCATATATCGGATACACGATGCAAACCTTCGTGAATTTGATTGACGCCGTCGGAGGCGTTAATATCAATCTCTCATCTCCCTTCGTAGTAAAGGATACTATGGGTGAGCAGATACTCTCGCTCCCCGCTGGTGAAAGCCACCTGAGCGGCAGCGATGCATTACTGTTTGTACGCTCGAGAAACGCATATAAAGCGGGGGACTTAGGCAGGATGGACGCGCAAAAGCGCTTCCTGTCGGCGTTTATGCAGAAGGTGAAAAACGATATTACTATCAGCAACGTGATACGCATTTGTATTCAAGCGGGCAACGGGTGGACCGTTGATGCCAAAATTAAGGATTTATTCGGTATTCTGATGAAAAACAACGGCAGAATATCTAATATAAGCACAAAATACGTTAATCTGCCGGGATTGCAGATAGCGGATAAAGCGGGGGTATGGTACTATGCAGCATCTAAGCCGCTGACCGACAGCCTGCTTAACAATCTTGGCTTTATGCGCACGGGTTCTATCGATACGCATGGGTACCTGTGCAAGCTTGATGAGCAATCGTTTATAGATATTTATAACAGCACTGACTTACGCGTCAAGATATACGGCGATTCGGATTTATTGGAGCCGTAGCTTGTCGCAGGATTATTCCACAAAGGAGTTTAACATGGAGAATAAAGAAACTTTAGATCTTGCCGGCGCCGAGGCCTTGAAAATTGCGTCCGAGGCAGTGAAGGTTCTTTTTGAGAACAAGGGTATTGACGTGCAGATGTACGACGTGCGTGAAAAGTCTCCCATTACCGATTTTTACGTTAACGCATCCGGACGCTCCACCACTCAGGTTGCCGCTTTGGCAGATGACGTAGTTGACGAGCTCGGCAAGCGCGGCGCTGTTGCGCTAAGGGTCGAGGGCAGACGCGATAACAATTGGCTTCTTATCGATTTTGGCGACGTTATCGTCAACGTATTCGATAGACCTACGCGAGATTTCTACGCTCTTGACAGGCATTTCCCGCCCGAGAGCCGTATGGATACCTCCGAGCTTGAGGCGGAGGTTGATGCAAAGCTTAACTTAATGAGGAAATAATTTTATTTAGAGGATATAAAAATGCTTTACGATTACCCGAGAATTGAGAAAAAATGGCAGGAGAAGTGGGACGAGGCTAACGCCTTTGCCGCTAAGCAGGATTTCACCCTCCCCAAGTATTTCGCACTTGTTGAATTCCCCTATCCTTCTGGTCAGGGACTTCACGTAGGACACCCCAGACCCTACACGGCGCTTGATATCGTTTCCAGAAAGAAACGCATGCAGGGCTATAACGTTCTTTTCCCCATGGGTTGGGACGCCTTCGGTCTTCCTACCGAAAACTATGCTATCAAAAACAAGATTCACCCCAAAATAGTTACCGAGCGCAACGTAGCAAGATTCAAGTCTCAGCTTAAGGCTCTCGGTCTGTCCTTCGACTGGAACCGCGAGATCAATACCACCGACCCCTCTTATTATAAGTGGACACAGTGGATATTCCTTCAGCTCTTTAAGGCAGGTCTTGCATATAAGAAGGAAATGGCAGTTAACTTCTGCACCTCCTGTAAGGTCGTTCTTGCTAACGAGGAGGTTGTCGGCGGCGTATGCGAAAGATGCGGAGCTCCCGTTATAAGAAAGGTTAAGAGCCAGTGGATGCTCAAGATTACCGAGTACGCAGAGAAGCTTATAGACGGTCTTTCCGGCGTTGATTTTATCGAGCGTGTAAAGGCTCAGCAGATCAACTGGATAGGACGCTCTACGGGTGCTGAGATACTCTTCGAGACTACCACGGGCGACAGCCTCAAGGTTTATACGACAAGATGTGATACGCTCTTCGGTGCTACATATATGGTTATTGCGCCCGAGCATGAGTTCGTAGAAAAGCACAAGGCTCTTATCTCCAACTTTGATGAAGTTGAAGCATACAAGCTCGCAGCGTCCAAGAAGTCAGATTTCGAGCGTACAGAGCTTGTTAAGGAGAAGACAGGCGTTGAGCTTAAGGGTGTAAAGGCTATCAATCCCGTAAACGATGCCGAGATTCCGATATTCGTGTCCGATTACGTATTGGCAGGCTATGGCACAGGTGCTATCATGGCAGTTCCCGCGCACGACGAGCGCGACTGGGAGTTTGCCAAGAAGTTCAATCTCCCCATAATCGAGGTAGTAGCGGGCGGAAACGTTGAAGAAGCTGCATTTACCGACGTTGCAACCGGTGTTCTCGTTAACTCCGGATTTATCACCGGTCTCGAGGTTGAGGATGCTAAGGCTAAGATGATAGAGTTCTTAGAAGAGAAGGGCATAGGTACCGCTAAGGTTAACTACAAGCTCCGCGACTGGGTATTCTCCCGTCAGCGCTATTGGGGCGAGCCTATCCCCGTTGTAAACTGCCCGAAATGCGGTTGGGTTGCAGTTCCCGAGGATCAGCTTCCTCTCGAGCTTCCCGACGTTGAATCCTACGAGCCTACCGAAAACGGCGAATCTCCGCTCTCT
>CAYZZJ010000129.1:0-5194 GCA_964482885.1 uncultured Ruminococcus sp. | reverse complement strand
GGTTCTGTCGTTGAATTCCTGGGTGAAGTTGGGGATAGAAACACCGTACTGACCAAGTGCAGGCCCAACGGGGGGCTGGGGGGTAGCTTTAGCAGCGGGAAGCTGAAGCTTGATATAACCCATTATTTTCTTTGCCATGATAATTATACCTCCATGTGTGGTAGTTTGTCGGGAGAATTCAAAAAATTTTTCTCCCTCCCACGAATTGCCTCTTATGAGGCGCACAACTAAGGTGGCGCCTTAGTCTGCGATTGCGACATCCTTGGTATCAACCATGATAGGAATGTCACGCTTACCGGTATTAGCAAGAATGACAAGAGACTTCTTGTCCTCGCTGATCTCCTGAAGAACACCGAAATATCCCTCGAAGATACCGGAAATAACCTTAACGTTATCACCGACCTTGAACTCGAACTCCTGCTTATGAAGCTCAATGTTCATAGATTCAACCTCCTCGTCGGTAAGGGGGGTAGGCTCAGATCCGGGGCCTACAAAGCCGGTAACTCCCGTGATGTTGCGAACAACATGCCAGGACTCATCGGTCATAGTCATCTTCACGAAAACATAGCCGGGGAAGATCTTAGTCTCCACAATCTTTTCCTCACCCTTGTCGTTTACAACAACATCGGTAAGAACGGGAACCTGAACGTCATAAATCAAATGACCGAGCCCGCGGTTCTCAACTATCTTTTCAATGCTGACCTTAACCTTGTTCTCATAACCTGTGTAAGTATGAGCAACGTACCATCTGGGACCTAGGTTTTTTTCATCAATATTGCTCATTGCTTAACCTATCAACCCTGCGATAGAATTAATTAACCAAGAAGAACCAAGGTCGATCAGTGCTACAACTGCGCAAATAGCAACAACAGTAACAATTACGAGCTTGGAGCTCTTAGCGAGCTCGGCCTTGGGGGTCCATACGACCTTCTTAAGTTCGCCTGTAGTATCTTTGCAGAACTTAACGACCTTCTTCCAGAACCTTACAACCCAGTTAGGCTTCTTGTTATCGGATACATTCTTTTCCATAAATACCTCCGAATTACTTGCTTTCCTTGTGCATCGTGTGCTTACGGCAGAAACGACAATACTTCTTCATTTCAAGCCTGTCAGGATCGTTTTTCTTGTTTTTTTCTGTGTCATAATTTCTTTGCTTGCACTCAGAGCAAACCAACGTAATTTTGACTCTCATTTATCGGCACCTCCTAATAGAATTCGGGCTTGGCCCGTCAATACCTCCCTCAGCCGGGTATTGTATGCAGTCCCAGAAAATTTGCACACAAAAAAAGCCCCCGTCAGAGGTACAATCATTTTAACACATAACGCGGCGATTGTCAATAGGAAATCTAAATATTTTTTATATTTACATAACAATAACCAATTAAGTGTTGTATTTAGCGACAGGATATGGTATAATACACCCGAAATTAAATGTATGGAGGCAACCAAATGAAAATTGCCGTACTTGACGCTGCAACTCTAGGTGAAGGAATAAGTCTTGACGCTCTTAGCCGCTACGGAGAAGTCAAGGTATACGATTCTACCACGCAGGACACCCTTATATCGCGCTGTGCCGATGCCGACGTTTTAGTGCTTAATAAGGTGCGTATCACCAAAGAGGTTTTAGCAGCAGCGCCCTCACTCAAGCTTATCTGTGTCACAGCCACAGGCTATGATAATATCGACATCACTGCTGCAAAAGAGCGCGGGGTAGCAGTGGCAAACGTTCCCGCATATTCAACCGCCAGCGTAACACTTTACACATTGGCTACCGTAACCGCTCTTGTCACCCATATACGTGAGTATAACAAGTACATTACCGACGGCAGCTATACGGCATCAGGCGTAGCCAACAGACTTTCGCCGATTTATCACGAGATAGCCGGTATGACATGGGGTATAATCGGGTACGGTAACATCGGTCGTGCCGTTGGAACCGTTGCAGAAGCACTTGGCGCCCGCGTCATTGTAAATAAGAGAACTCCGATCGACGGAGCAACTTGCGTAGGGATCGAACAGCTGTGCCGCGAGAGCGATATAATCACCATTCACTGTCCCCTCAACGCGAATACCCGGGGAATGATAAATTCCAAAACTATAAGCTTAATGAAGAAAAGCGTTATTATAGTCAACGAGGCTCGGGGAGCAGTAGTTAACGAATTTGATATAGCAGAGGCAATAGAGCAGGGGAGAATTGGAGGATTCGGCTCCGACGTTTATACTTTCGAGCCTATGTCTGCAGAGCATCCGTACAACCGGATTATGCACCGTGAAAACGTCCTGCTGACCCCCCATGCAGCCTGGGGATCACTCGAAGCGCGCATACGTTGCGTAAACGTGGTATCCGATAATATATCCGCCTTCATCGAGGGGAAAACTAAAAATCAGGTTGATATTTAAGGGCAGAAAACGCGACCACTCTGGATGTGGTCGCGTTTTTCATTCTCGATCTATGGTAATTACTGTAAAATATCTTTCATCAATACCTCTTACCGCTGCATTGACAAGCTCGATAACCTTCTTTTCCGAATCAGCGACCTCGAACGGAAGCGCTATATCAAATATAAGGTTGGTGTGAGTAGGACCTGTGACCATTCTGAAATCATGAACTCCGGCACCGGGATATAAACGCTCAACAAGCTCCATGACAATCCCCCTCAGGCGTACTACCTCTTCGTTTTCCGTTTCAATGGGGTCCATATGTACGGTGCATAAAATACCAAGCTTGTGGTTTATCTCTCTTTCAAGATTATCGATATCATCGTGTATCAGGTATATATCTCTGCTACCGTCAACCTCAGCGTGGAAGGAGGCAATATAATGCCCAGGGCCGTAATTATGCACGATGAGATCGTGAATACCGACTACATATTCATGCTCCGCTACCATAGCTTTAATATTATCTATAACCTCTGCCAGAGGCGGCTCGCCGAGAAGAGAATTCTTCGTGTCATTAAGTATACGCAGTCCGGCGATGAATATCATAACAGATACCGCTACACCAACTATGGAATCGATGAAAGCAAGACCTGTCAACTGAACGACAATTCCCGAAATCAGTACCGCCGTGGTGGAAAAGGCGTCCATAATGGAATCTGCCGCAGATGCGGTAATAACCGAGGAATCAATCCTATTGCCTACGCGCCTGTAATACACAGCGAGGAAAAGCTTAGCTGCAATCGATATACCGAGTATTACGTACATAGCCACAGGGAGCGCACCGGAAACCTCTTTTGGATTAAAGAAGCCGGATATCGACTCGGATATAAGCTCAAAGCCTACAAGAAGTATCAAAAAGGAAACGATCATTGAGCAAACATACTCAATTCTGGCGTGCCCAAAGGGGTGATCGCGATCAGCGGGCTTGGCAGCAATCTTGAAGCTGACAAAGGAAACGACAGATGCTCCCGCATCCGAAAAGTTATTAACTGCGTCGGCAATCACTGCTATCGAACCTATAATTATACCAATAATCAATTTCATAGCCGCGACCAGCACGTTAACGACAACGCCCATAATGCTTGAAAACACGCCGTAACGCTCCCTTACCTCCGGGAGATTGGGCTTATCATAGTCTTTAATGAAGATTTTGTCTAAAAAATTCAAAATAAGAACCTCTTTTTTAATTATTGGAGTTTACTTTTTAAGTCTTTTGTGGTAAAATATCTCTAGATATAAGGAAAGGAGAATCAGATGTACGAAGAGTTTTTGCTCAGTGGAAGCGGTCTTGCCGATTTGGATACCGAGATACGCTTCAATATTGCGAACGCACGCGCAGAATCAGCCGAAATAGTACGCTTATCATTAGCGCTTGGGGCAAACGAACACGATAACATGCGAAAAGAAAATTGCTTAATCAAGATTCTCCGCTCGATGATGCGCGCAGGATTAATTCAATTCTACGTATCCGACGAGGATTTCGAGGAGGGAAGCACGGCAGCAGAGTTCATGCTGAACAAATACAGCCGCTTCATCTCGGGATCCCCCACGGGTTATCGTTATTTTTACGTGAAGATGTAAGCATAATAAAAGAGGTTGCCGTGCAACCTCTTTTATTTATACAAATTATTTGGTTGCCGACTCAAGGAAGCGAACAACATCGCCAACGGTCTTGAAATTCTTGAGCGCATCGTCATCGATAGTTACGTTGTACGTGCTCTCGCAGTTATATACCATATCTGCCAATTCAAGCGAATTAATACCGAGATCTCCCGAAAGAGAAGCCTCCATGGTTATAGCATCGGGATCAATGCGACCTAGCTCCTCGATGAGGAAGTTCTTGAAATTCTCAAACATACTGTATTCCTCCAATAAAATTGTCCGTGCCGTCACACGCCACTTACCTGCTAATAATACTATAACGAGGCAGATTTGTCAATACTTTTATAAAAATTGTAGCAGGTTGCACAATTTTTCCGACAATCGAATAACTAGTAAAAATTAATTATTGTACAATAAGTCCAACTTATTCTCGCGCGCTCGCGCGAGTTATATGCAATGAATGAGTTAAAATACTCTTGACTTACAGAATACGGCGTTGTATAATATATGTGATAAAAACTACGGAGGGCGTACGATGGCTTGGGCTTGGATCTGGATTGTATCCTTACTTCTCGCTTTGATATCAGAAGCAATTACAAAACGTCGCGTGTCGTTCTGGCTCGCTCCGGCATCCGCTGTAGCTGTCATTCTGGACGTTCTTCATCTTTGGTTTGTGCTGCAGCTGGCTGTTTTTGTAGCTATTGCAATTCCTTCGTTCTTTCTATTAAGAGGGCATTCCGTACATCTCTCCTTCCTTGATGCTACAACCACGGATATAGATAACGTTGTGGGTAAGAGATGCACCGTTATCGATCGCATAGACTCCTATGCCGGCTGCGGTCAGGTAGATGTCAATGGAACACGCTGGTCCGCTCGCGGGCTTACAGATGACGATACCTTCGAGAAGGGCGAGGTGCTTTCGATCGTAGCGGTAGAAGGAGTTAAGCTTATCTGTAAAAAACAGGGCTGAGCTTTTTAGAACGAATTTTTATCATAACCTTCGTTAAATAGACTTAATTTGACTGTAAAATAGCAAAAACTTTTCTGAAAGCTATTGACAAAACCTTGGTATTCTGCTATAATTGTTTGCGTTGCCGCTATGTGCCTTTAGCTCAGCTGGATAGAGCAACTGCCTTCTAAGCAGTAGGTCGGG
>CAYZZJ010000128.1:0-5286 GCA_964482885.1 uncultured Ruminococcus sp. | reverse complement strand
CCCTGATAATATGATACTTATTGGTAGCGCGCGATACACCGATGATTATGCCGCGTGCGTAAGGGTCCCACCACGGTGCGCCAAGCCCAGTGAACGCAGGAACAACCATAACGCCGCCCGAACCCGGCACCTTTCTTGCATAGTATTCGCTATCCTGCGCCGACTCGATAATTCTGAGACCGTCGCGCAACCACTGTATAGCAGCGCCGCAGGTAAATACCGAGCCCTCGAGCGCATAGCTGACCTTGTCACCTATCTGCCAAGCCACGGTTGTCAGAAGTCCGTTGTCCGTCATATAAGGCGCATCGCCCGTGTTCATAAGAAGGAACGCGCCCGTGCCGTACGTATTCTTGATATCGCCCTTGTCGAAGCAATACTGACCGAACAGCGCCGCCTGCTGGTCGCCCGCAACTCCCGCTATGGCTATTTCTCCGCCGAGCAGCTTTTTGTCGGTGTAGCCAAACAGTCCCGATGAGGGCATAACCTTCGGCAGCATAGCTCGCGGTATACCGAACAGTGCGAGAAGCTCGTCGTCCCAGTCGAGCGTATGAATGTTAAACAGCATAGTTCTCGATGCGTTCGAGGGATCGGTCGCATGCACCTTGCCGCCCGTGAGATTCCATATCAGCCAGGAATCAATAGTGCCGAAGCACAATTCGCCGCGCTCTGCGCGCTCTCTCGCACCCTCAACGTTATCAAGCACCCATTTAAGCTTGGTGGCAGAGAAGTATGGGTCTATCAGCAAGCCCGTCTTCGCCTTGATCATATCTGCATATCCGCCTGCGGCAAGCTCCTTGCAGTATTCTGCCGTCCTGCGACACTGCCATACTACGGCATTGTATATAGGCGCGCCCGTTGTTCTATCCCAGACCACAACGGTCTCGCGCTGGTTAGTGATGCCTATTCCGATAACGTTCTCCCAGCTGCCGCCGATTTTAAGCAGCGCCTCGGTAGCAACCGCAATCTGCGTTGACCATATAGTCATAGGGTCATGCTCAACCCAGCCCTCCTTGGGGAAAATCTGCGCAAACTCCTTTGCCGAGGAGCTTATGAGCTTTCCGTTTTTATCGAAAAGTATGCACCTCGAGCTTGTAGTACCCTGGTCGAGCGCCATAATATATTTTTTCATATCAATCTCCATTCTGTCGCCGATCGCTGTTATCTACGAATATTATACCAAAACATAAAGCATTGTGTCAAGGATAAGAAAACACCCGCCACGCTTGTTGAGCGACGGGTGTATAATTTATATTACTGCATTACAGCCTTGCTACGCCACTCTCTCTTGCAGCAGCCATAACGGCATTTGCGACCGAGGGAACGACACTCTTGTCGAGGGGATTTGGGATTATGTTCTCCTCGTTAAGCTCCCCGTCGGGAATAAGAGCCGCGAGAGCATAAGAGGTTGCAACCTGCATCTCCTTGTTTATCTGCCTTGCGCGGCAGTCGAGCGCACCGCGGAATATACCGGGGAAGGCAAGAACGTTGTTTATCTGATTTGGGAAGTCCGAGCGACCCGTACCGACAATGCGCGCACCTGCCGCGAGTGCGAGGTCGGGCATAATCTCGGGCGAGGGGTTTGCCATAGCAAATACGATAGCGTCCTTCGCCATGCTCCTTACCATATCGGGCTTAAGAACGTCAGCCGCAGAAACACCGATAAATACGTCAGCGCCTACAATAACGTCACCGAGCGCGCCGTGTAGCATATCCGCATTCGTCTTCATCGCAAGCTCGCGGTGAGCAGGGGAGAGTGAGCTGTCATCGCGCGAGAGCGCGCCAAAGCGGTCAACCATCACGATGCTCTTTATTCCCACAGCCATAAGATGCTCGGCAATAGCGGTTCCCGCAGCGCCCGCGCCGTTGATAACAACGCGAACCTCTGCCATATCCTTCTTAACCACCTTAAGCGCGTTAATGAGCGCCGCTGCAACTACGATAGCCGTGCCGTGCTGGTCATCGTGAAATACGGGGATATCGCATATATCCTTAAGACGTCTTTCAATCTCGAAGCAGCGCGGAGCTGCAATATCCTCAAGATTAATACCGCCGAACGAGCCGGAAATGTTGTATATAGTCTGTACTATCTCGTCAACGTCCTTGGTCTTAACGCAAAGAGGAAAGGCGTCAACGTCTGCAAAGGACTTGAACAGCGCGCACTTACCCTCCATAACGGGCATACCTGCCTCAGGACCGATGTCACCGAGACCGAGAACTGCGGTTCCGTCCGTAATTACAGCGACGAGATTGCTTCTTCTCGTAAGCTCGTATGACTTATCAACGTCCTTCTCGATAACAAGACAAGGCTCGGCAACACCCGGAGTGTACGCGAGCGACAGATCCTCTCTATCCTCGATCCTGCAGCGCGTTACGACCTCTATCTTGCCGCCCCATTCATAATGCTTTTCAAGCGATTTTTCTCTGATGTTCATTTTTGACTCCCTTGAGTACTTATTTTCAATAAGCATTATATATGATTTTTTTCTGCATTTCAAGCCTTGGAGTAAAATAAGGCTTGAAATACGGATATTTTTGTGCCATAATTATGTAGTAGGTATTCACGGATTTATACGTGAAATAACTTCAGCGTTATACACTTTGATTCCCGGGAGCTTTGACGTGAAATGGATATAGTTATAGAAATACTCCTTGAGGTCTATATGGAGCTTATGCTCCTTATCGTGCCCGAGAAAAATCTAAGCAAGCGCCATATTTTCATAGCGAAGATACTCGCCGTGCTTGTTCTTCTCGGCGTGTTTGCGCTCGTTATATGGGGCGCGGTGCTGCTCGGAGATTACGGCAATCCCTGGGGAATAGCACCTATTGCCGCGGCCGTGCTGATTTCCGCGGCGCAGATTACCTTTGGTATAATACTCTATAAAAGGCATCATGATTGAGGTGGGAGATGAGTACTGAAAGAAAGAAGAAAATGTCATGGCAGGGAGCCTTAATGCTTATTTTGGTTCTGCTGCTTAGCTTTGCTGGCGGATATTTTGTAGGTGCGGCAATAGACGGGTACTATCCCGAGGGCGCCGAGCTGTGGCAGACGCTCCTGATCAGCGCCGCTATGCTCGGTATACTCTACGTAGCCCTCGTCGTGCAGCTCATTATCCACGAGGGCGGCCATCTCGTCTTCGGTCTTATGACGGGATACGGCTTCAGCTCCTTCCGCATTTTCAGCTTTATGCTGCTCAAGGGTGAGGACGGAAGGCTGCAGCTTAAGCGCTTTTCATTGGCAGGCACGGCAGGGCAGTGTCTTATGACACCTCCAGATATTAAGGACGGTAAAATGCCGGTTGCGCTATATAACCTCGGCGGATCTATCGCAAACGTCGCGTTTGCCGCCGTATTCTTTGTACTTTACCTCCTTTTATCGCATATACCGTATTTGTCGCTGTTTCTTTTATTCTTGGCGATCGTCGGCTTGGTTTTGGCACTGATGAATGGAATACCGCTCTCTACCGCGTCAATCAATAACGACGGCTATAACGCGGTCGCACTCCTTAAAAACGAGAGAGCCTGCCGTGCATTCTGGCTGCAGATGAAGGCAAACGAGCTTCAGTCACGAGGCGTAAGGCTGAAGGATATGCCCGAAGAATGGTTTGAGCTTCCCACCGATGAGGAAATGAAGAATGCCATGATAGCTCCGATAGGAGTGTTTGCCGCCTCTCGCCTTATGGACGAGGGTAGACTTTCTGAGGCGGAGGAGCTTATGGAGCGCCTTATGAGCATTGAGAGCGGCATCGTTCCGCTTCACCGCGCGCTTATGATATGCGACCGCATTTTTATCGAGCTTCTCGGGGAAAAGAGAAGTGAGGTGATCGAGGGTTACCTTACCGTCGAGCAGAAAAGGTTTATGAAATCCATGAAGAGCTTTCCCTCGGTTATCCGTACTGATTATGCCTACGCCGCGCTTTATCTTGGAGATGAAGCTATGGCTAAAAGCAGACTTGAGGACTTTGAAAAATGCACGAAAACCTATCCTTATCCTCAGGATATAGAGTCCGAGAGAGAGCTTATTCTGCTTGTAAAAGAGCGCTCTTGAGCGTGCGATTTTCCGAAAAAACACAATAAAAATACTAGAGGCAGAATGGCAAGCGTCACCATTCTGCCTCAAATTTTATGGGTAATATAATTAATACGACGTTACGTGGTCACTTTCAAAAACGCCGGTAAAGCTCATTTCAACCCCGTCGCGTATGACGGAGAGCGTTACCGCATCACCAACGCGCGCGCCGAGGAGCGCATCTATCATCTGATGCTGCCTCGCCAGCGGACAGACCTCGCCGTCTGCTATTTTGTAGCTTATGATGACGTCACCTGCCTGAAGCCCCATAGCCTCGCCGAGCGAGCCTTCGGATACGCTGTAAACGGTCGTGGTCTGGCTTATGCTTACGCTCGCCGTATCAGCATCATATACTGCCTCCGAGTCTGCAACGGTAACGGTCACGCCAAGCAAGCACCTTTGCAGAGTGGTGCATTCCTTGTTATAGCAGTTGTCAATGATGTTCTCAACCGCACTGATAACAGTTCGCGAGGGAATAGCATAGCCTATATTGTCTATCGTTGTGTCTATCGTTTTTGCATTTACAATACCAATGAGATTGCCGTCGGAGTTGAAAAGACCGCCGCCGCTGTTTCCCGGGTTTATCGGCGTGTCAACTCTCATAACGCGGAAGGTCACCGAGGTGCTTTCGTCCGCCGCCGTCATCTCTATGTTCTCGGAGGTTACGCTGACTATACCGCAGGTGGCGGAGATGCCTGCCGCATCGGGGTTTCCTATAGCTATCGCACGCTCACCCACCGATACAAGCTCGGAGTCTGCTATTTCGACCTCCAAAGGAAATTCTCCCTTCAATAACTCGCACTCCGATACGTAAAGCACTGCAAGATCATAATACATAGATCCGCCTACGTAAGTAGCGCTCATGCCCTTCGCGGAAAGCTCGGAGCCGTAAAGGTAGACGGAGATATTATCGCTTATTCCCGTCGTAGAGTCTGCATCGTATACTACGTGGTAGTTTGTGACTATAAATGCGCTTCCTTCGTCGCGGTCAAGCTCGTATATAATTCCCGCACCCGCGCTGGAATACGCCTCTACGGTGCCGTATATGCTTTCCTTGTTGAAGCCTGCGAAAATGCTTACTGCGCTGCGTATCCCCTTCGACACTGCGGCAACAACGCTCTCCTCGGTGGAGTTGATTATAATATCACTGCCTGCGCCGTCCTCGCCGTCCTTACCGTCGGCACCGGGATCACCCTTGTCTCCCTTTTCGCCCTTTTTGC
>CAYZZJ010000127.1:0-5308 GCA_964482885.1 uncultured Ruminococcus sp. | reverse complement strand
CGGTGATGTTGCCGACACGGGTGTTCTCTACATTGGACTCAACCTTGTATACGGGGGTGAAGATCGAATCAATAAAGATAAGACCTATTGGAGCGCCTACCGCACCCGAGACGGAAGCAAGATAATTCTGCTTGTTAGCCTCGGAGAGGTGGTATCCTCTACCCTTATCAAAGGTGATTTCCATATAGAAACGCGCCCCCTCGGATACGGTGCAGATGTGATGCTCGGGATTGAGAATCTCGAGATCCGCGTCTGGGGTAATATCACCCGCCGTAACGTTACACGGACCGGTAACGTCGATAACGACGGTCTTAGACTTATCACAATGAAGCTTAGCAACTATACCCTTAACGTTAATAACGATTTCAGGAACATCCTCCTTAACGCCGTTGCACGAAGAAATCTCGTGGAGAACGCCGTCAATTCTGATGCTAGTAGCCGCGTAACCGGGAATGGTGGAAAGAAGAACTCTGCGAAGAGAGTTTCCGATGGTGATGCCGTAGCCCGAAACAAGGGGCTCAGCAACGAAGATCGCTTCTCTACCGTCTTCGGTAACGTCGGTTACGGTAATATTGAATTTCTCCATTTCTTTCATCTGTATTTCCTCCTTAGTTAAATTTAGAATTTAGACTTCTCTTTTCCGAAAACTCGGAAAAACCATACTGATACCAGCAGGGGCCGCGGTAATCGACTCACGCCGCCTTACTCAGCCGGAGCTGTGCGCATATAAATATATACGGATCAGTATTGGAGGGATTACTTGGAATAAAATTCAACGATAAGCTGCTCTTCAAACTCGAAGTCGATGTCGTCTCTTGCGGGACGAGCAACAACCTTGGTAGCAAGATTTGCAGCGTCATTCTCAAGCCACTTGGGAGTATGAGCGGTTGCCATAGCCTCACCGAGAGCCTTGATCTTAGTCTTTTCCTTGCTGGATTCCTTAACAGCGATAACATCACCGGGCTTAACGAGGATAGAGGGAGTAGAAACCTTCTTGCCGTTAAGAGTAAAGTGAGAGTGAAGAACGAGCTGACGAGCTTCCTTTCTGGATGCAGCCATACCCATTCTGTAAACAACGTTATCAAGCCTGGACTCAAGGAGAGTGAGAAGGTTTGCGCCGGTAAGTCCTTCCATCTTCTCTGCAAGCTCATAATAGTGCTTGAACTGACCCTCAAGTACGCCGTAGTAACGTCTTGCCTTCTGCTTCTCACGAAGCTGCTTGCCGTATTCTCCGACCTTCTTACGAGCTGCGCCGTGCTGACCGGGAGCTGTGCTTCTGTGGTCGAATGCGCACTTACCGTTTGTGCAACGCTCGCCCTTGAGATAGAGCTTGCAGCCTTCACGGCGGCACATCTTACAGTTAGGACCTGTATATCTAGCCATTTTTCTGTTACCTCCCTATTATTAAACGCGTCTGCGCTTAGGAGGACGACAACCGTTGTGAGGAATCGGTGTAACGTCCTTAATCATTGTAATCTCAAGGCCTGCGGTTGCAAGAGCGCGGATAGCGGACTCTCTGCCTGCTCCGGGGCCTCTGACGAGGACCTCAACAGTCTTCATGCCGTTATCAACAGCGATCTTTGCTGCATGCTCTGCTGCAGTCTGTGCTGCATAAGGAGTAGACTTCTTGGAACCCTTGAAGCCCATCTCACCCGCGGTGCCCCATGCGATTGCGTTACCGTTGGTATCGGTAATAGTAACGATAGTATTGTTGAAGGTGGAACGGATGTGTGCTACGCCCTTTTCCACGTTCTTGCGCTCACGGCGCTTTTTGACAACCTTCTTAGCTACTGCCATTTCTTGTCACTCCTTACTTCTTCTTGTTCGCAATGGTCTTTGCGGGACCTTTTCTTGTTCTTGCGTTAGTCTTGGTACGCTGACCTCTTACGGGCAGACCTTTTCTGTGTCTGATACCGCGGTAGCAGTTAATCTCTACCAGGCTCTTGATGTTAAGAGCAACCTCACGTCTGAGATCACCCTCGACGTTGTAGTTAGCCTCTATCTCATCACGGAGAGCAGCGACCTCGCTCTCGGTAAGGTCCTTTGCACGAGTGTCAGGATTGATTCCAGTTTTAGCCAGGATATCCTGGGAGCTCTTGAGACCAATACCGTAAATATAGGTGAGCGCTATTTCAATGCGCTTGTTATTGGGAATATCAACACCAGCTATACGAGCCATTTCGATATATACTCCTTTTTTTAATTAATGTCGTCAAATTTGCATATACCCTAGCTATCAGCCCTGACGCTGCTTATGCTTGGGGTTCTCGCAAATGACCATTATCTTACCATGTCTTCTAATGATCTTGCACTTTTCGCAAATTTTCTTGACGGAAGGCTTAACTTTCATTTTTAATACCTTTCCTTTCAGTTAAGAAATTATTACTTCTTTCTCCAGGTGATGCGTCCCTTCGTGATATCGTAAGGCGATACCTCAACGGTTACCGTGTCACCAACGAGAATTTTGATGTAATTCATACGAAGCTTTCCGGATATCGTCGCGGTAACGATGACACCGTTGGGAAGCTTCACCTTGAAGACCGTGTTAGGAAGCGCTTCAACAACCAGACAGTCCTCAAATTCAATCAAATCGCTCTTTGACAAGAACCGACCCTCCTGTTATTAAACGGTTGAGTTTTAGTTTTCTGCATCAGTAAGCATTATCGGATCAGACTCGGTGATCGCGATACTGTTCTCGTAGTGCGCCGAAAGGCTGCCATCCGAGGTAACCACGGTCCACCCGTCCTTAAGAATATCAACCTCAAGGCCACCGGCATTTACCATAGGCTCAACCGCAAGCGTCATGCCTGCATAAAGCCTCGGTCCCCTTCCGGGCTTGCCGTAATTGGGAACCTCGGGATCTTCGTGAAGATCCTTGCCGACTCCGTGACCTATAAAGGATTTAACAACCGAGAAGCCATTTGAAATGACGAAACTTTCAACCGCGTGTCCAATGTCCCCGATGCGATTACCGGCCCTTGCGACCTTCATCGCCTCATAGAAGCTCTGTTCAGTGACAGAAATGAGCCTCAGGGCTTCATCGCTTACCCTGCCGACAGCGAACGTACGCGCACTGTCGCCATTATAGCCGCGGTAGCGAGCCCCGACGTCAACCTTCACGATATCACCGTCCCTGATGATCACCTTGGGAGACGGTATTCCGTGTATGACCTGATTGTTAATGGAGATGCAGGCGCTGCCGGGAAATCCGCCGTAACCGAGGAAGGACGGTACAGCACCGCACTTCTCGATAAAGGCGCGGATCTTCGTATCAATTTCCTTTGTGGAAACGCCGACCTTAACCGCCTCGCGCGCTACGAGCAGCGCCTCCGCGGTGATCCTGCCTGCCTTACGCATCAGGGCAAGTTGTTCAGAATTCTTGATGATAACCATACCCTAATACTCCTTTTTGTAAACTTAAGATTGATCCACGGGCATATTATGCCCTAAGAGTTCTCCCACCGAGGGTGAATAGCACCCTCGGCATATAGGAGAAGCAACTCTCATTTTTTTGTATGCGTACTAGTTAAGGAAGCCCTTATAGTTACGCATAGTGAGCTGAGCCTCGAGATCTCTGAAGGTCTCAAGTGCAACACCGACTACGATGATAAGCGAGGTACCACCGAAGGTAAATACGCCGCTCAGGGTAGCCGCATTGCTTGCAAGCTGTTCCTTATACTGTACAAGCTGGCTGGCATCAATACCCTCCATGCCCACAAGCTGACCCTCGAGGATCCACTGAAGAAGCGGCTCGATGAGGTGCGGACCTGCGATAATCGGAACTACGGCGATAATGCTGAGGAACAGCGCGCCTGCAAGAGTAATCTTGTTGAGAATCTTTCTGATGTACTCAGACGTGGGTCGTCCCTGTCTGATACCGGGGATCGCGCCGCCCTGCACCTTAAGATTGTTTGCGACCTCGATGGGGTTGAAGGTAATCTGGGTGTAGAAGTACGCGAAGGCGATGATCAGAATGAAGAAGACGATAGGATAGATAACGCCGTCAGAGCCGATGATCCTTGCAAACGTGCCCCAACCGGTCTTGTCGTCTGCGGTAACGCCGCAAAGAGCAAGAATGGTAGGAACGAGGGATACTATCGAGCTTGCAAAAATAACGGGCATAACGCCGGTCATGTTAAGCTTGATAGGAAGGTGAGTGCTCTGTCCGCCGTACATCTTACGGCCAACGTTCTTCTTAGCATACTGGACGGGTATTCTTCTCTCGGAGCCGGTAATGAATACTACAAAGATAACCGAACCGATAATGAGCGCGATGAAGAAGAGCGCAAATACGATTGAAACGATGATGTACCAAACGGGCTCGGAATAAGAGAAGGTGCCGATCACAAGCTGTACAAGCCTATACAGCTGCGAAGGAATCGTAGAAATAATGTTTGCGAAAAGTATGATCGAGATACCGTTACCGATGCCGCGCTCGTTGATTCTGTCAGCGAGCCACATGATAAGCGATGCACCTGCTACGTAGCAAGCGATAATCACGATCGCATAGAACCAAGTTGCGCCGCCCGACGTTGCCGCGGCAGTGAGCATGCCAGCTCTGGAGAGAAGGAAGTAATAACCGAGTGCCGTAACTATAGCAAGACCGACAGTTACTATTCTGGTTACAAATCCCATCTTCTTCTTATCGTTCTTCGCCATAGCTCCAATAGAGTTGGGGAAGACGACGCCGAGAAGCTGTAATACGATAGATGCATTAATATAGGGTGATACGCCAAGCGCAAACAGAGTCGCAGTTCCGAGCTCACCTCCGGAGAGGATGTCCATATACTCGAGAATCGTACCCTGGAACGATGCGGCGAAGTTGTTTGCGTCGACATAAGGAACGGGAACTACTGTACCAATTCTGTAGAGCAAGAGGATGAAGAGAGTGAAGAGGATCTTCGCCCTTATTTCTCTCGTTCTCCAAGCGTTCTTAAGTGTCTGAAGCATTATACCACCTCAGTCTTTCCACCTACTGCCTCGATCTTCTCTTTTGCAGAAGCAGAGAAGACAGCCGCCTTTACGGTGATATTCTTAGTGAGATTGCCGTCGCCGAGAACCTTCACTCCGTCTGCTGCGATAGCCGAAACTATACCCTTCTCAACAAGTGCAGCAGCATCTACAACGTCACCGTCATTGAAATACTTTTCAAGAACGTCAACGTTAACTACAGTGTAAACCTTCGCAAAGCGAGAATTGTTGAATCCTCTCTTGGGAAGCTTTCTGTAAAGCGGGAGCTGACCTCCCTCGAAACCGGGTCTTACGCCACCGCCCGAACGAGCGTTCTGGCCCTTGTGACCCTTACCAG
>CAYZZJ010000126.1:0-5414 GCA_964482885.1 uncultured Ruminococcus sp. | reverse complement strand
AGATGAGAGCCTACGGGCAGAGTCCTTTAGGTGAGGTTACTGTGCTGCAACCTCGTCCTCCTCGGGAGTGGCTTCACCCTTGATCTCGGGGAGCGCCTTATTATTCGAGGAGTCGGTAACGAGCTTCGTCAGCACGACGAGAGCTATTACGTTGGGGATTACCATAAGGTAGTTGAAGAAGTCGGTCAGCGCCCATACGAGGTCGTTCGAGAGGAGCGAGCCGAGGAATATAAATGCCACCGCCAGCACGGTATAAACAACCGTGAGCTTCTTGCCGAAGAGGTACTGGAAGTTAACCTTGCCGAAGTAGTTCCAACCGATAATGGTCGAAAATGCAAAGAAGAATAGACAAATAGCCACAAACAGGTTACCTATAACGCCTCCTGCGGCATCGCCGAACACAACCGCAAACGTCTTCGAAAACGCGTCCTGCGCCATTGTTGCCGACGAATACACGCCTGCGGCATCAGATGCGTAAAACTCGGGAGTAAGAGTAGCATTCGGGCCTGCATACAGAGTTGAAATAACCACGAGTGCCGTCATGGTAAGAACGATGAAGGTATCAATAAATACGCTGACTATAGCCGCAGTTCCCTGCTTGTGAGGACTCTCTACGTTCGCAAGAGCGTGCGCGTGGGGAGTAGAGCCCATACCCGCCTCATTAGAGAACAAACCGCGCTTAGCACCCATGCTGATAGCCTTCTTGATAGCAACGCCGATCGCACCGCCTATAAGAGCGTTGGGAACGAAGGCATACTTGAATATCATACCGAATGCCGCAGGAACGCTTGTGATATTGATGCACAGCACGAAAAGACCGCCGATGATATAGAATACCGCCATAATGGGCACGATCTTCTCGGTAACGGATGCGAGGCGCTGAACGCCGCCGATAAGAATGAACGCCGCAGTTACCGCAACGAGAACACCGACTACGATATTCGTTACCGTCTTGACCGTCTCTGCCGCCTCGGGAGTAGATGCAAAGTTGCTGAATGCGTTTGCAAAGTTCGAGGCTATGGAGTTGGACTGAACCATAGCACCCATAAAGCCTAGCGCAAGAGTTGCCGAAACGGCGAAGAATGCCGCAAGGAACTTACCGAACTTTCCGCTGAAGGCACGCTTGATATAGTAAACGGGACCGCCTTCAACGCTACCGTCCTCGTTGACAACGCGCGTCTTCTGCGCTACGACAGCCTCAGCGTAGTTGGTTGCCATGCCGAGGAAGGCTATAACCCACATCCAGAATATAGCACCGGGGCCACCGACGAAGATAGCGCCGCACGCGCCTACTACGTTACCCGTACCGACCTGTGCCGCGATCGCGGTAGCAACCGCCTGGAAGGAGGACATTCCGCCCTTTTGCTTTTCACCCTTAAGATTAATGTTGCCGAACACCTGCTTCAAGCCCTCGCCGAAGCAGCGCACCTGCACGAAGCGCGTACGTACGGTGAAGTAAATGCCGACACCGACGAGCAGAAGAATAAGGACGTAATCTGTCAGGTAGGTATTGACCGCGTTGACAACGTCGAGTAAGAATTTTTCCATAAGTCTCCTCTTTCTTAAAGCGCCACCAACAAAAAAGGATCGCGAGCGGCGATCCCAAAACACACTTATAAAAACGAAACCAGCAATAACAGCAAAAATAAAAATTCTGAATAGCTGCTCCGTCCTTTTGCCTGAGAGATTCGGCGCGCACGCGCCTTGCACCTTCGGCACTCAATAGAGATTCTCGGGAGTCACCTTCGCTACTGCGGTCTCTAGCCGGATTCCGCATGCATCATCGGTAAGCGATTTATTAAATTACTCTACCACTCTACCACATTAAAGCGCTGATGTCAACCCCTTTTTGAAAATTCGCAGAAAAATCCCAAAAATAAGAATACGCTACATCCCCTCGCACTTGAAGAAACGTAGCGTATTCACTGATTTTCCGGACTATCGTCCTTAATAAAGTTCAACTCAAACGAACCCTGTCCGTGTAGATTAGATCATCACCGATAAAACCTGGCCACCGTTTATCGATAAATTCTAAGGTGCGTGACTTTTCCTTTATATTTATTCTTTTCTCCTGCTTTTTCGGGTCACGGAGTACGACCGCCTTTACACATCGGGCCTGTGATTCAGCGCCCATTTTCACATAAAATTTTTATTCAGTTGTAGTTTTTCGGAAAGTATAGTTGACAAAACGATGTCAACTTATTCATTTCTCGTTGGAAGCATGGTTACCTCACATTCTGCGAATAACTCACTTCACTTAAACACGTCTCACATACATCTGACACCACCCGGCGTCGTCTACCACGTATGTGGGCACCTTGCGGACGGGTATCATACCCGTTTACCCATAGAAACTAAATACTAATTGTTCATTGGCTTATACCAAAGGTCTCTTTTGCGGACCGCAGCCATTTGCGGTTTACCTATAATGATGATTGTCGTTATAAGATTATCGCTATAAGAAAATCCGTTTAGTACATTGGTCTATACCTATGTCCTGTTTGCTTAAAATCAACCGTAGTTGATTTACCGATAATTGAAAAAGATTAATTTCAGTTGTTCATTGGCTTATACCAAAGGTCTTGTGGTGGACCGCAATCATCTGCGGTTTGCTATATAATACTTCGGGGAAATCACGATGTGTGATTGGGATATGACTACAGATCATTCATATTACGGCCGATCGATCTTTGAACCGTTTTAATGAAGCTGTTTTCTATCAGAACATCGGTTTTTCCTACCTTTCTCCGAGGACTTCCACCCCGGTGATTTAATTTCCCGACACACCTATTCGGGAACGATAAGTCCGTAGCTGCCTTCCTTTCTCTTATATACGACGCAGGTGTCGCCGCTATCGGCGGAGATGAATGCATAGAAGCTATGTCCTAAGAGATTCATCTGGAGTATTGCCTCCTCGGCTGTCATGGGCTTGAAGGGGAAGGTCTTAACCCTGATCTCGAATTCTTCCTCTTCCACATACTCGTCATCGTCGTCCTCTGTAATGGTGACAAAGGCATCACGTCTTACCTTTTTCTCGAGCCTGGTCTTATTCTTTCTGATCTGACCCTCAAGGCTCTCAACAGCTCTGTCGAGCGCGGTGATAAAGGTCTCGCTCTCCTCTTCCGAACGGAAGGTAGTACCCTCATAGTTTACGGTAATTTCAATGATCTTTACTCCCTTGCGCGTCCGACAGGTGACAAATGCCTCCGTATCCTCTCCGAAGAACTTGTCAAATTTAGAGAGCTTCTTCTCCACCGCAAGCTTAAGCGACTCTCTAACCGTCATCTGTTTGCCGTAAAGTGTTATCTTCATACCGTACACCGTTACCTCTTTTTTGGTATCCTTAAGAGGCCCTTTCGTGGAATTGCCAAACGAGAGATTTCCACCTCGGCGGGGTGGTGTTCCCCGTCTGCATTATCATTATAGCACATTTCTTGTGCGTTGTAAACAGTTTTTCGAAATTTTGTAAGTGTTTTTTATTGATTATGTACAAAACGTAAATATTTGCGCCCTTTTGTGTCGAATTATAAAAAAACTCTTGACAACACCCTATAACCTATGATAAAATCAGTTTTGTGGGGGCAACCGTTGGGTTGTCCCCTTTTTGTTTAATTTACACAAAAAGCCCGACTGCCGCCCAATACGGGACAAGACAGCCGGGCTATTCTATTACCGATTTTTCGGTATATCCTAAAACGCAATAATCAGCGATACGATAGCTACTGTGAGAACGATATACGTCATTGTAAGCGCGCGCTCATTCACAATCGCGTTGCCCATCTCGTCGGTGTCGTACTTATCCCTGACGATGTGTGCGGCGAACAACGTGTAAAATACGTCAGCAATAGCAACGTACGCGCAAGCCCAGAACGCCATACTGAATACCTGTATCGGTCCGCCGTCTCCATAAACTATACTTTCAAGCACATCGTTTATATAACCGAAAATGGTATCCAGACCAAAAGTAACACCAACAATCAAATTGGCAAACGCTTGCTCTAGCGCTAGCGACAATATGATGGAAAAGCACGCGATATGCGCGCACGTAGACATTATAGGAAGAACCCTACGGCCGCATTTCAGCTGCTTGCACAGCAGGCGTATCGAAAGAAACAGCATCACGCCGGTAATAATAAGAGCAACCGTAAGCGGAATAGCGCGAGACAAGTAATCCGATGCACTTCTGTTAAATCCGGCATCACGAAGCCAAGACTCGAGAACGCGCGATATGCGCTTAAGCATAGATTTAGCCGTATAACTCATAAAAGATCTCCTCCAAAAATCAGATATCCCAATTATACTCTATTTATAGACAATTGTCAATAGGTGGAGCATAAATTATAATCGTCTTATACAGTATATATTAAGGAAGAAAGCAGGAGGAAAATATGATTTCCTACGAGCCGTTATATAAGACGATGAAGGAGCGCGGAATCTCCACCTACAAGCTTATCAATGACTTCGGTGTAAGCCGAAGCCTGCTCGACCGCTTAAAGCACAACAAGCCCATCAGCACCGTAACGCTCAACGACCTTTGCACCTTCCTCGACTGCCGCGTTGAGGATATACTGGTATATATCCCCGACAAATCCGAGGATTTGTAGTCGATATGTAAATATAAGTTATTATACAATACAAAAAGCGAGGCGCACACCTCGCTTTTTTTCGGTTACGTCATAAGATCCGCTTAGATTTGTACCCAAGCAAAGACAGAGGCACCCAGACCTCGACCGTGGAGGCTGTGTCGGAATTTGCCGTTCTTCACGCCGCGAGCCGTACAGCGTTGACACCCCAACGTAGTGGGTGTATCGCTTTGTGTGGCAAGGCGGGAAAACGGCAAAAGAAAATGGAATATTAAAACGGAGAAAACCGCAGGTTTTCAACCTTATTACCTTCACATGGCAGATAGAAAAGGGCGCGGCACAAAGTCCACGCCCTATATTTATTCCATTTTCGGTTACGGCGTAAGATCCGCTCGGACTAGCACCCAAGTAAAGATAGAGGCAACCAGACCTCGACCGCGGAGATTGTGTCGGAAAGCGTCGTTCTTCGTCCCGAAGGTGTACCTAAGTACTCCGAGAGGGCGAAAACGGCGGTAGAAAATGGAATATCAAAATGGAGAAAACCGTAGGTTTTCAACCTTATTAACTTTGAAATAGCACATAGAAAAGGGCGCGGCACAAAGTCCACGCCCTATATTTATTCCATTTTCGGTTACGGCATAAGATCCGCGGTCGAGGATTAGTATCCTACCTTCTCCCAGCACTGGAAGGGTGCTGCCAGCTCCTCCGAAATATAAACCTGAGTCTTCTTCGTCTGAAGCATAGTAGAAGGCAGGTAGGGAGTGATAGGACCGTGAGTGCAAAGACGGGAGGTCATTCTCTGCCAGGAGGAGAAGGTACCGCAGGTAGCAA
>CAYZZJ010000125.1:3232-5494 GCA_964482885.1 uncultured Ruminococcus sp. | reverse complement strand
CCCGCAAGATAGAACACCGAGTATCCTCCGTACGACGCTCCGACACAACCCAGGCCCTCCGCTCCCAAGTTCGAGCATGAGTACCCCCATTGCTGGAGATGTAACACCCCCCTTATTTACTACGCACGCGACACCTGGTTTATAGAGATGACCAAGGTGCGTGAGGATATTATCAGAAACAACAACACCGTTAACTGGATTCCCGAGTCTATCGGTAAGGGCCGCTTCGGCGACTGGCTCGAGAACATTCAGGACTGGGGTCTTTCGAGAAACAGATATTGGGGAACTCCCCTCAACATCTGGGAATGCTCCTGCGGTCACCGTCACGCAATAGGCTCTATCGAGGAGCTTAAGTCCATGTCGGATAACTGTCCCGAGAGCATCGAGCTTCACCGTCCCTTCATAGACGCGGTAACCCTTAAGTGCCCCGAGTGCGGCGGAGAGATGAAGCGCGTTTCCGAGGTTATCGACTGCTGGTTTGACTCAGGCTCGATGCCCTTCGCACAGTGGCACTACCCCTTCGAGAACAAGGAAACATTCGAGTCGCAGTTCCCTGCTAACTTCATCTCCGAGGGTGTCGACCAGACGCGCGGCTGGTTCTACTCGCTTATGGCGATATCCACTCTTATCTTTGACTGCGCGCCCTACAAGAACGTTCTCGTCCTCGGACACGTCCTCGATAAGGACGGACAGAAGATGTCGAAGTCCAAGGGCAACGCCGTTGACCCCTTCGAGGCTCTCGAGGCATACGGTGCAGACGCTATCCGCTGGTACTTCTACTCCAACTCCGCGCCCTGGCTTCCCAACCGTTTCTTCGGTGAGGCAGTTGTCGAGGGACAGAGAAAGTATATGGGTACTCTCTGGAACACCTATGCTTTCTACGTTCTCTACGCTAATATAGACAGCTTTGATCCCACGAAGTACACGCTTGATAAGTCCACCCTCTCGGTTATGGACAAGTGGATACTCTCGAAGCTCAATTCCACCGTCAAGGCTACCGACGAGTACCTCGGCGCATACAAGATCACCGAGGCTACGCGCGTGCTTGAGAGCTTTGTTGACGAGCTTTCCAACTGGTACGTACGCCGCAGCCGCGAGCGCTTTTGGGTAAAGGGTATGCCCACCGATAAGGTTAACGCATATCTCACCCTCTACACCGCCCTCGTAACTATCGCGAAGGCATCGGCACCCCTCATTCCCTTCATGACCGAGGATATCTATCGCAACCTCGTTTGCTCGGTTGATAAGTCTGCACCCATATCGGTGCATCTTTGCGACTATCCCGTAGCCGACGAGAGCCTTATAGACAAGTCGCTCGAGGAGAATATGGACGAGGTCGTTGACATCGTTGTTCTCGGCCGTGCCTGCCGTAACGCGGCGGCTATCAAGAACCGTCAGCCCGTGGCACGTATGTACGTTAAGTGCGATAAGGTTCCCGAGGAGAGCTTCACTCCCATTATCGCGGAGGAGCTTAACCTCAAGGAGGTCATCTTCACCGACAACGTACGTGAGTTCACCACCTACTCCTTCAAGCCTCAGCTCCGCACCGTCGGACCTAAGTACGGCAAGTATCTAGGCGCGATAAAGAACACCCTCGCAACCCTCGACGGCAACGCCGCTATAGACGAGCTTGAGGCAAATGGCGCGATCAGCTTCACCGCGCAGGGCGCAGAGATCGTCCTCACCCGTGACGACCTTCTTATCGAGATGACTAAGAAGGAGGGCTTCGAGTCGCTCGGCGACAGAGGAGTCACCGTAGTTATCGACAAGAACCTCACCCCCGAGCTTATAGAAGAGGGTAACGTCCGCGAGATTATCTCGAAGATTCAGACCATGCGTAAGGATTCCGGATTTGAAGTAATGGACCGCATCAAGGTTGCATTCTCGGGCAACGCTACCATAGCCGAGATCGCCAAGCGCAACTCCGCAGAAATCTCCGACGAAACTCTCGCAGATGCACTCATCACCGACGCCACCCTCGCTAACGCTAAGGAGTGGAATATCAACGGTGAGGGCGTAACCATCTCGGTTGAAAAGGTATAATATTTATTTCGAGAGAGGTGCTTCGGCGCCTCTCTTTGCCTTCTCCTGCGGGTAGCGAAGCGGCACGAGGGTGACTTAGCCTTCTCCAGAGGGAGAAGGTGGATTTTGCGTAGCAAAAGACGGATGAGGTGTAGGAAAAGCTTAAACACGTGGAATGAAACTACGCAAAAAGTACAACCAACTCCTCATCCACCACTCCGTGGTCCACCTTCTCCCACA
>CAYZZJ010000125.1:0-3222 GCA_964482885.1 uncultured Ruminococcus sp. | reverse complement strand
GGGGGCTTGCTCCCGCCGCAAAATACAATAACATATAACAAGGTGCAATATGCAGTACAAATATCGCCTTATGTAAATCCTCTAAATTCTCGTCTCTTATTCCGGCGGGAGCAAGCCCCCGCCCCACAAGATTTCCCACAGGCGCACACCTCGCGTAAGTCACCTCACCCAAAAGAAAAGGAGCGAAGCGGCACAAGACCGCTTCGCTCTTATTTTTATCTATTTTGTTAACTTAGATTGTCAAATTATCAGTTATAGGAATACTCAAACGTCTTCGTCGCGGAAAGCAGCGCATCATTACCAACGCTGCTGATATTAATCTTTGACCACCAATACCCATGATGCCTGTAATAAACGTTTGTCAAGGCAGAACAGCCCGAAAAGGCGTTATCCAATATATTCATATCTGAAGATGCGATATAAATAGAGCTTAAGGAGGTGCAATTTTTGAACGCGCTCTCACCGATTACCCTCAAGGGGCTGTAAGAAGTTACGCTCGAAAGTGAGGTGCAGCCCAAGAACGCCGAGCCTTCGATAGCGGTAAGTCCCTTAGGCAGTACTATGGCTGTGAGCTTCGAGCAGCCGGCAAAGGCTGTGTTACCAATGAGCACCACCGTATCCGGTATAGTAATTGAGGTAAGGCTGCTGCAATTCCAGAAGGTGTACTCCCTTATTCTCTCGAGATTGGCAGGAAGTCTGATCTCCACGAGCGCAGTACAATACTCAAACATCGCAGAGCCAATAGACTTAATACTGTCAGGCAAAATTGCCTCGACAAGAGACTCGCACATTGAAAATACGCAATTTCCGATGCTTGTAACGCCCTCGGGAATTTCTATACGCTTCAGCGCCTCGCAGTTGACAAAGACCCCGTCGCCGATGCTTTTCAGCCTTGTGCCGAGCTGCACGGACTCCAGCAGCTTGCACTCTCTGAAAGCGTTATCGTCAATTATAACGGTGTCGGCGTGAACGGTGTACTCGGTAACGGTATCGTCAACGTCTATTAGTACAAGGTAAGGATTTGTCTCGCTACCGAGATATTTGCCCGCGCCGTATTCGTTGTAATTCAGGCTGCAGCCGGTGAACGCATTGTCATACACGTAGGTAAGTGTGTCGGGGAGGATTATCTCTTTTATGTTATATATACCGAAAAACGAGCCCACGTCTATTTCCGTTCCGCCGGTAAACACCACCCTCTTAAGAGATTCGGGTACGTAATCGGCGGTATCGTAATACGTAGGATCGCCCCAAGATGTACCCCAGACGAAGCGTCCGGCAAAAACGTCTACCATGCGGTAAGGAGCAGGCAAGGTCAAAGATTCGAGCGAGCTGCACTCCGCGAACGAATGAGGAGCAACGATTGTAACGCTCTCGGGAATGACGATCTCCGTCAGCGACGTGCAGTAGTAGAAAGCTCTTATTCCAACGCTCTTAAGCCCCTCAGGCAGGGTAACCGAAAGCAGCTCGTCATGATTGAAAAAAGCCTCGCCGGCTATAATAGCGGTGTCCTCGTGAGCCTCAAAGGATGTCGCATCATCTATCTTCACAAGCACCTTATAGGGGGTTTCGGAGCTTCCCAGATAATATCCTCCGTCCACCTTGTTATATCGCAAGGCTGAGCAGCCCTCAAAGGCGTTCTCCCCGACGTACTCTATCTTATCGGAAACCGTGATGCTCTCGAGATTTTCACAGCCGTAGAACGCATAGCTGTCTATAAGCGTACCTATCGTAATCGTTACGCTTTTAAGGCTCTCGGGCACAACAGAGTTCTGATCTCTATATTTCGTATTACCGAAAATCAATCCGAAATGAGTATAAGAATCGGTGGTAGGGCACTCGTACACGGTGCTTATGGAGTCGGACGATGAGACGTTGAACCACGGGAGCGTAATACTCTCGAGCGAGGTACAGCCGGAGAAGGTCCCGTGTGAAATTCTATCTACAGCATCGGGTATAGTGATGCTCTCAAGCGAGGAGCAATTAACAAATGCGCCTGAGCCTATGCTCTTAATACCCTCCGGCAGAACAATGCTCGTCATCGCGGTGCAATCCTTAAAGCCATCGCTATCTACTCCGATAACAGGCAGAGTTTTATAGAAGGATGGTACAACAATTTCCGTGTCTGTCGCAGTACCTATGCTTACGTAATATCCATTGTTACCATACTTTCTAAAAACCAAACCCTTCGTGTGATAATCGTCGGACTCGCACATCAGACACACCCTACCGTCGCCAAAGGCGTGATCGATAGGATCAAGCACCTCCTGCTCAAGAATGGCGTCGCCACACGCGGTACACGTCTTGCCCTCGGTTAAGCCCGTAGCAGTACAGGTGGGCAGCACAGCCTCCAACACCTCAACAGTGTGCGCCGCAGGAATAAGACTCTGCGAGACTACCGTGACACCGCAGGTGCCGCAGTGAGAGCCCTCGGTCAGACCCGGCTCATCACAGGTGGCGGGGACAGCCGCATCGGTAACCAGCTCGGTATGCCCGGTGGCGAGTAATATCTCGTCTCTCGTTACCTCACACTTAGTACACTTGTAGGTTATCTCGCCGTCAAGGGTGCACTTCGGTGCGACGGTAACACTGCCGAAATCCCAGGTATGCTCGCACTCGGTATTGCAGCTCGCCAGGGAAAGCGCGAGCAACAGCAAGGACAAAAGCCCAAAAACCACTCTTTTCATAGGAAAGTCCTCCATGCTTTGAAAATTTGCATACAAAAATAAAAAGCGCGCCGCAAAGCGAGCGCGCCCCCATAAAGCACCCCCGTTTTGCTGCGACACAAACCCTTCTATGCAAGCATATGAAAAGAGAGGAGTACTAAAATGGCATAGTACACCCTTGCATAGAATATTCGGTTTATGTCGCAACACCATTATAGCACAGTAATTTGGAAATGTAAATGGGGAGATTGAATTCAGAATTCAGAATTCAGGAGTTAACGGAGTAATGGCTGAGATAGCGGCCATATCCAAGCCTTCTCTTGCCAGAGAAGGTGGATTTTGAAACTGCGTGCAGTTTCAAAAGACGGATGAGTAGTCGTACTTGTTCGCCCGCATGAAAGTCAATGAGCGTTGACACCCTATTCGTATGGCGGGGGCTTGCTCCCGACGCGAAATACAATAACATATAACAAGGTGCAATATGCAGTGCATATATCGCCTTATGTAAATTCTCGTGTTGTTTCGGCGGGAGCAAGCCCCCGCCCTACAAAACCACATC
>CAYZZJ010000124.1:0-5502 GCA_964482885.1 uncultured Ruminococcus sp. | reverse complement strand
AAGGTCGTTCTTATAGAGAATGAGTTTGGTGAGATTGGTATTGACGGCGGCTTCCTTAAGGACGCAGGCATTGAGATCACCGAGATGAACTCGGGCTGTATATGCTGCTCGCTCGTCGGTGACTTTACCGCCGCGCTCGGTAAGGTGCTTCTCGAGTTTTCTCCCGACAGAATAATCATAGAGCCGTCGGGTGTAGGTAAGCTCTCGGACGTTATCCGCGCGGTGCAGAACGTTGATTCGGACGCCCTTGTGCTTAATTGCTTTACCACGGTTGCCGACGTCACTAAATGCAGGATGTATATGAAGAACTTCGGTGAGTTCTATAACGACCAGATATCACACGCCTCTGCAATAGTCCTCTCGCACACCGACGTTGCCAAGGAGGCAAAGATCGAGGAGTCCGTCGCTCTTATCAGGGAGCATAATCCCGATGCGGTTATAGTTACCACACCGTGGGATACTCTCGACGGAAAGGACATTCTTGCCGCCATGGAGCGCAAGGACACGCTTGATGAGGCTATAGCACGCCTTGAAGCAGAGCATCACGAGCATCACCACCACGAGCATGACGAGGATTGCGACTGCGGCTGTCATGAGCATGAGCATCATCACCATCACGAGCATGATGAGGATTGCGACTGCGGCTGCCACGAGCATGAGCATCACCACCATCACGACCATGGTGAGGAATGCAGCTGTGGCTGTCACGGACATCACGGACACCACGCCGATGAGGTATTCACCAGCTTCGGTGCGGAAACGCCGAAGAAGTTTACCGTCGAGGATATCACCGCTGTTCTTGAGGACTTTGACGAGTCGGGTGATTACGGCACCGTCCTCCGCGCGAAGGGTATAGTTGCCGCTTCCGACGGCAGGTGGATACACTTCGATTACGTGCCCGACGGCATTGACGTCAGATACGGCTCTGCTGCCGTAATAGGCAGGCTTTGCGTTATAGGCTCTGCCCTCGATGAGAAGAAAATAAAGGAGCGCTTCGGCATTTAAGACTGATTTATGGAAGTAGCAGTATATCTATTTACAGGCTTCCTCGAGGCAGGCAAAACCAAGTTTATTGCCGAAACCATGCAGGATCCCAATTTCAATGACGGAGAGAAGAAGTTTCTCATCGTCCTCTGTGAGGACGGAGAGGAGGAGCACGACCCCGAGGCATTCGGACCGAACGTAGCCTTCTCGCATTTCGATGACGAGCAGGCTCTTACGCCCGACAGGCTCAGCGCTATGCAGAAGCGCGCTGGTGCCGATATACTTGTTGTGGAGTATAATGGAATGTGGCCGATAGACCGCTTCTATTCCGCGCTCCCCGACGGCTGGATGGTATATCAGGAGATTTGCATCGTAGATGCAACCACCGCCCTCGTCTACAACGCCAATATGCGTCAGCAGATGGTGGACAAGCTCACCAGCTGTGAGATGGTTGTCTTTAACCGTGTAAAGCCCGAGTATGATAAAATGGAGCTTCACAAGCTCGTTAGAGGCGTATCGAAGCGCGCTAACATCTGCTATGAGGATATGGAGGGCGAGCTTGAGTTTGATACCATAGAGGATCCGCTCCCCTACGATATAAACGCCCCCGTTGTAGAAATAAAGGATGAGGACTTCGCTATATTCTACCGTGATATGGTGGACGAGCTTGATAAGTATAAGGGTAAGAACCTGAGATTTAAGGGCATTGTTGCGACTGACCCCTCGCTCCCCGGAGGTCAGTTCGCCATCGGGCGTCACATTATGACCTGTTGTCAGGACGATATTGCCTACCGCGGCGTTGTCGCAAAGGGCATGGGAGGCCTCAAGCTCGCGACGCGCGACTGGGTCGTTGTCGAGGGTATCCTTAACGAGGAGAATTCAAAGCTCTACGGTGGCAGAGGACCCGTCCTCACCGTTAAGAAAATCGAAAGAGCAGAGAAGCCCATACAAGAGGTTGCAACCTTCTATTAATGCCGATTTGACAACAAATATTTGCATTTTTCGTCAATTCCCGCGATTTCAGACCAAAAATTCAATGCTTTTGATAAAACAATAATGCAGCAGAAAGGGATTCACCCTATGAAAAAGAACGATGCAAAATTCCCCTTTTCCATGTACCGTGCTACCGCTGAGGGCAGGGTAGTTAACTCTGTTTGCCGCGACTCGGAGATGGAGATTATAGAGATTATAGAGGGCAAGGCGCTAGTGCAAATAGGCACCGATCTTGTCGAGACCTCGCGCGGGGATATTCTTTGCGTTCCCCCGTCGATGGTGTTCCGTGTTGATTCGCTCGACGGTGCGGCATCGGTGCGCGGCATGGTGTTCAATATGTCTATACTTGAGGAGAATATGGATCCCTTCGATTCCGAGGTGTTCTATATGTTCTACGTCCAGGCAAAGAACAAGGCTGTTGTCTTTGATAAGAGCCACCCCGTGCATGATATTCTCGCTTCTCTTATCGAGGAGTCCTATCTTGAATATTCTGATAAGGATGTATGCTACAAGCTGCCGATCCGCGCGAATATCTACCTTATGATGACGGCTCTGCTTCGCTATTATTGTGGCTCTAAGGACGAGGGCGATAAAATGGTATACCATAACGTCCTTCGTATGCGCCCCGTTATCGAGTACCTCGCCGAGCATTTTACCGAGAAGACCTATATTGATAAGCTCGCGGGTATGATAACCGTCTCCGCCGACTATTTCACGAAAATGTTCAAGGAGTCTATCGGCAAGACCCCGATAGATTATATAAACGCTATGCGCGTTAACCTCTCTATGCAGCTGCTTTGCTCGACCGAGCTTTCTATGGCGGAGATAGCTGATACCATAGGCTTCTGCAACCCCAACTACTTCCATAAGATATTTAAGCAGTATATGGGTACGAGTCCTCTCGCATACCGTAAGAGCGCACAGTGAATATAAGAGAACGTCTACTCTCGCTTGCCGACGGAGGGTATCGTAGCTTCACTACAAGGCTTATGCCAAGTGTGGATAAGGCTACCGTCATCGGTGTAAGAGTGCCAAAGCTTCGCTCGCTCGCAAGGGAGCTGAGAGGTACGCCCGAGGCAGAAGCTCTTATTCTTGAGCTTCCGCACGCGTATTTTGAGGAATATCTCCTTCACGGCTTTCTGATATCCTACATTAAGGATTTTGATGAGTGTATATCCGAGCTTGACAGATTGCTCCCGTATCTTAACTCCTGGGCGCTGACCGATTCTGTATCCCCGCCCGTTTTCGCGAGGGACAAGGATAAGCTGATTGCCGCAATAGATCGCTGGCTCGCCTCTGGCAGCACGTACACAGTACGTTATGCGATACTTATGCTTATGAAGCATTATCTCGATTCCGACTTCCGCCCCGAGTATATGGCGCGCGTTGCCGCCGCCTCATCAGATGAATACTACGTCAATATGATGATTTCGTGGTATTTTGCGACAGCGCTTGCAAAGCAGTATGATGAAGCAATTAAATACCTCGAGGAGCGCCGACTTTCCCCGTGGATACACGCTAAGACAATACAAAAGGCAAAGGAGAGCTTTCGTATCTCAAAAGAGGTAAAAGCCTACCTTGAAAGCCTTAAATGACAACGCATATTTACATAAAACGACAAAAAAGCAGAGCTGCGTATAGTTTGACAGCTCTGCTTTTATTTTACTATATGCCTTTTGCGTATTCGCGAATGAAGGCTAAGAAAATAGAGGGACCTATAGTCAGCGCGTCCTCATCAACCACAAACTTAGAGTTGTGCCAGGGCGCGAAGGTGTATTTGTCGCTCCTCATTCCTATATGGAAGAATGCTCCGGGCTTGCGAAGGGTGTAGAAGGCGAAGTCCTCGCCGCCCATCATACATTCCTTCTTATCGTTTACGCACTCCTCGCCAAGCACCTCTCGCGCGGCACTGACAACCGCCGCCGCAACCTCTTTATCATTGAGGATAGAGGGGTAGTGCTTTGTCGTGGAGATCTCGGCGCTGCCGCCCATATCGGTCGCAACCGCGCTCGCAATCTCGCCTATTCTTCTGAATATGTACTCGTCGACTGCATTGTTCGTCGTACGGATAGTGCCGTGCATATGCACGTGGTCGCAAACCACGTTGTTCGCCTGACCGCCGTGGAACTCGCCGATGCCAAGCACCACAGGCTCCTTGGGATCAAGCTCGCGTGCGCGCATTACCTGAATATCAAGGAAGGCACGGCACGCCATGGCAATGGCGTCAACTCCTCTGTGCGGCGTTGAAACGTGGCAGGATTTTCCATGGAAATCAAGGAAAAAGCCGTGGCTCGATGCCGACATAGCACCGTAGTTAAGTGCTATGTGCCCGAGCGGGATATCGGGATCTATGTGTGCGCCGATTATAGCGTCCACCCCGTCCATGCACCCGTCCTCGCACATCAGCTTAGCGCCGCCGGGAGCATATTCCTCTGCCGCCTGGAAGAATAGCCTTATCTCGCAGGGTAGCTCGTCCTCAATCTCCTTGAGCATCTTTGCCGTGCCGAGAAGCATTGCCGCATGCGTATCGTGTCCGCAGGCGTGCATCATGCCCTCATGCTCCGAGGAGAAGGGAAGACCCGTTTCTTCCTTTATAGGAAGTGCATCAATATCCGCTCTGAGTGCGATAACCTTACCGCGCCCCTTCGCGAGGTAGCCTACAATGCTTGATTTGCCGTATTTTTCGGTATATTCAATTCCCATACCGTCAAGCTCGCGGCGAATAATAGCAAGAGTTTTAGGCAGCTCAAAGCCCACCTCGGGGAAGCGGTGAAGCTCGCGCCTTATCGAAATTATATATTCCTTGTCGGGTTGAAGGTTGCTTATCATATTGCTTACTCCTCGCTTAAAACTGCAACGGCAGCCGCATCGGGGGACTTCCTTATTATCGTAACAGGCTCCTCGCCTCTTACGTATTTTGCGGTAATGATAACCTTTTCCGCGCTATCGTCACTAGGAAGCTCGTACATAGGCTTAAGCATAATGCCCTCTACGATAGAGCGAAGACCGCGCGCACCCGTCTTTCTCTCGATAGCGAGATGAGCTATCGCACGGAATGCCTCCTCCTCGAACTCAAGCTCGATATTATCAAGCCCCATAAGCTTCTTATACTGCTTGTAGAGCGCATTCTTCGGCTCCTTGATAATACGAACCAGAGCGTCCTCGTCGAGGTTGTCGAGCGCAACTATGATAGGCAGACGTCCCACAAGCTCGGGGATAATACCGTACTTGACAACGTCGTGAGCCTCAACGTCCTTGTATACGCCCTTCTCAACGCGCTCTCTCGGCGACTTCTTGCCGTCGTCGAGGAAGCCTATCTGCTGCGTGCCCTTACGCTGCTCAATGATAGACTCGATGCCGTCGAACGCACCGCCGCATATAAAGAGGATATTCTTGGTGTTTATCTGGATAAACTCCTGGTTGGGGTGCTTTCTTCCGCCCTGCGGAGGAACGTTTGCAACAGTGCCCTCAAGTATCTTAAGAAGCGCCTGCTGAACTCCCTCGCCCGAAACGTCGCGGGTTATC
>CAYZZJ010000123.1:0-5562 GCA_964482885.1 uncultured Ruminococcus sp. | reverse complement strand
TAAGACCAACCTCTGCGAGCATCTTCAGCTCGAGAAGCACCTCGCGCTCCTCCCCCTTAGTCCCCGACTTGGCAAATCTCGGGATCTGTCTTGTGGGGGTGGCAAAGTGCCTGTTGCCCCAGCCGCCGCGTCCGCCCTTACATACAACGAATTCGTCCGACTGTGCCATATCGTATATTATTCTGCCGCTCTCTGGATCCTTGATGAGAGTTCCCGGAGGGACGGATATTATAACGTCGGCACCGTTCTTGCCGTGCTTTTTGCCGCCCTTGCCGTTCTCACCCGATTCGGCAACGAACTTTCTCTTATATCTGAACGCCAGAAGCGTGTTAGCACCGGTATCGACGCGGAATATTATGCTTCCGCCGCGACCGCCGTCGCCACCGTCGGGACCGCCCGCGCTGACGTACTTCTCACGGTGGAACGCTACCGCTCCGTCACCGCCGTCGCCTGCCTTGACATATATTTTAATGTTATCTATAAACAACCGATTTACCTCCCTTCAGCTATCAGCCGTGAGTGTAATCATCACCCTTTTGTCTTATAACGAGCCTTATCGGCGTTCCCTCAAATCCAAAGGTATCTCTCAGACAATTCTCGAGATAACGCCGGTATGAGAAGTGGAACAGCTCCTCCGAGTTGCAGAAAATAACGAATGTAGGAGGTGCAACCGACGTCTCGGTCATATAGTATATCTTGAGGCGTTTTCCTCTGTCCGACGGAGGCTGAACTCTGTTCATTGCGTCGTTGAGAAGATCGTTAAGCATACCCGTGGTGATGCGTTTGTGCGCCTCATTGTAAACTTTATTTATCATTTCGTAGATATTTGCACATCTCTGTCCCGTAAGAGCGGAAACGTAAATGATAGGAGCGTACGTCATATATGCAAGAGCGGTACGCACCTTTTTGCTGTAGGAGCTTACGGTGTTATTGTCCTTTTCTACCGCATCCCACTTATTTATAACGATGATAACAGCCTTACCCGCCTCGTGGGCTATACCCGCAATCTTTTCGTCCTGCTCGGTGACGCCGTCGTTGGCATCTATCATAAGCAGGCATACGTCTGCGCGCTCGACAGCCATTTTAGCACGGATAACGCTGAATTTTTCGATTTTATCCTCAACCTTCGAGTGCTTACGGATACCTGCGGTGTCGATGAAGTTATATACTCCGTGGCTGTTTTCAACCCTCGTATCAACGGCATCTCTTGTAGTGCCGGCAATTTCGGAAACTATCACGCGCTCCTCACCGCACATACGGTTTATGATAGAGGACTTACCTGCGTTGGGCTTACCGATTACGGCAACGTTGATTATTCCCTCGGCGCACTCCTCCTCATCGGCAAAATCGCACTCCTCGATTATCGCGTCAAGAAGATCTCCCGTACCCGAGCCGTGGAGAGAGGAAATAGCTATCGGCTCACGCTCGAAGCCAAGCTCATAGAACTCGTAAAACTCGAAGGGAACGCTGCCGACCTTATCGATTTTGTTGACTGCAAGCACAATGGGCTTACCCGATTTTTTGAGCATTATCGCGATGTCGCGGTCATCTGCAATAAGCCCTGCGCGTATATCGCACATAAAGACGATAACAGATGCCGAGGCAATCGCCATCTCTGCCTGATTGCGCATCTGCTTAAGAATGGTATCGTCGCTCTTAGGCTCTATTCCGCCCGTATCAATAAGGATAAATTTATGGTCGCGCCACTCCGCCTCTGCGTATATTCTGTCGCGCGTTACGCCGGGGATATCCTCGACTATCGAGCGGCGCTCACCAATCAGCTTATTGAAAAGCGTGCTTTTACCCACGTTGGGTCTGCCGACTATGGCAACTATTGGTTTTGACATTCAAACACCTTCCTTCCCTTACACTCCGAAAACAGCCTCTGCGAAGGCGTAGCCGTCCGCATCGATCGCGCGTACAGGCACACCAAGCTTATCCGAAAGCTCCGAGAGAGTCATTCCGCAAAGGAATATCTCCTCGCCATGCCTGAGCGCCGCCCTCGGTACAAGAAGCTCGTCACCAAGCTCCTCGCCGCAAAGCTGCGCCGATATATCCTTTCCCGTCAAAAGCCCCGCAACGGTGATACTCTCTCCGAAGAAATTATTTACTATTTTTCTGACGTTAATCTTTACCGCATCAGACCTTGACATAACGCGAGCGGCAAAGTCGCTTAGCATAGGATATGCCGCGACACCGGTCGCTACGGTAACACGTCTCCCGCCCTGGGCGTACGAGGCGAGCCCCTCTACGTCCTCCATAGCCTCGTCAAACTCGTCGGCAAAGGATCTGAGCAGACCCACGCCGTTCTCGATCTGGGGATAATCCTCATAATATTCCGCATAAGGAATTTCATACCCCGCCTTGAGATAAAGCTCGTCCGCAACGTAAAACATTCTCGTTCCGTAGCGTTCGATACACCTATCACCGAAGGAATTCACGAGCCTTATAATCTCTCGCGCCTCCTCCCGAGTGAAGTCCGAGAGCGGATAAAGCCCCTTACGGTACGCAGTAAGTCCTGCGGGAACTATCGAAACGCTGGTAAGCGAGGGATAGTATTCCGAGAGATCGCGGAGCGTGCGCCGAAGCTCTTCCCCGTCGTTAACGCCGCGGCAAAGAACTATCTGTCCGCACATATTAAGCCCGGCATTCTTGAAGTCGTCAAGATACCTGAGGACCTCGCCCGAGCGTTTATTTTTCATCATGCGTACGCGCAACTCGGGATTGGTAGTGTGTATGGATACGTTTATGGGCGATATGCGCATCTTGATAATGCGCGCCACGTCCGCATCGTTCATATTCGTGAGAGTTACGTAATTTCCATGCAGGAAGGAGAGTCTGGAATCGTCGTCCTTGAAATAGAGAGTATCTCTCAGTCCCTCGGGATTCTGGTCGATGAAGCAGAAAATGCAGCCGTTCTTACAGGTGTGCTTTTTATCCATTAAGGGGGTTTCAAAGTCAAGCCCTATATCGTCGTACTCACCCTTTTTGACAGTAACCTCATACTCTCCCGCAGTACCCTCGAGGATGAGCTTAATTTCCCTTTCGGTAAGGTAAAAGCGGTAATCAAGCACGTCGTTTATTTCGTTTCCGTTGATGCTGATAAGCGTATCACCCTCAGCAACGCCTGCGCGTGCGGCGTAGGAGCCGCGCTCAAGCCCTGTAATTTTAACCATTTTCCTTCTCCATATCGTTATCCTTGGCACATCCTATACCGATAATCACCCGAACGAGATATGCCGCGCCATAGGTAAATAGCGATGCGAAAACAAATCCCGCAAGGTCGATGCACACGTCACCAAGAGCCGGTCCGCGACCGGAAAAATTCTGCAGCAACTCATCAACAGCGGCAACAGAGAACGCCGCGGGAACAGATAAGCAAGCATAAAACCTGCGTTTTTGTAAATAAAAGATTACGAGCAAAGCGCATTCCACACCAAGAAGTGCATATTCAAGGAAATGCGCTATTTTTCTCAAATGCTCTGCTATAAACCCACCGAGCGGCGTGTCGGGAGGGAAAATCTCCGCGACAAATCCGCCGACAGCCGAGCTTTGCTCCATCGACTCTTCGGGTGTGCGCAGTGAATTTGAAAATATGAAAGCAACGGTAAGGACAATTGCAAGAAGAAGCAGCGCAAGCATAGCCTTACGAACGGGTGTACCTATATTCACTTGCTACCTCCTTAGCGGTGTTGCTCCCCGGCAATTCTGTTCGGGATTGCCGCTTAAATCAGTCAGGCTTTTGATATCAGCCTCTCGCGCTGTCGGATCTCTGCCAATACCTCGGTATTTTTCAGCTCGGGAAGCCTATAAGGCGCGCGCTCCTCAAGAAAGGCAAGCGCATCGGGTGAGCCTTCGTCAGCCGCGACAAGCATAAGGTCCTCGGCGCGCTTACGGTCGAAGTCCGTACCGAGACCGTCGACAAAGCACAAGGCGTAAAGATACTTGCTGTGAGTGCTGAGAGCCTCGACGTAGGTAGGATCGTGCGATGCCGCGATTCTGAACCACTCGTGTGCCGCATTAGGGTCAAACCTTATAGCGCGTATACGCGCCTCCTCGTCCTCATCCATATCCGGCACCTCTCCCGAAAGCATAAGTGAGGCGTCACGGAGAATGGGCGTATGATACGGAATATGGCTGATAGCGATAATATCCGGCTCAAATACCGTACCCATGGTATGTGCTACCGCAAGATACAGCTGAGCCTCTATAACGCCGCCAACCGCGGCATCGTACATATACTCGTAAACGGCTCGGTAATCCCTCTCGACGCCTACGCCGTGAAGGTACATAACCGCGAGATTGTAGGACGCGTCGGGAATACGCTCCTTTGCGAAATTATAAAAGGAGCGTGCCGTTTTCACATCTCTCTCTGTACCGTAGCCGAAGTGGTGGCAGAAGGCGTAGTCAAACGCCGCCTCCGCATCTCCCTCCGCCGCGGCATCGTAGAGTATTTCAAGTGCTTCCTTATACCTTCCGTCAAGGAAAAGCACCTTTCCTTTTTTTCCGTCTGACACGAGAATGCTCCTCCGTCAGTTAATGCTGAACTTAGTTCCCTCTCGGGTATCAAGAAGCGTGATGCCGCGCGCAAGCAGCTCGTCTCTGATGCGATCTGCCTCGGCAAAGTTCTTATCGCGCTTTGCATTCTTTCTCGCCTCTATCATCTCGGTGATATATGCAAGCAGCTCGGGATCGACGTCGGGCGTATCCTCAGCCTTCTCCTCCTTCTTTTCAAGACGTGCTGCCGCCTCGATAAGACCCAGCGAAAGAACTCTGTCAAAATCTGCGATAAGCGCAAGCTTTGTCGCATCGTTGCACTTGAGCTTGAATACATCGTAGAGGGCGGTAACGGCAAGCGAGGTGTTAAGGTCGTTGTCGAGAGCTGCCGTGAAGCGGCTCTTACCCGCCTCGAATGCCTCGGCATCAACGGCGTCACCCTCCTTAGCGCACAGCTGCGCTATTCTCCCGACGAGCTTATTGTAGGCAATACGTGCATTATCAAGATTCTCCCAGGAGAAGACGAGATTCTTCCTGTAGTGTGACTGCAGGCAGAAGAAGCGGTAAACAAGAGGATCGTAGCCCTTCTCCTCGAGAAGAGATACGGTAAGGAACTCGCCCTTGGACTTAGACATCTTGCCCGAATTGGTATTAAGATGATGAACGTGGAACCAGTAATTGCACCACTCGTGACCGAAGGTGGACTCGCTCTGAGCTATCTCGTTGGTATGATGGGGGAATGCGTTGTCTATTCCGCCGCAGTGAATATCAAGGTATTCGCCGAGGTGCTTACGCGCGATGCAGGAGCATTCGATATGCCAGCCGGGATATCCTACGCCCCAAGGTGACTCCCACTTAAGCTCCTGATCATCGAACTTCGACTTGGTGAACCAGAGAACGAAGTCTGCCTTATTACGCTTGTTTCCGTCCTCCTCAACGCTATCACGCACGCCAACGGCGAGATCCTCCTCGGAGAAGTCGTTGAAGATATAATACTTCTCAAGCTTCGAGGTATCGAAGTAGATATTTCCGCCCGCCTCGTAGGCATAGCCCTTTTCAAGAAGC
>CAYZZJ010000122.1:0-5576 GCA_964482885.1 uncultured Ruminococcus sp. | reverse complement strand
ACTGAATTTTCCAAGATTTTGCCTTGTTTTTATTGAATTCTTAATGAGACAGCCCTTTTTTTACCTAAATATAGTTGTTTCCTTTTTCCGGCGGAGCGGCGACGCACCTTTTCCTTCCCTCTGAATAGCGAGCGCGCGCCTTAGCCTTCTCCGGAGGGAGAAGGTGGATTTTGCAAAGCAAAAGACGGATGAGGTGTAGGCTGAATCTGAGTACGCAGAACATAACAAAACACAAAGCAAAACCAACACCTCATCCACCATTGACATGTTCCCCCTTCTCCCTCTGGAGAAGGCTAAGGGTAGGCAGAGCCGCAGCGAAACGACGGAACGGCGGTCGGAAACCCGACCGCCGTACTTTCCTTATTTTATCTTTCCCCCGTCGGAGAACGCCTGTCCGACCTTCTCGCCAATAACGTAATAGCCGTGGCTAAGCCCGTCGTAGGTTATGGGGCGGAGCTTCGATAGGTCAACCTTACCTTGGGTAAGAACGCTATCGTCAACCGAGATATTCACGATCTCGCCCACCATACGGCAGCTCTCGGCATCGTAGCTCTTAAGCCTACATTCAAGCGCCATAGGCAGCTCGCGTATTACGGGTGCGTCAACGCGCTCCGCCGCCTCTGCATGGAATCCACAGCGCTCGAGCTTATCGGGCACGTCGTTGCCCGATACTATGCCGACGTAATCACACTCGGCAACGTGATCGGCGGTTGCCATGCTTACGGTAAATGCACCGCGGGCAAGTATGTTCTCGGTTGTCTTATGATCTGCGCTTATGCACATTGAGATCTCGTTTTCCTCGCTTATACCGCCCCAAGCGGCGTTCATAGCGTTTGCAACGCCGTCCTTACCCCAAGCCGCGAGAATCAACACAGGCATGGGATATAGCGCTGTCTTTGCTCCAAGATTCTTTCTCATTTCTTTAGTTTTCCTCTCGTTTGTTTCACTATTCTCACGTTTGCGAAAGCCGTTTAGTTATGAATTTGGCTCACGCCAAACGTTATGAGATTCGCTACCGCTCATCGTTATGAACTCGGCTATGCCGAGCGTTATGATATGATCGCTACTTACAACGCGACGAAGTCGCTCATAACCAAACGAAGCGAGTCGACGAGCTTGTTCGTCAGCGAGCGAGTGTAGGTTGCTGCGCGAGCCTGCGCTTTTGCGCAGATGGGCGTGGTAGCGCCAGATGCCGACTTGTCGACATCTGCTCGCAAGTAGTATAACTTGCCGAGCCTTTTGGGCGTGCCAATCAGACGCTCGTTCCTCGCTATTCCGTCGCTTCGCTCCTTAAACTGCGAGCCCTGTGAGCATCATAGCTTGCACAACGTGCAATCATAGTTGCGCGAGCAGCGCTCGCGCCTAGTGCGCCTCAAACCAAGCCACACACGCCTCGGGATCAAAGTGATCGACGTGTCCGTGAGCCTTATTCGTGCCGTCGGTATCTATTCTCACGCCGTCGCACTCTATTCCGCTAGCGTGCAGCATATCCATAAGCGGTATTGCATTCGCGCTTGCGGGAGTTGTGGTATCCGTCGAGGAATAGTATATCTGCACGGAGGGGAAATATCCCTGCTTAACGCCGTTCACCACGTTATGGTAAAGGACGTCGTACTCTCCGATAAGCTCGATAAGCTCAGACTCGGTATAGGTCTTAGTAGTATCAAGTCCGTATGCCGCCTCTATATTATCCTGATGATTACCCGAGAGATACTGCTCTATTATAGATGCCAGCGGATAGTGAAGAATTATCGACTTGACCTTTTCTCCGAGCTTCGCCACGGTGCCAAGCGTTGTCATAGCGCCGTTGCTCGCGCCCATCATATAGCAGGCGTCCTCAACGTTGTAGGTCTCTGTCATGTGGTTGAAGAAATCGACGCAGGCGTTCGTGCAATCGTCGTTTCCGTAAAGGTTATCGCCGTAGTTCTGCGCTCCGCAGACTATGTATCCCGCCGCAAGCAGCGCCTCTATCGTCGGGTTGGAATACCAGAGGCTCGCGTCGTCGGTTTCAATATATCTCGATTGCTTGCTCGCGCTCTGTGCGGCTATTTCGGTCGCAGACATATACATGCAAACGTCGGTCCAGTTAGCCTTCTTCGCACTTCCGTCCATAATCCAGCCGTTGCCGTGGTTCGCAATAACGAAGGGGTACGGCTCAGCCCTGTCGGGATCATAGCCCTCGGGCAGATATACGAAGCACCAATAGTTGCCGGCATCACCCTCTGCAGCCTCTTTATACTTATACACGTTTCTCTTCTCGTAGGTCATCTCGATCTCTCCCGTACCGGGGAATACCGTTATATCACAAGCGTATGCAGAGGGAGCGATAGCCGAGCCTCCGCCAAGAACTGCAACCGTAATACCGAGATACGCATCTGCCTGCACGACGTATTCTCCCGCCTCGGTAAGCCAAAAGGCTCTGTCACCCGTAGTTGCATCGGGTGCGGTAGCGAGGTCAAGACAGATCTGGAAGCCATTGGGATCGTAGCGTATTACAGTTCCCTTCTTCACGAAGATAAGCTCAGCGGTGCGTATGCGCTTTGCGTTCGTTTTCTTCACACCGTACGCCCAACCGCCCTGCTCTATATCAGATGCAGCTACAACTATCGGCTTTATCATCTCGCACACGTCGCACACGTCATCGTCGCCGTAGGTATGCGCCTCGAGGTCGATAACCTCGTCGGTATCACTGCAGGTAGGTGCGTGCCAGTGGTTGGTTTCGTCCTTGGACCACTTAGAGGAATAGGTATGCACGTGCGGTGCTACGTACTTATATCCGCAGTTGGATACGCAGGCATCGTCGCCGCCGAGGAAATGCTCTGCCTCGTCACCCCTTACGTCATGACCGCAGGTTGACGCATGCCAATGCTTATCCTCGTCGTAGCTCCACTTTTCCTCGAAGGTATGCTCATGCTCATATCCGCACTCGTCACAAACGAAATCATCTCCGTAAACATGCGCGCTCTTTGCTGTTGTAAAGCCCGCGTGACCACAATCGCTCTCGTGCCAATGACCCTCAGCATCGCTCTCCCACTCATCTGAGTAGGTATGCCCATGCTCGTAGCCACACTCGTCACAGACGAAATCATCACCGTAAGCGTGGGGCGCCTCGCCCTCGATTACATTATGCCCGCAGGTAGATTTATGCCAATGATTGTTTGCATCAGAGGTCCATTCGTCGCTATACGTATGCTCATGGTTCTCTATCGCACCGCAGGCGCACTCGCTGTTAACGTAGGCGTGAGCAGCCTCCTCGCCCCTCACGTCATGACCGCAGATAGCCGCGTGCCAATGCTTATCTCCGTTGCTCGTCCACTTATCAGAATAGGTATGCTCATGCTCATAGCCGCACTCGTCGCAGACAAAATCCTCACCGTATTCGTGTGCCGCCTCAAAGACAGCTCCGCTATGCTCGCAGGTTGCACTCTTCCAGTGCTTATCGCCGTCGCTCTCCCACTTTTTGGAGTAGGTATGCTCATGCTCGTAGCCGCACTCGTCACAAATGAGATCCTCGCCGTATTCATGCTCCGCTTCATCGCTCTTTACGTCGTGTCCGCAGGTCGATGCGTGCCAATGCTTGCTCGCACTCGTCGACCACTTGCTCTCATAGGTATGCTCGTGAGGCTCCACCGCGCCGCAGATACAAGCGCCGCCAACGTAGCTATGCTCTGCCTCGTCGAGCTTAAGCTCGCTATGCTCGCAGGTTGCCGCATGCCAATGGCTCACAGCATCATAGCTCCAGACGGTGGAATATATATGCTGATGCGTCGTGGGCTCTATAGCGCCGCAAACACAAGTGCCGTCTACGTAGCTATGCATCGCAAGAGCGCCCTTTACGTCACCATGCTCGCAGGTAGCAGCGTGCCAATGCTGTACGCTGTCGTAGTACCACTCCTCGGAGAAGCTGTGTCCGTCAGCACAGGGCGCCTCCTCCTCACCGCCTATCAGACCGTTAATAACCTCACAGGATGACAACGACAGCGCGAGCGCTATGCACAGCACCAGAGGCAGAATAAATCTGAGCTTTCTCATATAATCAAACAATTCCTTTCCGAATTCAGCAAGCGCCGCGGCGGCAAAATAACACCGCAGCCCTCGATATATTTATTATATCACACGCTCGCGCGCTTTGCAATAGGGGCGCGTTATGCTCTTAATACACGGTCGCGCTATGCTCCTATTACACATTCTTAATAGAAAAGGGGCGACAGCCGCAAATGCGACCGCGCCCTCATTTAGCCTTCTCTTGCGAGTAGCGAAGCGGCGTGAGAGTGTTGACATTCGTAGGGCGGGGGCTTGCTCCCGCCGAATCTATACCGTGTTACTAATCCGACGTGAATTAGCTTGATCATACAGGTTTGTTGCACCGTGCTGATCTTAACTCTTTAACGGCGGGAGCAAGCCCCCGCCCTACAATATACAACCGCTCGTTGTACCTTTTAGCCTCCATCCACCCTCGGCACAGCCGAGGACTTCTTCTGGCTGCGCGAGATTTATTCCACTTGTGGATTTCTTCCGTTTGCGGTTTTCTTTACACCCTTGATCTTCCCCTTTAGGGTAGCGAAGCGTCGCTTAGCCTTCTCTTGCGAGAGAAGGGGGACCATTTATGGTGGATGAGGTACGGTGGATGAGGCTTGGGATATGAAGTGTAAGTGCACCTTTTGCGTTGCTTTATGTCGCGCATTCAGCACGCGCGCGACCTCCGCATCAGATCACGGCAGAGCCGTGCATATCATCAGCCCTATGGGCTGTATATCATCCTCGCACCGCGAGTGCATATCATCACGGCTCCGCCGTGTATGTAAACGCCTCCCAAGGTATATTCACCTCGGCGCCTCCCGTGATTATATCGTCCACGTGTAAAAGAAGCGGAAAATCAGAGAGCTTCACGCGCCCAAGCTCCGCCGCACGCCTGATAGCCCGCGCCACGCGCTCCGCCACAACAAGAGACTCGAGCGTTACGCCGTTCAGCTCACGCTTTGCCTCCTCGATAGTAAGCCCTCTGCCGAGCAAAATACCTATAAGCCTTGTTCTCCCTCCGTAGACGGTGACGTAAAGGTCGCCGTAGCCCACAGCCATATTCTGGAGGGTGGCAGCGCCCTGATATTCGAGCAGCTTATACATCTCCCTGACCGCCTGACCGAACACCGCCGCCTGAGAGTTGAAATGCAGCTCACTGTCGATACCGAAGCGCCTTTGATTAACTCCTATCGTAAGTGCTATGCCGAGCGCATAGCCGTTTTTCAGAGCAACAGCGCTCTCAACTCCGATAACGTCGCGCGAGATGCTGACGTGATAATAATCCGTTGCCATAATGGCTCTCAGCCTCTCCAAAACCGCCATATCGTGACCGCAGAAGCAGACCTCGGTCTGGTCGTGTGCCACAAGCTCGTAGCTTGTACAAGGACCTCCTATCGCGTTGATAGAGAGCTTTTTGCCAATTTTCGTTGACATTTCTTCCCAAATATCGGGATAACACAGCAACCTTCCGTCATCCGTATCCACAAGACCCTTGGTGACGGTAAGCACGGGAACCTCCTCGGGTATCCTCGGAAGAACGAACTCTCCGAACCACC
>CAYZZJ010000121.1:0-5604 GCA_964482885.1 uncultured Ruminococcus sp. | reverse complement strand
CCAAGTGCTACGGCGGTGATATTACGAGAAAGAAGAAGCTGCTTGAAAAGCAGAAGGAAGGTAAGAAGAAGATGCGTAAGCTCGGTAGCGTAGAGGTTACGCCCGAGGCATTTATGGCAGTTCTCAGACTTGATGATGACAACTGATAAAATAGGCGTCTACGTTCATATCCCCTTTTGTATAAGGAAGTGTAATTACTGCGATTTCTGCTCATATCCCGATAAATATGAAACGGCTGCAGACGCATATATAGAGCGTCTTTTATTGGAGGCGGAGGAGTATAAAAAAAGGGGGAAAATCTCCGCCGATACGCTTTATTTCGGTGGCGGAACGCCGAGCCTCTTATCCCCCGCGAGCCTTGAAAGAATACTCTCGGGGCTATCCTCGGTGTTCGATTTTTCACCCGATACAGAGCTTACTCTCGAAGCCAATCCGGGTACTATAACGCATGATAAGCTGCGCGACTACAAGTCGCTCGGGGTAAATAGGATAAGCGTCGGATTGCAGTCTATTCATGAAAACGAGCTGAAAAAGTTAGGCAGAATACACTCTTATGCGGAATTTTATGACTGCTATAATATGCTTCGTGCGCTTGGATACGATAACGTAAGCGTCGACTTGATGTACGGAATACCCGAGCAAACACGTGAGAGCTTTGACAAGACCCTATCTACTATAACCGAGCTTTCGCCCGAACATATTTCGGCATACGGGCTGATACTCGAGGAGGGAACGCCCTTCTATAAAATGAAGGACAGCCTCGCCATACCCGATGAGGATACCGAGTGCGATATGTACCGAATGGCGTGTGAGAAGCTCGCGCGTGCCGGCTATGGGCACTATGAGATTTCAAATTATGCGAAGCCCGGCAGGGAGTCGCGGCATAATCTTAAGTATTGGCTCGGCGAGGAGTTTATCGGGCTTGGTGCCGCCGCTTATTCATATCTCGACGGTGCGCGATTTGGCAACGTGCGCTCGCTTGAAGGTTATATGTCAGGCGCTCCGCGCGAGAACACCGAGCGCGAGAGCATCGAGGACGAGCGCTTCGAGTACGCGATGATGCGTTTACGCCTTGCGCGTGGTATTGACCTTCGGGAATACGAGTCGCGATTCGGCAGCTCGTTCCTGGTAGGTAGGGATGAGAAGATAAGTAAGTACGTTGCTCACGGGCTTATGACTTTAGGCGTACGCAGCCTTGCCTTTACCGAGCGTGGATTCTATTTATCCAATACCGTTATGGCGGATATCCTCTGATGCTATAGAGATAAATCATTATTGACATACGCTGTTTTTTAAGTTAAAATAAATATATAAACCGAAAGGAAGAATTAAAATGACTGAATTTGAAAACAATAACGTTGATGAAGAGCTTGAGAGCAATATCATCACCCTCACCGATGAGGAAACCGGCGAGGAGGTAGATTTTGAGCTTTACGCTCGCGCTACCATCGACGAAAAGACCTATTTCGCTCTCGTTCCCTGCGATGAAGAGCAGGACGAGTACGTTATCCTCAGAGCTACCGAGGACGGCGATGACATTCTCTTCGAGACTATCGAGAACGACGATGAGTTTGAAAAGGTTGAGGACTACTTCAACGATCTTCTCTTCAACGAGGTCGATTACGACGAGAACTGATTTATAGCGTAGAATTTTCCTGCGTGGTTCGTGATATTGTCATATTTGGACCGACACACACACTAAGGGAGCCCGAGCTTCTTTTGTGGGATGCAGGCCTCCTGTAGGGAGCTGTTTTCATACCCTCCCGTCACAGACGTTGGAAGCACAAAGCAAGAGAGAAGGCACCCACCTGTAAATGCAGGGTTAAATCAGGCGATACACGGCCAACGCGGGGTTTTCAATATAAAAGGGCGAGGCATCATGCCTCGCCCTTTTATATTCTTCCGGGATTTAATATAAGTGATATCTTACGTCCCCAAATCATATATTCATACAAGAAATATAGAGAGAAGGAATTAGGATATGGCACGAAAATACACGGGATTATCAGCCGACGAGGTGTTGGCATCTCGCGATAAATACGGAACAAACGAGCTTGAGCGAGAGCCGAGCGCGGGATTTATACGCCGTTTCTTTGAGAATTTATCCGACCCGATAATAAGAATACTTCTGATTGCTCTGTTTCTAGAGGTGCTTTTTACCTTTGGTAACTGCAATCTTATAGAGGTGTTTGGTATAGTAGCCGCCATACTTATAGCAACCGTCGTATCCACGCTGTCCGAGTGCGGCAGTGAGCGCGCGTTCCGGAAAATAGAAGAAGAGAGCGAAAATGCCACAGCGCGCGTATACAGAGATGGCAAGCTGTGCGTCATACCCGCGCGCGAGCTTGTTGTCGGCGATATTATGCTTATAGCCTCGGGAGAGCGTATCGAGGCTGATGCCACGGTAATAGACGGCAACGTTGACGTTAACCAATCCGCCCTCAACGGAGAAAATCACGAGGTACATAAAAAAACGAGCACGGGCGGCGATTGGAGCCTTGCCTCGGAGGGGCGCGTATTCCGAGGCTCGGTTGTCACCTCGGGCGAGGCTGTCGTACGGGTGGGCAGAGTCGGCAAGGAGAGCTATTACGGCATGGTGGCGCGCGACGTTCAGGCAGAGACGAGAGTAAGCCCCTTGAAGCTCCGACTCGGCAAGCTCGCCTCGCAGATAAGCAAAATCGGCTACGTAGTAGCGGGCATAGTGGGATTAACCTACCTTTTGCGAACCTTTGTTGTCAATAACGCCTTTAACCCCACTCTGATAGCAGCCGCGTTCCGCGATACAACCTTCGTTCTCTCCACCCTGATACATGCCCTGACGCTGATGATAACGGTAATAGTAGTCGCCGTTCCCGAGGGGCTGCCGATGATGATAACCGTAGTTCTCTCGGCAAATATGAAGCGTATGGTTAAGGACCATATTCTGGTTAAAAAGCTTGTAGGCATCGAAACCGCAGGCTCTCTTAACCTTCTTTTCACCGATAAAACAGGCACGATAACTGAGGGTAAGCTCTCGCTTGACTCGGTCATTACCGAGGATAGAATATACCGCAATCTCGAGTCCTTATCCACGTCCGGAGCGCAGTATCGCGCACTCGCGGTGAGTGCTGTATACAACACCTCATCGGAGTCTACCGAAAGCGGAGTTGTAGGCGGTAACGCCACGGATCGCGCAATATCAGAGTTTTTTGTGAGTGCCGCCGTTCCCGACGTAAAGCCCAGCGAAAGGACACCTTTTTCTAGCGAAAGGAAGTATTCCTCCGTTACGTTTTCGGGCGGCACCGAGCTTATAAAGGGCGCACCCGAGGTAGTGCTGCCGAGGTGCAGCTTCGCATTGCGAACAGGAGGGGAAGCGGTAGCGTCCGACCTTGGATTTGTAAGGCGAAGATATGAGGAGGCAATATCCCGAGGCGAGCGCGTTATAGCCGTTGGTATGCGCGAGTGCGGCTCCGAGGCATATACCTTCATAGCGCTCCTTGTGCTGAAGGATAAAATCCGCGAGGGTGTCAAGGAGGCGGTTGCCGATGCTATATCCGCAGGAATACAGGTGGTTATGGTGACGGGCGACAATATAAACACTGCCTCTGCAATAGCCGAGGAGTGCGGATTTTACGCTCCGTACCGCGGTAATATTGCAATCACCTCCGACGAGCTAGCCCGCCTTAGCGATACCGAGGTTAAGGAAATGCTCCCAAGGCTGAGCGTCCTTGCGCGCGCACTTCCACAGGATAAAACCAGACTTGTCCGCCTCTCTCAGGAGCTTGACCTTGTGGTAGGTATGACGGGCGACGGGGTGAACGATGCTCCTTCGCTCAAGCTCGCGGACGTCGGCTTTGCCATGGGTGGCGGAACGGACATAGCCAAGGCGGCAGGTGACGTTGTTATATTGGACGATAGCTTCAAATCCATCACAAAGACCGTCCTCTACGGCAGAACGATATTCAAGTCCATAAGGAAGTTTATCACCTTCCAGCTCATAATGAACCTCGCCGCCTGCGGAATAACGCTTATCGGTCAGTTCCTCGGGCTTGAGAACCCGATAACCATAATACAAATGCTTTGGGTGAACATAATTATGGATACTCTCGGCGGTCTGGCATTTGCAGGCGAGCCACCACTGCAGTATTACATGAAGGAGCCGCCAAAGCGGCGCGACGAGCCTATACTTTCCGCCGCAGTTTTGAAGCACATAGCCCTCGACGGTGCATTTACGCTTTCTTTGCTCGTGCTTTTCCTCACGCACCCGTATTTCGGTGAGCTGTATTCCGTGGGTCGCGACAGTACCGTGTTGCTTACCGCGTTTTACGCGCTCTTTATTTTCGCAGGACTGTTCAACTGCTTCGGCGCGCGTTGTGAGAGACTGTGGCTGTTCTCAAATATCGGGAAGAACCGTCCGTTCTTAATAATTATGGCACTGATATCCACCATACAGATATTTATTGTCTATTTTGGCGGAGAGCTTTTCAGAAGCACGCCCCTCTCTCCGAGAGAGCTTCTTGTTACCGTGTCTATCGCGGCGAGCGTCCTCGCCTTTGACGTAGTGCGCCGCACGGTAGCTCGGCTGAAATAAGCAAAAAGGTGAGGCACGCACCGTGCCTCACCGCTGTTATATCTTTAACTTTTAGTGCTTTATATCGTAGAGAGCGTCCGAAAGCCTTACGAAATCCTCGGTGCTGAGCCTCTCGCCGCGCACGTCATCTCTGTGACCGATAGAGCGTATAGCCGAAAGTATCTCGGCCTTTGTGTATCCGCCGAGCTTTGCCGATACGGCATTAAGGAGCGTCTTTCTCCTCATCTCAAATGCCGCTCGAATGACGTCGCGCATCAGCGCCTCGCTTTTAGGCGTGAACCTAGGCTCGCGGTAGAGGTCTATTCTCACCACCGCGCTGTCAACCTTCGGCATCGGGGTAAAGCAGCCTGCAGAAACCTTAAATAGCCTCTTAGCCTCGCCGTAATATCCAAGCACAGCCGTAATAGCGCCGTAGTCCGCGCTACCTGGCTTTGCGACAAGTCGCTGAGCCACCTCGTTTTGTATCATAACTGTAATTGACGTGAATTTCACACCAGATTCGAGCAGACGCATAAGTATTGGAGTGGTGATATAATAGGGAAGATTTGCACATACCGCAACGGGCAGCCCACAGGAATATTCCTCGATAAGCGCCGCGAGGTCAACCTTCATTATATCATCGTTGATAACCGTGACGTTATCGTATTCAGCCATAGTGCGCCCGAGAATCGGTATAAGACCGTTGTCTATCTCTACGGCAACAACGCGCCTGTATCTAAGCGCCAGCTCCTGTGTAAGACAGCCGATGCCGGGTCCAATCTCGAGAATCATCATCTCGGACGAGTCCGCACAGTTATCCGCTATATCCTCGGGAATCATTCTGTTTATAAGGAAGTTTTGCCCGAATTCCTTGCGAAAGCTTATACCCGCCTCGCTCATAAGCTCTCTTATCACGGAGAGATTGCATAAATCCATTTCTTTTGCTCCAAAAATATCAAATTACTATTGACAAAACAGCCGATAGATGCTAAAATAATTAAGCAGTTATTGCTGGTGTGGCTCAGTTGGTAGAGCAGTTGATTCGTAATCAACAG
>CAYZZJ010000120.1:0-5693 GCA_964482885.1 uncultured Ruminococcus sp. | reverse complement strand
AATTTTCCAAGATTTTGCCTTATTTTTATTGAATTCTTAATGAGACAGCCCCTTTGCTTTTATGAGTGGCTGCAAGTAAATAAAGGGTATCGCACGCGGTATCCTCGCGTTTATTACGTGATTTAACATTATTTAATATAATTTACATATTTTTACTTGAAATTTATATACGTATGCGTTATAATATCTGTATTACTATAACTATCATAACTATTGGAGTAAATATGAAACGAAAGCTTACGACAAAAAATTGCATCGTGATTGCGATTTTGGCTACGGTCATAGCCTTCTCGGTGCTGCTGGGAACTACCCTTGCGTGGTTCACAGATACTGCAGGATCGGATTATAATAAGGTTATATCGGGTAGACTCGACGTCGGAATGAATTATTGGGATTCGGAGAGCGGTGAGTACCTCGATGCATCGAACGTACCGCTGTTCGATAACAATGCTCTTTGGGAGCCGGGTTATATGGATATCGCCTATCTCGAGATTGAGAACAGAGGCAATTTGGCGTTCAACTATCTTTTCGCGGTATATCCCACCGAAGAAACGGTAGGATATCTTAAGAGCGGAAAGACCTTCTATCTCTCGGATTATCTCATTTACGCAGTAGTAGAATACGACGTAGAGGAGTTGGGAGAGATCGCATCTCTTGACGACGCGCTCGACCTTATCGAGGGCACTCATATGGGTGTTTCCGAGGAGAACCTCAAGTACGGAGAGATACTTCCTGACCAGGATTCCGTCCGACTCGCCCTCATCGTTTATATGCCTACTTATGTTAGCAGCGCGCAGGCAAATCACGATCCTGCAAGCGGACACCCCGCTCCGTACGTTAAGCTTGCCGTTGACGTTTACGCAACGCAGAAGACCTATGAGAAGGACAGCTTCAGCGATCAGTACGACGCAGGACTTACGCCTGTATGGGAGGTTCCGATCTGGAGATATGCGCCCGAAGGATATACCGTTGATACCGCGAGCAAGACTATGACCATTAATACCGTCGACGCGCTGAAATATCTCGGCGAGCTTTACGACGATATGGTCAGCCACCCGCAGTACGAGCCCTCCGAATGGACTATAGTCCTCGGAAGTGATCTTGATTTCGGCGGCGAGGTGCTGACCGAGCCGATCAGATTTGGCGGCTTCAAGGCATTTGACGGAAACAACAAGACGATAACCAACGTTATTCTCAACTATATTCTTGTTGATGAGCAGATAGAGAGCGTAGGCCTCTTTGACGAGCTGCCCTCCACCTCGAATCTCACCCTTAGCAACGTTACCGTTAATTCCGAGACTACCGCTGCAGGCGCTCTTGCAGGTAAGCTTACCGGTGACAGCTACAGCGGCATAAGCATCGTTGACTCGAGCGTGTCCGGCGTTGGCTTCATCGGCGGTATGATCGGCTGGGGTAACTTCTTGCACCCGATTGATTTCTCTGGCATACAGATCCTCAGGACCGACATAGACCTTTTCGGTGACGGCAGCGGCTCTGCTGGCGGTATAGCCGGCTACTACGGCGGTGGCAGCAGCGCTACCGTAACGAACAGCACCGTACAGGGACTTGATGCGAGCGGTGTCGATGCTGCAGGCTCGTACGTAGGCGGTCTGTTCGGTGAAATTGATGCAGATCTTGACGTTTCGTTAAGCACCATTACCGAGATAACCATTTACCGTGACGTATATATCGGTGCTATTACCGGTAAGATATACAGCTCCCGTGACGTAAAGCTCGTGGACAACACCGTTTCGGTCGTTGTTACCGACGAGAGCGGCGAGAAGTCGATAGTTCCTCTCACCGGCTCGGGTGATATAGAGGATACAAATACCGAGATAGACTGGGAAGAGGTTGAATCTATCAGCGGCGCGCTGAAGACTACCTACAACGGGCATTTCTACGAGGTATTCGTCACAAGCTCGGACATCACGTGGACTGCCGCTAAGGAGTCCTGCGAGAGCAAGTACGGACATCTCGTTACAATCACCAGCGAGGGCGAGAACAGCGCTGTAGTAACTATAGTCAACCGCTTTGCGAACAGTGCTTGGCTCGGAGCTTACAGACCCGTATGCTACGGACATAATACAGGACCGCACGACTTCGTATGGGTAACCGGAGAGGAATGGAGCTATTCCAACTGGGACTCGGGCGAGCCTAACGATTCTCATACTCACCAGGGCAGCTGCGAAAACTGTCTTCATATGTACGGCTCCGGCAAGTGGAACGATTATCAGAACAACCACACCAATATGAGAGGCTACGTTTGTGAGTGGGACAGCCTTCAGAGCTATCTGAACTACCTTACCTCGCTCAACGGCTAACCTCACGTAACCTAACTAATAGATATAAAAATAAGGTGCTGTCTCAAATTTTGCATTTGAGACAGCACCTTTGCTTTGTGCATCGGCATACCAGAGCTGTATATACCGCGCATCGCCTGTATTCAATTTACCCGGCGCATTAATTCTATATGCCTCCATCGTCGTGGTGGAAGGAGTCCTTTCCTGCTAATTCCTAATTCTGAATTCTGAATTTTCTCTATCCTCGTCTTCTCTCGCGCAGGGTGAAGTATTCCTCCTCGGTGAGGCCGTGGAGGGCGGGGCGTGCGTGCTTACCGCCCATGCCGGACATAGCGCCCGTGTGGTCGGTGCCGCCGCAGTGGTAGAGGTTGAATTTCTCCGCCGCCTCGAGGGCGAGGGCAACTGCTTCCTCTCCCATATCGGGGTGCGAGGTTTCGATGCCGTTGAGGCCCATTTTTACAAGCCCCTCGACGAGGTGGGTGCGCTTCACGGGGTGGGCGAGCGCGATGATGCCGCCTGCGTCCCTGACTGCCGCGATAACGCGCCTTGCCTCGGGCGTTTTAGGTCCGAGAGCCTCTGCCTCGGGGGTCTTGAAGACGTTGTGCGGCAGATCCTTCGGCATAGGTATACCGAGTATTTCGTAGGTTCTGACGAGCGCACCGATGCAGAACCAAGCACCCTTCGGGGTGTATCGCTCAACGTCGTCCCAGGTGATGCCGTCTATATATCCGTTTTTCACACCAAGCTCGAAGCGCGCTTTGGTGCATTCGTAGCGAAGCTCGCATCTCTCGTTAACGAGCGCGCGGAGCGTGGGATTGTCCATATCGTAGTCAAGGGCGGTGAGGTGAAGATTAAAGCCCTCGTGCATTCCGTAAAATTCTATGCCCGCCACCGGCTCTAGCCCCTCGGCGCACGCCGCAGCCTTCAGGCGCTCAAAGCCCCCGTCGGTCTCGTGGTCGGCAAGAGCGATAGCGCTGTATCCCAGACACTTGCCGATGTAGACCAACTGCTTCGGCGTTAAAAGCCCGTCGGAGTATATAGAATGTAAATGTAGGTTGGCGTATTTCATAATAACCACCGTTCTGTTGTGTTTTAAGCTTGTGTAATTATCCGATTATGTAAGAAGCTGTATAAGCTCCTCGCGCGTCATGCCGTAGACGTATTTACCGACGTCTATGCCCGAAAGGGCGTCGTTAAGCTCCGTTAGCTTTCTTCCGACAAGCGCGTCCGTCAGCTCGGATATATCGCCTTCACCGAAGAAGTCGCCGCTGACGTGAAGTTCTGACACGCACTCTGCTGAGAGCGAGATTTCCGCCGTAACGCTGCCGAAGGGGTATCTTTTGCTCCTTGTTATAGTAACCGAGGATGATATTCCGCGGCTCGGATAGAGCCACTCCTCGGAGGAATTTCTTGCTTTGAGGTTATCTATTATTTCGTCCGTGGGCGGTGCCATTTCGACAGCACCAAGGTTCTCGAGGACGTATTTTTCTATTATGGAAATAAGCTCGTCTGCGCTCGCTATATCCGGGAGCAGCTCCTTAAGGTTAGCTACTCTTGATGCGGTTGACTTTATCGCCTTGGTAACGAGCTTCTCGGGGCTTGGTGTAAGAAGCCCTCCTAACGCCGAAAGGTCGGTATCAAAAAGGAGCGTGCCGTGGTGGAGAACCCTGTCGGCTCTTTTGCACTGTGCGTTTCCCGACACCTTGCGGCCGTCCGAAAGACAAAGGTCGTTCCTTCCCGAGAGGGTGAGGGGTACGCCGAGCGCGCCTATAGCAGCTATTATCGGCGCCGAGAAGGCGGCAAAGTCTATGCCGCCCCCGCTGCGTGCGATGAAGCTGTAATTTATATTGCCGAGGTCGTGATATACCGCGCCGCCGCCGGTTATGCGGCGTACGGGCTTGACGCCAAGGCGAAAAAGAGCATCGGTGTCTACCTCCGCTCTGATATTCTGATTTATGCCTACCACTACCGACGGCTCGTTTTGCCAGAGCATAAACACGTCGTCCTCGCAGTACGTGAGTAGATATTCCTCGATTGCGAGATTGAGGTAGGGGTCTGTGGTGTGGAGTACTAAATATCTCATATTTTCCGGTACCACCCCATAAGAGAGGGGAAGTTTATTGTTTAATAGGAGGGGCTGTCTCAAATTCAAATTTGTGACAGCCCTTTAAGTTTGATAAGGGGAAAGGCAGATTTGAGGAAGAAGCGCCGATTTCAAGGCGTGAGGCGTATATAGATACGTCGAGCCTTGAAAGCGGCACTAGAAAAAGACCATTGAATTTGAAGAAATCCGGAGGATTTCAACCTTACATTGTCTCATTTAGACTTTTGTCTACATTAGAGATCGTTTTTTGTTTTTTCGGTCTTTTTTGGTCTTACCAAATGTGACAGCCCCTTTTTATTTTGCCTGTGTCAGGCGGATAGCTTTGTATTAAAGACCCTTCTTTGCTCTCTCAATCTTCTCGATGTTCGTGAAGTTGTTGGTGGGAACGTGTCCGGGAAGGGGCATGATCTTCTCGTGAAGAGCGTCGATAATCCAGTCTGCCTGGGGGAAGAAGGACTTCTCAAGCTCGAACGCGGGAGTGATCCAGTTGCGAGAGCCGACTACTACGGGAGGTCCGTCGAGGTAGTCGAAGCACATCTCGGTGATGTTGGACGCCATATCTCTCATTACGGAGTCACGCTCGCAAGCATCGCCGACGAGAATGATCTTACCGGTCTTCTTAACGGACTCGATAACCTTCTCGTAGTTGAAGGGAACTATGGAGCGTGCGTCGATGATTTCTGCGGATACACCGTACTTCTCCTCGAGGATCTTAGCTGCGTCGAGGGCTCTGTAGAGAACGGCACCGATAGTAAGAATGGTAACGTCCTTACCCTCACGCTTGATATCGGGCTCGCCGAAGGGGATCTCGAAGTGACCCTCGGGAACACCGTCCTTGCGGAACTCCTCGCCGAAGCCGTAAATTCTCTGAGACTCGAAGAATACAACGGGATCGGTGCCGTCGAGCGCGGAGGTCATAAGACCCTTTGCATCGGTGGGCGTTGCGGGGAATACTACCTTAAGGCCGGGGATATGAGCGCAGAGCGCGGTCCAGTCCTGAGAGTGCTGTGCGCCGTACTTGCTTCCGACGGAAACACGAAGGGTGATGGGCATCTTAAGGATACCTGCAGACATAGCCTGCCACTTAGCCATCTGGTTGAAGATCTCGTCGCCTGCACAGCCGATGAAGTCAGCGTACATAAGCTCAACGATAGCACGGCCGCCGCACATTGCGTAGCCTACTGCGGAGCCAACGATAGCAGACTCGGATATGGGAGAGTTGAAGAATCTGTGATAAGGAACAGCCTCGGTCATCTTCTTGTAAACGCCGAATGCGCCGCCCCAGTCAC
>CAYZZJ010000119.1:0-5707 GCA_964482885.1 uncultured Ruminococcus sp. | reverse complement strand
GCATGGACACCAAGCACAATCCCGAGTTCACCACCATTGAGCTTTACGAGGCGTTCACCGATTATTACGGAATGATGGATCTCGTTGAGGAGCTTTATAAGATGCTCGCAGAGAAGGTATGCGGTAACACCAAGATCACCTACCAGGGCATCGAGATTGACCTCGGTCACTGGGAGAGACTTACTATGGTTGAGGCTGTTAAGAAGTATTCGGGCATCGACTACAACGAGTGGACGAGCGACGAGGACGCAAGAGCCTGTGCTAAGGCGCACCACATCGAGATCCCCGAGGACGCTACCAAGGGTACCGTCCTTGTTGAGCTGTTCGATGCCTTCGTTGAGAAGAACCTCATTCAGCCCACCTTCATCTACGATTATCCCGTAGAGAACAGCCCCCTCGCAAAGAGAAAGCCCACCGATCCTGCCTTCACCGAGCGTTTCGAGTACTTCATCAACGCTACCGAGTACGGCAATGCATTCTCCGAGCTTAACGATCCCATCGACCAGCGCGAGAGATTCGAGAGCCAGGTTGCCGCAAAGCTTCGCGAGGAGCCTGACAGCAAGGCAGAGGTCGATTACGACTACATCACCGCCCTCGAGTACGGTCTCCCCCCCACAGGCGGTCTCGGCTTCGGCATCGACAGACTTGTCATGCTCCTTACCGACTCGGCGTCGATAAGAGATGTACTTTTGTTCCCCACCATGAAGCCCGACTCGCAGGCATAAATTCCGCAATACTGCGTTGAAGCTCCGACTACTCGCCTCGCAGTAGGTAACTACAGCGTCGGCTGCGTTGCTCGCTTCGCCTTGTCTTGCGAAATTTCTGCTCTGCGAGTGTAAAGCGAGAAATACACTACTTGTGCGCGACTGAAAAACGAAAAATAAAAAGCTATGGAGAGTGATTTCCATAGCTTTTTCAATAGAAAAGACAATATATATTTACTTTCCTCCTTATTTATGGAGATGAGTGGGCGCAGTCCGCATTCGTCGGCATATCGGCTATTTTATAGCCTTTATCCCGCAGGACGTGCAGTGCTTTGTATCGCGGCTGTTAAACTCGCCGCAAATCGGACAAAGCCATGCTTCCTCGTCGGTGTTAATCCTCACGGGAAAGCGCGTGCCCCATATGTGCATAGCTTCGCCGTAGGCTGCTTCGTAATAGGCCGCATGCTCCTCGTTGGTCTCGGTCATAAAGTAGCCGTGTATCTCACCCTCACTACGTATGCAGATTTCGAGGCGCACCTGTTCCTTATTATATTTATCGTATTTCCTCGGTCCGAAAAGATTTATTCCGCCGCCGAGAGTTGTTCTTACGGTTTTTATTTCCTTATGTACGTTTGCTATATCTCCGAGGACGTAGGTGTAGTCCTGCAGCTTTATAATTTTTATAGTTCTGCCGAGCATAAGGGTGCTGATGCAGATAAGCGTTACTGCTATTATAAAGACCGCAAGGTAAGAGCCGTATAATATAATGGCAATAACCGATGCTGCAAGGAGTAGCGTGTATAGGCTTAAGGAAATAATAATCGTCCGGAGCCTTCTTTTTGCGTAGGCGGTGATGCTTTCCACGTCGTATATAGTGCGACCGTTGTATTCGTCTGTATTGCGCATATAGCCCTCCTTACATCTTGTTTGTCGTTAAATCTTATATGCCGCCTCAGTCGGCATAAGATATTCTGAAATAGTCTAAGTACCTCTTGAACGCATCCTGCGCCGAAAGGCAGCTGTCGACAAGATACCCATTTTCCCCGTCCCACTCCGCGAGGCCGCGGTAGTAAAACATTTTGATTTTATCCTCAATTATAAACGGCACTATATCGTGCTTCAAGCATTCCTTGAACATGATGAGCCTGCCGATGCGGCCGTTTCCGTCCTGGAATGGGTGGATGCGCTCGAAGCGCACGTGAAATTCTATGATATCCTCGAGTGTTATGCTCTCCTTACTGTTATATTCGGCGAGGAGCGCTTTCATTTCCCGGGACACATCCTCGGGCGGGGTTGTTTCTCTACCGCCAACCTCGTTAGGCAGCTTTTTGTAATCTCCGACTGCAAACCAGCTCTTTACGGCATCACTTGTGCCTGATTTCAGAATAAGGTGCAGATGCTTTATAAACCTCTCGCTGAGCTGCGATTTTGCGTGTTCGATGATTTCATCGATGCAACGGAAATGGGCGGTAGCCTCGATAATATCATCAACTCGCACACCCTCGTCGGTTACACCGACGGTGTTGGTTTCGAAGATGTAGCGAGTCTGATCGTGGGTGAGGCGGCTGCCCTCAATATGGTTTGAGTTGTAGGTCAGCTCAATCTGGATTTTATGATATATTCCACCGTGCATCCCATGGGACTTCTCTATTTTCAATACGTCAAGAAGCGTTCTCGCATCGCCGGCGCTCTTTCCCTTCCGCTCGGGCTTCTCTGCTCCCTCGGGAATGCTCCAGGTTTTTCCGACGAGGAAAGCACCGGGCACGCGTCCCGTGGCACAGTAATTGCGTACGCTACGCTCCGAGGTGTTCCATAGCATGGCAACCTCTTTAACCGACAAATATTTCATACACACCTCCCGATCTGTTATTATTATATCATATTATCGGCAAAAAGTCAATTTGCTAAGCACAACTTTCGCCCGTATTTTTGCCGATGGCGGCTTTTTGCGGAGATTTTTGGTATTTTACGAACCGGAAAAAGAAATCGTTTAACCTATTGACTTTTGGGTTAAAATGGGTTAAAATGGGTATAGTAGTATTGTGAGGTGATTGTTATGATGAACAAAACCGATAGAATTTCAGATCTTAAAAGGCGAATTGATGAATTGCCTGCCGGTAGTATTTCGAGAAAAACGATAAATGGTAAGGTTTATTTTTATCATCAGTGGCAGGAGAACGGTAAGACGCGGGGCTATTCCGTTTCCGAGGAAAAAGCGGCGGAAATAAGAATACAAATAGAAAAGCGCAGAGCTTTACAAAAAGAGCTTCGCGCACTTGAGAAAAAATCGAATGTAACAAGCACTGTATCAAGTGATAAGGATTCCTTCAAAACGGTAGTTGTTTTTGGTGACAATCTCAGAGACACCGTCGAAAGTGTTAAAAAGTGGCGCAAGCGCACCTGCTACAATAGTTTAATTAAATATCTTGATGCCCCTGTGGCAGACCGAGTATGCCTTGTTTACGGACTGCGTAGAACCGGTAAAACAACTATGCTCAGGCAGGCTATTGCCGATTTAAGTGAAGAAAGGTTTGCAAAATGCGCTTATATAAAGGCTCGAACGAGCGATACGATGGCGGATATCAATCACGATCTCAAGGCGCTTTCAGCGCTGGGTTATAAATATATCTTTATAGATGAAGTTACCTTGATGCATGATTTCGTGGACTCCGCAGCCATTTTCTCAGACGTTTTTGCGGCTCAGGGTATGAAGATTGTTCTTTCCGGCACCGATTCTCTCGGCTTCTGGTTTGCTGCAAACGAGGAGCTTTACGATCGTGCTACTATGATACACACGACCTGGATATCCTTTGGGGAGCATAGTTATCTTCTCGGCATCGATGACATAGACGAATATATACGTTACGGCGGTACGTTGCGTGCCGGTGAGACCAACTTTGGTGATGTAATCGATGACGATGCGTCCTTCCGCGATGATGAATCATCGAGACGTTATATTGACACGGCTATTGCGAGAAATATTCAGCATAGCTTGTCTTGCTATAGAGAAGGCGGACACTTCAAAGGCTTGTACGAGCTTTACGGTAAGGGTGAGTTGACCGGGGCAATAAACCGTATTATCGAGGATATGAACCATGACTTTCTCCTTTCGGTGCTTGACCGAGATTTCACGTCCCACGATTACGGAGAAGCGGCAAGCAATCTTCGCCGCGCAAGAGACGTTGGCGAAAGGACCGATATACTTGACAGAATCAACAAAAATGATATTACAAGTCACTTGATGCAAATTCTTGAGATACGCAATAAAAATGCTTTGAACACTGCTTTAACCGAGGCACACGTTTCGGAAATTAAAGCTTATCTTAAAGTTCTCGACCTCACTGAAGCATCTCAAGTCCTTTCAATTTTCGGAGGGGCTCCCACGGAGTACACAATATTTACTCAGCCTGGCATGAGATTCTGCCAGGCACAAGCTCTTGTATATTCACTTATGCGAAACTCGGATTTCTTGAGAGAGGCAAGCGAATATGAGAAAACACTCGTAACGAATAGGATTCTCGATAGTGTTCGCGGAAGAATGATGGAGGATATTGTTCTTCTCGAAACCGCAAAATCTCTCGGCAAGCGTTACCGTGTGTTTAAGCTCACCTTCCTCGCTGGTGAGTTTGATATGGTTATCTACGATATAGAGAGCAACTCTTGCGAAATTTACGAGATCAAGCATTCAAAAGAGCGCGTTCCTCAGCAATACCGCCATATCAACGATCCCGAAAAACTCGCCGAAACCGAGCGCAAGTACGGAAGGATTACGAAACGCGCCGTCTTATATCGCGGCGATGATTATACAGAAGAAAACGGTGTTGAGTATATAAATGTCGAAAACTATCTCAGGCGGTTGATTTAGGACGTGAGTTTTTTGTCTTCTGCCGATATTTTAACTTTGCGTAAATTATGAGCTGTGGGGCGGGCTGTCGGCTTGACATAACGCGCGCTATGTGGTATACTTAGTCGCAAGGTGGGCACGGTGCGGCAGGCGATTTTGTATCGCGATTGCTCGATGCCGCTGCGCGTGCTTCTCGCTACGGCTTATCGCATTGTTGTAATAATGAAAATAAATGTTTGCATATTTCGCCTGCGAGGCGGAGAAAGGGGGAGAAATGGAAGAAAAAAGGAATGATGCGGAATACGGCTCGGATATAAAGATGAGGTCGCCGTTTCTCGCGTGGTTTGATAACTTCTGGTATCACTACAAGTGGCATACGATCGTTGCCCTGTTTCTGATAATCTCTATACTCATCTGCTCCTTGCAGATGTGCGGCAGGGAAGAGATAGACTTCCATATGATGTATGCAGGCTCCGCGGAGCTGCCGCGCCGCTCGACCGACGGGGACACCCCCGTGTATAATCAGATCGTGAACGTGCTTAAAAGATACATAGACGACGTGGACGGTGACGGCGAAAAGAATATGGCGTTCACCACCTATTTCTCGCTCTCGCCCGAGGAAATCCGCGAGATAGAGGAGACTCCCGGCAAGGAGGTCAATTACACCCTCTTGCAGGAGGATGCGGCGGCGCTGAGTAGCCGATTCGGAATCGGCGACTACTCGCTCTCGCTGGTATCTCCCTACGTGTATGAGGAGTACAAGGGCACCGATGATGTTTGCGTATTTATGCCTATCGCGCAGTACGCTCCCGCAGGGAACAGCACGCTCGAGTATTACAGCGAGTATGCGGTATACCTGCGCTCGACGGCTATGTACAAGAACAACGTAGCTATACGTAACAACCTACCCGAGGACACTCTTATCGTTCTGCGTATCAAGAGCGCGGCAGGCGGCATCTTTAACGGCTCAAAGAACGATGAGGCGTACGAGATGGCAGAGGGGGTTTTGCGGAGGATCTTGGCGGAGTAGGGCGCGTGATATAGTGGATACAGGTAGAAATAAAGTAGAGTGGAAAAATAAAAATAGAAAAAGAGCAGGGAAATGGGTGATGTTCTTAGCGGAGAATTTGAAAATCTCACTAAGTGCGAGCATCGCATT
>CAYZZJ010000118.1:0-5714 GCA_964482885.1 uncultured Ruminococcus sp. | reverse complement strand
GCCATTGCTTTCGCAATGGATAAAAAATTCGACAAGTCGAAACTTGTCGAATTTTGGGTGCGGACGACGGGACTTGATTCTCGCGCGAACTGCGCGCTCGGTCTTCCGCGGCTCTAACAGTCCACCGGTAGCAAGGTAAAAACAACCTCAAAATGTTGTTTTTACCGCAGCGAAACCGTCCAAAGCAAGGAGTCCCAGGCGTGAGTTTGCGAGCAACGCAGGACGACTATGCGGCGATGGAGGTCTGTTATTCACTACCGCTCCCCTTCAAGTCCCACCGTCCTTATAAACAAAACAAGCACAACCGCAAGGGCTGTGCTTGTTTTGTTGGTGCGGACGACGGGACTTGAACCCACATGAATCGCTTCACTGGAACCTGAAACCAGCGCGTCTGCCAATTCCGCCACGTCCGCTTATTAAGTTGAAAATTGAAAGTGGAAAGTTGAAAATTATTTAGATGACTTGATAATGCTTACTAAAATCTTTTCAAGCTCTACACTATCGTTAAATATAGAAGCAGCTTCAGCTTCTGTCAGGTAACTTGTTGAAGCTAAAAGTCTGATCCAATATTTCGTTTCGGAAGCCTCTTTCAAAGCTATGCCCATTTTTGACACAAAGTCCGGTGTACTTTGCGCCTGTTCTGCTTCTGCGACGTTTGCACCGATGCTCGTCCCGCTTCTTAAAAGTTGCTTGGATAAAACGAATTCTTGCTTCGTTTCACTTAAATGCTTATAAAGATTAACGATCCTTATCGCAAACGCAAAAGACTTTTCTTCGATTATGTTTGCCATACTCGTCTCTCCTCATTTTCAATTTTCAATTTTCAACTTTCAATTGCTTCCGCCACGTCCGCATATTATCTGGCGCTCCTATATAATAACACAACTGCTTGGGTTTGTCAAGGACTTTTTGGCGAGTTGATTTTACAAAATGGTGTTGCATATTTTACACCGCCAATCTTCACGGGTAACTACGTATTGCAACACCGCGGCTTTGCTGTCAAGCAAAAAGGCAAACGATGCTCTCGATGCTCTCGCGTGCCATCAGCTATCATTACGCTTGATTTTATGCCGGCGGCATGATATAATAATACCGTATCAACTTAAAACGGGAGATAACGCTATGAATATTTGCGTACTTGGCGCAGGAACGTGGGGCACGGCGCTCGCATCAGTGCTTGCATTAAACGGCCACCGCACCGTTCTTTGGTCCGCTATTCCAGCCGAGCTTGACGCTCTTCTCGAAGCTCACACTCACCCTAATCTGCCGGGCGCTGTAATACCCGATTCGATAATATTCGAAAAGGACGCAGAGGCTGCCGCGCGCGGAGCGAGAATGATTCTCTTCGTCACTCCGTCGAGCTTCATCAGGCAGACCGCGGCTAAATTCGCCCCTTACATTGAGGAAGGCGCTATCCTTGTGAGCGCCGCCAAGGGTATAGAGAGCGACACATTAAGCTGTATGACCGAGATTATCGAGTGCGTGGTAAAGAGCGTGCGCCCCGAGCTTAGCTTTACCGTGGCGGCTCTGTCGGGTCCCACACACGCAGAGGAGGTCGCAAGGTGCCTCCCCACCTCTATCGTCGCGGCGTGTGAGGACGAGGCTATCTCCACCGAGATAGCAGATGCATTCCGCGGCTCGTGCATGAGAGTATACACCAACACCGACGTTACGGGCGTTGAGCTGGCAGGCTCGCTTAAGAATATAGTCGCAATAGCGGCGGGAATTCTCCGCGGCATGGGTCTTGGGGATAACGCGCTGGCTATGCTGATGACGAGGGGTGCTGCCGAGATTACGCGAATGGGGCTTGCTATGGGCTGTAAGCGACGCACCTTTATGGGTCTTGCAGGCATCGGAGATCTGATAGTAACCTGCACCTCACGCCACAGCAGAAACAACCGCTGCGGAGAGATGATCGGACGCGGTATGAGCTACGCCGAGGCTGCCAAGGAAATCGGCATGGTTGTCGAGGGCTATCACGCGCTGGAGGCGGCTATGCGCCTTGCAAAAAAATACGAAGTAGAGATGCCTATAACCGAGGCTGTGTATGACGTCATATTTGGCGGCATTACCCCGAAGGAAGCAATGGTCAGGCTTATGAGCCGCGACTTCAAAAACGAGATTGAAGATTAACCAAATCAACCAAATAAAACCGCACAATCGCATGGCAAAAGCTTGTGTATGCCAATTTTAGTTTGCATTTATGCGTTATTGTTCAAAGATAAGAGAGTCAGGATACCCGAGTGGCATTCTGACTCTCTTGTTTAATTTATTATTATCTGCGCACCGCCACTATCTCTCCGCAGGCAATTTTCTTCCCCGAATCGCCGCCCGGCCCGGTTGTAAAATCATCGCGCGAGTCATGGATAACTACCACTCTGCCGAGTACCTCCTTTGGGGTGAAGCGATCGGTGAATACGGCGAGAAATGCGCTACCACGCGAGCTAACAAAGAGGGGCGGCAGATCGCCCGCGTGGTATGGATGCTGAGCGTCCGTGGGGTTATAATGAGTGAGCGCATCAGCAAAGGGATCAGTCGGATTCCCCCTGCAAGAGCTGCCGCTGTGGATATGAAATCCCAAAATACCCCTGCCACCTTCTCCTGAATTTGGAAGACCTGCCAGCTCCGCGACCACCACAGTACCTCTCCCGACACGGTAAAATTTCACACTTCCCCCAATTTCAGGATACTCCTCTGCCCCACCGATGATAGCCACCGCATCCGGTAGATGGGAGCTTATCCACTCTCCTATACTCTTATACATAAGGTATCTTACCGCCTTTTCTATTTTCTTTTTCCAGTATATGATAAGCGAGGAATTTCGGTTTACTTATACTTCCGATAGCGGCAATTTTTACATTTGAAAGAGGGGGCTGGTATATGGTAAAATGCTTACGTTGCGGCGAGTAGCCCGAGCCGAAAAGGGAGAGACCATTCCCCAAAATAGGCCGATGCCGCCGACATAAAAAAGGAAAGGAGATGAATATGAGAAGGACTTTACTGACTATTCTGACCGTCGCCCTTATGAGCGTGATGCTGATGACGAGCGCGGCGGCGGCTACCACCCACACCGTTGTAAAGGGGGATACGATGTGGAAAATTGCGATCCGATATGAGGTCGGGCTTGGCGAGATTAAGGCTGCAAATTCGCATATTGCAAATCCCAATCTTATCTACCCCGGTCAGGTGCTTAACATACCCGTGACGAACACGGCGACAAAGAGCTATGAGGACGAGGTCATCCGCCTTGTAAACGATATACGCCGCGAGCGCGGCCTTAAGGAGCTAAGCTATGATTGGCAGTTATCGAGGGTTGCGCGCTACAAATCGGAGGATATGGCGAAGAACAATTACTTCTCGCACAGGAGCCCCACCTACGGCTCTCCGTTTGATATGCTAAAGAGCTTTGGTATATCGTATAGATCGGCGGGCGAAAACATCGCTAAGGGATATAAAACACCCTCCGCCGTTGTTAACGGGTGGATGAACTCGTCCGGCCACAGGGCAAATATTCTTAACGCGTCCTACACCCATATAGGCGTAGGATATGAGACGGACGAAAGCCATTGTACCCAGCTTTTCGTCGAACGCTGAGGATAGAATATATTACCGGAAAAGTCGGTACCATGATGGTATAAATCTTTGATTTCTACCATTTCATGTGCTAAATACAGTTAGAATATGAAAAAGAGCGAGGATTCCCGGAAACGGGCTCTTCGCTCTTAATTTATATGTATTCCGAACGATTTGGCATACTCGGTCTTCGCTTGACCGGCTCAGACGTCGAGGGATATAAGATCCTCGGGAGTCTCGCGCCTGACTGCGAGATAATCTCTGCCACCTGACAGCATTACCACGGGAGGGCGAGGGATGCGGTTATAGTTAGACGCCATAGAATAGTGATACGCGCCCGTGGTAAGGCAAGCGAGAAGATCGCCTCGGGAAATCTCGCGAGAGAGAGGAACGTTCTCCTGCAGAATATCTCCACTCTCGCAGCATCTGCCAACGACCGAGTAGCGCTCATAGTCCTCGGGAAGCTCGGACGCAACGGGCAAAATCGTGTAGGGCGAGCCGTAGAGAGCGTAGCGAGGATTGTCGGTCATACCGCCATCGACAGAAACGTAGGACTTATATCCGGGGATACGCTTAACCGTACCTACCGTATAGAGTGTAAGACCCGCATCGGCAACTATGCTTCTGCCCGGCTCAAACGCCACTGTCGGCAGCTCTATCCCCATACGCGCCGCATAATCCTTCATAAATGCGCCGACCTCAGCTATATTTGCGGCTATATCTATCTCGGGCTGACTCTCGACGTATCTTACGCCGTAGCCGCCGCCTATATCAAGCTCCTCGGCGAGGAATCCGCGGGTATTATAAATATGAGCAACAAAATCAAGCATAACCTCTGCCGCACGCAGATATACATCGGAGTCGAACACCTGCGAGCCTACGTGGCAGTGGAAGCCTGCGAGGACGACGTTAGGAAGGCTGAGAGCGATATCGGTTATCTCATCGGCTTGTCCGGTTTCGATTGCCGAGCCGAACTTCGAGTCGACCTTACCCGTTGCAACGGCTGCATAGGTGTGGGGGTCGATGCCGGGGGTCAGACGAAGCAGAACCCTCTGACGTCTGTTTGCCGAGCGAGCAATTCTGTCGATGGCATACAGCTCCTCGGCATTATCTACAACGAAGCAGCCGACACCGCTTGAGATAGCGTACTCGATATCAACGTCTGTTTTATTGTTAGAATGGAAGTAGGCGCGCTCGAGAGGATAACCCGCGCGAAGCGCAGTATGTATCTCACCGACCGACACAACGTCGATGCCCATTCCCTCCTCCGCCATTATGGCATAGAGGCGTGAGAAGCAGGCAGCCTTCGATGCATAGAGAACTCTTCCCCGCTCGCCGAACGCACAGCGCACAGCTCCGAGATAGGTTCTGCATCTTTCTCTCACTCTGTCCTCGTCATAGAGGTAAAGCGGAGTTCCGTATTTTTGGGCAATGCCGACTAGCGGCACGCCCGCGAGTGTAAGCTCACCCGTCTCGGTTCTCCCAAGGTTTTCACATATCATTTTCGTTTTCGTTATCAAATTTATTCTCCTAGGCTTGCGGGAAATTTAATTCGCACAAACGCGGTTTTTGACAATAATAGTTAGCAATATATCAAAGAATATGGCTTCTAAGCTCCCCAGGGCTTTGCGCAGAGAGGTCGGCGGGTGCAACGTCAAACATCGTTATAGCGCCTACTCTGCCGCGCGAGTGCATTCTGTATACGGCTCTTGCCGCCGCGAGAAGAACGCTGCCCGTGAACTCGGGATTTGAGTCAAGACGAAGGGAGAACTCGACGGTGTGAGTGTTCTCACCCGATATGCCCGTAACTCCGTTTCTTATGACGGAGCCGCCGTGCGGCATACCTTGATGCTCCGCGCGAAGCTGCTCAAGCTCCACGAAGGTTACGGTAGTATCGTAGTCTGCGAAATAGTTGGGCATGGTCTTTATCTCGCGCTCGATGCGCGCCTTGTCTGCGCCCTCCTCTGCCACAACGTAGCACTCTCTTTTGTGCTTCTCTGCCGTCGTAAGCTCGGGTGTATTTCCCGCCCTGACGGAGTTTATTGCCTCGGGCACGGGCACGGTGTAGTGTCTTGCGTGGACAACACCCTCTAGCCTGCGGATAGCGTCCGAGTGTGCCTGGCTGATGCCCCTGCCCCAGA
>CAYZZJ010000117.1:0-5745 GCA_964482885.1 uncultured Ruminococcus sp. | reverse complement strand
ACGGTGGTGTGGGAGGTCGGCGGTTAATCACCGCCTCCTACCCGATTTTATTAAATAATATTAATCAATTTGCCATATAAATATTAACCTCTCTTAAATAATATTAAACTGTCGAATTATAGGTTGATTTCGGAATACCTTACTGCTATAATCATTTTGTAAAACGCACATCGTAATAATTAATATAATGGAGATTTCTAAATGAATTTCGTTTCATCTGTTCTGATCTCTCTGGCGATAGCGATTGTGCTGTCAGCGCTATGCGTTCTTGCCAGATGGAGAAAATGGAAGTTGAATATTCCAAGAAAGATAGTCGCCGGAGTTCTCGCTGTTATAGTCTTTATCCGATATATGATGGCTGAGGAGGCCTTCATGTCAATGAAGACGCAGGGACTTAATATGTGGTCACCGTTCGGCGATGAGATACCGCTGACGATACTCTCGCTGGTGCTTATCTGGTTCACCTTCTCAGCGCTGCTCTCGATCGTGCTTGACGCAATGCTCGAGGCGAGAGTGGTAAAGCATATGGCAATATTCTTCGGTACGCCTGTGCTTATCCTTGACATTGTTTGCTTCACGACGTATATCACGGGCGTTGTCGGAAAGGATCCGTATGCCACGGGAGATGCGAGAATCCCGCTTATGGCGATAGAGATAGGTCTCGGACTTGCTCTCATAGCCTGTCGCATCATTGAGGACGGAAAGAGCATATTGCCTACGCTTAAGGAGACGATAAGATGCCTCTGGGTGCTGCCCTGTGCCATCGTTGCGATAATGCCGTCCTACGCTCCGTGGGTGCTTGTCGGTAACGCCTTCACACCCGCGTCGATGAAGTTTGACGACTTCACCTTCGAGCATAGAATCATGCTCTACTTCTCAATCATTCTTCCTTACGTTATTTACAGAGTTCTCAAGGACAAGACCGAGAGCCAGAAGCGCGAGGCAATGATTTACATAAGCCTTGCGTTTATGTGGGCGTATATGAGATACTGGACTCTGGAAGAGCTTTCGCACCCCTGGTCCTGGCCTCTGCACCTTTGCAACACGGCGATGTTCATTATCCCGCTCTGCCTTATATTCAGAATGAAGCGTCTTTTCAACTTCACGCTGTTTATAAACGTGCTTGGTGCCTTGTTCGCGATGGTAATACCCGACGTCGATCAGGTCGAGAACATTATGGAATACTATTCCATGCACTTCTGGCTTAACCATTTGGCAGCCTTCTTCATGCCGATACTCATAATCGCGCTCGGCTTGTTTGCAAGGCCGAAATTCAGGCAGTGGGTCTACTCGCTTATCGCCTTCGCGGCTTATTTCGTTCTTGTGGTATTCCTGAACTCATACTTCACTGCGATAGGACACAAGACAGACTACTTCTTCTTAAACTCTGACTTCATCGTCGATAAGGTCGGCGGGTGGGCTGAGGACATCTTCGAAATAACCGCAACCTTCAACATCGGCGACGTGGTATGTACTCTGCGTCCGGTATACTTAATAGTATTCTTCCTCGTTTACGTAGCCTTTTCGGTGGGCGTATGGTTCATATACGCGATACTGTTCAAGTTCTGGGACGAAACGGCGGAGAGAAGATCAAAAGAAAGAGATTATCAGAGAATGAAAAAGGAACTTCTTACATTCCTTGGCGGAAAGCATATAAGCGAGCCTATAACGGGCGACTCCTCACCAAGGCTCACACTCAGAGAATTTTCAAAGAGATACGGCACAAACAAGCACTACTCGGTAAAGGATGCGTCCTTTGACGTCCATGGCGGCGAGGTGTTCGGCTTCCTCGGACCTAACGGCGCAGGAAAATCCACCATTATCAAGAGCATCGTAGGAATACAGACTATCACCTCGGGAAGCATCGAGGTGTGCGGATACGACGTTGAAAAGCAGTCGGTGCAGGCAAAGCATGAGTTAGGCTTCGTGCCCGACCACTACGCTCTTTACGAGAACCTTACCGGCCGTGAGTATATAAACTACATCGCAGACCTCTACGAGGTATCAAAGGAGGACCGCGATGCGAGAATAGAGCATTACGTATCCACCTTCCAGCTTACAGGCTCATTTGATAACCAGATGAAGACCTACTCCCACGGTATGAAGCAGAAGATCGCCATTATGGCGGCTCTCGTGCATAACCCCAAGCTCTGGATACTCGACGAGCCTCTGACGGGTCTTGACCCGACCTCGATACATGAGGTTAAGGAGTGCATGAAGGCTCATGCGAAGGCAGGAAATATCGTATTCTTCTCCTCTCACATCATCGACGTAGTTGAAAAGATATGTGACAGAATCGCTATTATTAAGAAAGGTAGAATTCGTGCCTGCACCTCGATCAAGGAGCTTGAGGAGCAGGGCATCGGTCTTGAAGAATTCTACTTGAGCATTATAAACGCCGAGGAGGACGAGGAAGTCGGCGAGGCAGCTCCCGCACCTGAGGCAAAGGCGGTAGAGGCTTAATAATGAGTACACTTGTCACACTTGTAAAGATGCAGCTTCAGGAAAAGCTGAACTTCAAGCGTATTGAAATATCAAAGCACGCGGTGTTCAACTTTATCCTCAGCGTCCTCGTTGCGCTCTTGAAGTTCGCATTTGTAACCGTTCTATGCTACGCATTTATACTCGTAGCAAAGACGTTCAGCCTGTTCCAGTATTTCAATATAGTGCCGCAGTCTGTAATGTCACTTATATTCATCGTGATGCTTATCGCGTCGACGCTCGGCTGTACGATAGGGCTTACGAAGGCGCTTTATTATTCCAGGGATAACGCGGTGCTTCTGACGCTGCCCGCAACCCCCATGCAGACCTTCCTCTCGAAGATAATAATCTTCTACATATTCGAGCTGAAGCGTTCGCTTTCCTTCATAGTCCCGCTGTTTTTAGCTTATTATTTCTTACACGGATATGAGCCGGCGTATTACTTCTGGATGCTTCTTTGCTTTGCATTCATAGCGATGTTCACGGTAGCGCTGGGCGCGCTTCTCTCGATACCGGGCATGTGGATCGCAAACGTATTCAATCAGCATAAGCTTTTACAGCATATATGCCTCATACTTCTCGTTGGCGGTGTTGTCGGCGCTCTCGTATACGCAATATCGCTTATCCCGACGGATATAGACTTCTTCGAGCAGTCCGGAAAAATAAAGCTTGCTCTGCAGCGCTTCTTCGACGGCTTTGCTTATTACAACCCGAACGCCTTTCTCGGAGAGGCAAAGCAGCTGAAACCCATCTACAATCTTACGCTGCTTGTTCTTGGCGGCGACGGCTTTGCGCCCTTCTCGCTCGGCGGCAGCGTTATCAGGCTTCTGATACTTCTCGGTGCTATCGTTTTGCTTGCGCTTTGCGCTGTATTTATCGTAAAGCCTCTCTTCTACAAAATGGCATCGACTCCGTTTGAGTACAAGAAGAAGAAGGTCAGTGCGAAGAGAAATATCCCCTATGACAAGAAGATTGCCTCGCTCGTTCACGAGTTCAGAATAGCCTTCAAAACTCAGGAGCGTATGTTTGCAAACGTTGGAATTTTAATATCAATTCCCGTGCTTGTAATGTTCTTGAACAAGATCTTCGGTGCGATGAACGTTGCGGAATTCGGCGAGTATATGATAGTGGCGTTCAATATCCTTATCATACTTCTTATCGCGCTTAATGCAAACGTTTATGCGGCGAGCGTTTATTCGAGGGACGGAAGGTCGAGCTATCTTATGAAGACTCAGCCTACGCATCCGATATATCTGATTCTTGCAAAGCTCGTACCCAACACCCTCTTCGTAACGGTATCCTTCATTATAACCGGCTTCGTTATCGCAAATCTCACGCACGTCTCGGCGGGTGACACGGTGATGCTTATGCTCGGACTCTACTTCATATATCTGACGCACCTCTTTATGTGTGCAGAATCGGATCTTATGAATCCCCAGACCGAGATATACGCGACGGTGGGTAACAATGATTCCAACCCCAACGAAACCAAGTCTACGGCGATAGCCTTCGGCGCGGCGTTCGTAGTTGCTCTTATCATTATGGGCCTTTTGTTCTTAAAGGAAAATCAAAACGTCTATCTGAAGCTTATGCTGGTGGCGCTGGCTGTGCTTTCTAGGAAGATATACGTTTTCGCAAGCAAGATCAAGCTGTACTTTAAGGAGAAATAGAATGAAGAAATCAGTAGTAATTTTAATAGCCCTTATATATGCAGCCTCCATCGTGCTTGTCGGTTATCTCGGACTCAAGGCTAAGACCTATAACGACGTCTACCCCGTAGAGCGACTTGAGATATTGACCGATTACAGCGAGATGCCAAATACGGGAGATAAGTACATTACGTTCATTCACAGGGACGGCGAGGAGCCTACTCTGCAGTTTGAGTGCCGTGTGCTTCCCGAAAATGCGACGGATCAAAAGATAATATACAAGCTCGCAAGCGACTGTACCATAGCGACCATCAGCGAGGACGGTCTTCTGACCTTCCTTCCCGACAAGATCCACCAGGTATCCTCGCTTACCGTCTACATCTACGCAAATCAGAACCCTGCGGTGCAGGAAGAAATTGTCGTATATTTTATTCCCTGACGGGATCTTAAATATATAAAACAAGTATTAGCAAAAACCAAAAAGGAGTAAAGAAAAATGAAAAGGAAAATTTTTATTTCTGTTTTACTTATCTTGACTGTAATGCTGACACTCGTTTCTTGCTTTGACGGAATTGCAAACAAGAAGGTTGAAAGCATTCAGATTATCAGCGGCGCGCCTAGCGAGGTGACCGTCGGCGAGACGCCGGATTTCTCTTCGCTTAAGGCAAAGGTCATCTACAATGACGGTGAAACCAAGGAGGTCGGATACGCTGACGTTACCATCAGCACGATAGATACCTCCAAGGCAGGCAAGGTTTCGTACACCATCACCTACGACGGATACTCTGTGCCCGTTACTATCACCGTTAAGGCTGCAGGCACCTCCGGACCCTCCCTGACAGAGGCAACTCTCGAGAGCATCAGCCTTGTTCCCGGAACTATTATGACCGAGTTTGTTGTCGGCGGTGACTTCCATACCAACGACCTCCAGGTAATAGCTCACTACTCTGACGGAACTACTCCGACTATTTCTGCCGGCAAGCTTACCATCACGCAGAATATAGACCCCGATACCGTCGGCGTTCAGACGCTCATAGTTACCTACAAGGATAAGAGCTGCGAGATAGAAATTAACGTAAAAGCGCTTGAGGCGACAAGAATTTCTCTTAACCTTGACGGCTTTAACGGCGAAATACTTATCGGCGGCGTGCTGGACACCTCGGCGATCACGGGTACCGTGCATTATAACAACGCTACTACCTCGCCTGTTGCGAACGCAGACCTTACCTTCTCCGGCGTTGACACCGAGAGCGTAGGTCAGAAGACGCTCGTCGTAACCTATAACGGCATGCAGACCGAGTGCAACGTAAACGTGCTTGGCATCAAGTCCGTTGCATTCTCCGGCTTTGCAACCGAGGTTAAGCCCGGTCAGAAGCCCGATCTCTCGGGACTTACCGCAACCGTTACCGCAACCAATAATAAAACCTTCAATATTGCTGCATCTGAGATAGACGTTGACTGGTCGGCATATGACAGCACTCTTACCACAGGCAGCCACAAGACCACTACTCTTAAGCTCGGATACTGCGGCACCGTTGTTGACTGTGAGATAACGGTTGAGGCAACGCTTGCCGATGCTACACTTGAAAAGCTTGAATATAAGTCGGGTGTTGAT
>CAYZZJ010000116.1:0-5761 GCA_964482885.1 uncultured Ruminococcus sp. | reverse complement strand
GTGTGATCTTCTTAAAGTACCCCTCTTTAGAGAAAAACAGCGTACAGGGATAGTCCACCACCGGCGCCTCTTCCTCGTCGGCTGCTTGAATATCCGCCGCGTAGATGAGCTGTGTGCGGCGGGGCTGGCCATATTTTTTGGCCACATTAGTCAGCTCATCAATAATGATGCGACGGATGCGGCTCTTGCTTTTCAGAGTCTCCTCCAGCTCGGCAACCTGCTTTTCCAACTCAGCCACATCGTCAAGGCGGCGTAGGATATACTCCCGGTTTAGATGACGCAGCTTGATCTCAGCCACATATTCCGCCTGAGTCTGATCGATGCCAAAGCCGATCACTAATGTAGCAGAGAAGTACGGTGTTAAGAAGTTCATTCTCATATCCACCGATAAAGCGGTCAATCCAACCAACGTCATGGGCGCATCGAAGCGTATGTGCGAGATGGTAGTCCAGTGCAGGTGCGACAGTGAAACGGCATTTTCCGCAGTAAGGTTCGGAAATGTGCTTGGCTCTAACGGCTCCGTAATCCCCCTCTTCCGCCGTCAGATAACCGAGGGCGGTCCCGTTACCGTCACGGACAAGCGTATTATCAGGTACTTTATGACTATACCCGAGGCATCTGGACTTGTGATGCAGGCGGGCGCTATGGCTAAGTGCGGCGAGCTGTTCGTCCTCGATATGGGTAAGCCGGTCAGAATATACGATCTTGCTGAGAACGTTATAAAGCTCTCGGGCTTACGCCCCTACATAGATATAGATATAGTAGAAACTGGACTGCGCCCCGGCGAGAAGCTCTACGAGGAGCTGCTCATAGACAGCAAAACGCTTGATAAGACCGACAATGATATGATATTCATTGAGCGTGACGCTCCGCTTACGCGCGAGGAGGTCGATATGAAGCTTGACCGCCTTCGCTCTGCTGTTATTTCCGCCGAAGGGCTTATCGGCGCAGAGAGTATAACCGAGGCTATGAAGGAGGTCGTACCCACCTTCCATTCGCCCGAGGAGGTCAACCGTAACGCCGAGGAATCGGACGAGATGAAGACCGCAGCGGTAGTGTAGCTTCATAAATATAATAGTGGTGTAAAGAAGCTTGTACTGCCACGCAATAAAAAAAGGCACTCGCCATGGAGCGAGTGCCTTTTTTGTAAATCAGCTTACGGATTGAAGTCAACCCAAGGAAGGTTAGTTCCGGTGGAGGAGAAGCCACAGTGGTCGCACTTACCGTCCTCGTCAGCGTCGGTGTGAATGGTCTTACCGCACATCTTATCGCACACGCAGTCCTCGTTCTCGTCTACGTGCTCGATCTGAACGGTGGTCGTGCACTTGTCGCACTCACCGTCGCAGTTGTTGTCGACGTGAGCAATCTCAACGGGTCTGCCGCAGTTGTCGCAGGTGCCGTCGCAGTAAGCATCAGAGTGAGCTATCATACAGATACCGCACTTATCGCATCTGCCATCGGGAGTAGCCTCGTCGGTGGTGTTGTTCTTAACGTCAACGTGCTTAGGCTTAACGCTGGCACCGCACTTGTCGCATATGCTGTCGCACTTAGAATCAACGTGGTTGATAGCAAGCTCAGCGGTACAGCCCGTGGCAGCGCACTTGCCGGTGCACTCGTCCTTGTGGTTGCCGTCTGCGCACTTCTTACACTTGGTGCAAACGCCGTTAGCATCGGGAGTATGTACTATCTCCATCTCGTCGAGAACGCAGTTGTCGCACTTACCGTCGCAGTTGTTGTCAACGTGCTCGCCGTCAGCACTTCCGTCTGCATTCGAGCATCTGCCGCAACTGTCGCACTTGCCGTCCTCGAAGCCTACGTGCTGGATAGCAACGTCGCTGCCGCACTTGTCGCACTTAGCGTTGCAGTTCTCATCAACGTGAACCACCGCAAGACCCTCGGCAGTACAGTTGTCACACTTACCGTCGCAATCGTTATCCGCGTGAGCTACGGTGCAAAGTCCGCACTTGTCGCACTTGCCGTCCTCTACGGTGTCATAGCAGCTCTCGAACCTATACTCGCAGATATCACATACGTGGAAGGGAGCTTCAGCATCAACGTGAGCTCCGTCGCAGGAGCCACACTTGGTGCAGTAGCCGTCAACAAAGTCGTGCTCGATGGTAATATCATCTATAATACAGCCCTCGATGTCGCACTTACCGTCGCAGTTGCTGTCGACGTGATTGCCGCTTGCACACTTGTTACACTTGGTGCATACGCCGTTCGAGTTGGGAGCGTGAGAAATTTCAACAGCCTCGTCGCACTCCTTCTTATCGCATACGCCGTCACAGTTATTATCAATATGGATTATTTCCATATCGTCGCCGCAGTTATCGCATTTACCGTCGCAGTTATCGTCCTTCTCACCGAGCTTGCAGATGCCGCAGCCGTCGCACTTGTTGTCACCGTTCTTGTCGGGGTGAGTAACTGCGATAGCCTCGTTACACTTGTCGCAAATACCGTCACAGCCGGTGTCGACGTGCTCGCCTACGCACTTCTCGCACTTGTCACAAAGACCGTCGCCGTCGCCGTCCGAGTGCTTAATGGTCTGGGGCGCACCGCAGTTTTCGTTATCGCACTTACCGTCACAGTTAGCATCAACGTGATTTACGGGAACCTCGCTGCCGCAGGTGTCACACTCGCCGTCGCAGTTGTCATCGACGTGCTCGCCGATGCACTTCTTACAGTTGTCACATACGCCGTCCTCGTCTGCATCAACGTGAGCTACCTCAACCTCAGCACCGCAAACGTCACATGCTGCGTTGCAGTCAAGGTCCTCGTGAGTTCCGTCAGCACAGGAGTAGCACTTATCGCAAAGACCGTCCTCGTTGGCATCAACGTGATCTACGTCAACGTCTGCCCCACACTTATCGCACTTACCGTCACAGTTAGCGTCCTTGTGAGCAACAGCAACGGCAGAGTCACAGTCATCGCACTTACCGTCGCAGTTAGCATCGGGGTGTGTGCCGTCGATGCAATAGCCGCAGTTGTCGCACTTGCCGTCCTCGTTGCTGTCAACGTGCTGAACGCTGACGGCAGCCTGGCACTTATCGCACTCGCCGTCGCAGTTCTCATCAACGTGAGCAATATTAACCTCAGCGTCGTCCTTGTCGCACTTGCCGTCGCAGTTGTCATCGACGTGCTCGCCGGTGCAAGCACCGCAGTTGTCGCACAGGCCGTTTGAATCCTCGTCGGCATGCTCGGTGCATTCGCCGCCGATAAGACCGCTCAGAAGGTCACAGGAGGCCAGCGAAATAACCAGCGCGAAAACGAGAACGAGGATTGAAAGGATCTTAGTAATTTTCATCATCTTTCTCCTAAGTATGATTTTGTAGCATATACCCGCGAGCGCGGAAAATACTTTACAGTGTAGTCATTATAACACAAAAACAAAAGCTTTGCAATACCTTTTCGCAACTTTTTGCATAAAAAGAGGAGGTTAATGCAAGTTAGCTCCGCTTCTGCCCTCTAAACGGGTGAAAAAACGGTGTGAAGTTGGGAAGTTAGTCTTGAAAAAAACTTTTGCTTATGCTACAATTATTAATGAACAATACGCCAGAAAAGGAGGTCCGGGTATGGTAGTTAAGGAAATAAGTCGATTCAAGCTCTCCGTTGGAGGCTATACCGACATTTCGGTATGCGTGCCTTGCTCGGTGCTTTCTGCCCTCGTGGGTGCGGGAGTAATTCCCGAGCCTTATTGTGGTACTAACTTTACGGGTAACTCTGACGTATGCCGCGACGGTGCCGTTATGTGTGCCGAGTTTGAGGTCGACACGATGACGCTCGGTATGGATCACAGCCTCCTACGCATATGCGGTGTGGATGCGCCGGCTACGGTGCTTGTTAACGGCAGTCCCATAGCCACGCTTGCGTTCTCCGACGTACCGTACGAGCTTGACGTTAAAAGGTGTCTTCGTGTCGGCACGAACACCCTTGAGCTTCGCTTCGCGAGGCGTCGGGGTATGCTTTCGGACCTATCCGTATTTGCACCGATAGAGCTGGTTTCATATAATAAGGGCGTGATTGACGAGGTAGTGGCGGCGGATACGCACAATGCCGGCAAGGTAAGATTGAATATTTCCGTCAGCACAAAGGGGTATCTGAAAAATCCGAGAACCGTTGCCGTGCTTGTTTCGCCCGGAGGCAGCGTTAATTACTGTACCGTAGCCGATGGCAAGGGCTGGATAGATATATCCTCTCCGAATCTATGGCGGCCGAGCGGTACGGGTAACGCGCGCCTATATCGTCTTACGGTTAATCTTTATTCCGACGCGGACCTGATAGATACAAGGGAATACAAGATTGGCTTAAGATCCGTTTCCTATGATCCTTCCGCCTCGCCTGCCATTTCTCTCTCGGGCGCTCCCTTCTACCCGACGACTCTGATTCACGGAAAGGGAGATTATATTAAGCCGAGAGCCACCGATGCCCGTTTGAGGCTTATGCTGACGAGAGCAAAGGATTCCGGCGTAAGCATGATCTATCTTACCGGTAGGGACAGCTATCCATCCGAGCGGCTCTTATCCTTGTGTGACGAGCTTGGTATTGCTTTGGCAGTAGAGTTAATTCGACACGGGGGAGCGGATTCTCCTATAGAGCAGGGTATTGCAAAACGGAATCTGTACCGCTCGTTGGGGCGCTTTTCCAATCACCCGTCTGTTATTGCCATCGTGGGCGGCGACGATGGGGAATCTGTGCGCGAGGCTATGAAGAGCCTTCTTCCATGTGCCGTTTACATACCCAAGCTTGACGCCTCCGTCTCATCTGCTCCGTCACTTATGACGCCTTATACCGCAGGGCGCTTCCTCTCGAGTGATGACATGAACGTCTGCTCGAACGCTATGGCTTTAAGACCAAAGTCGGGCTGGGAGCTTCTTATGCGTGAGGTGTTCTCGTCCTACCGTATGCCCTCCTCCTTCGGTGAGTGGGGTTATTTGTCGGGAGTTATCTCGGGCGAGCTTGCCGTATCCGAGCTTAGGAAAAGGAGAGCGGATATGGAAGGGGTCGGTGTCGTGTGCGGTACGCTGGGCGAGCCTATGCCGTCAATGTCGCCCTCGCTGCTCGACTATTCCTCGCGTGCTAAGGCAATGTACTATTATCTGCGCCGTGCGTCGAGGGGTGCTGATACTTATGCGGTTGCAAACGGTGCCGTTATAACCTTCTATACCACGAATATGCAAAGTAAAATTTACAAATCCAAGCTTTCATACGCTATTACGAATAAGCTCGGCGTAGACGTTGTGCGCGATAGCGTTGATATCAGTGTTGACCCCTGCGGCACGTACGCGGCGTTTGCCTACGATGCAACGGAGGTTGTTTCCGGGCACGAGCGTGAGTACGTGATTACTTATTCCACCTCAGAAGGGCCTGAGGTTCATTCTGCGGGAAGCTGTATGTTTGTTCCGGTGCGTGAGTTTGAGCTTTCCGATCCTAATATACGCGCTGAGATATCGGGTGCGTCGAGCGAGTACACCGTTACACTCACGGCAGATGCTTACGCCCGTGCCGTCGAGGTTTACTTCGAGGGTGATGAGGACGTAGTTCTCGACAACAACTTCTTTGATATAACAAGCACGGTGCCCGTTCGTGTCAAGGTCTTCACACAGCGCCCGACCGCGCTTGAAACTCTGCGTCGCGAGCTGCGTGTGCGCTCTATGTATGACGTAGGCAGGAATTGACCGTACACCGTCCTGAGTGAAAAGCAAATAGAGGGGCTGTCTCATTAAGAATTCAGTAAAAATAAGGCAAAATCTTGGAAACTTAA
>CAYZZJ010000115.1:0-5826 GCA_964482885.1 uncultured Ruminococcus sp. | reverse complement strand
CCTTCGCCGCATCGATAACCATTACCGCCGAATCCGCCGCCATAAGCGTACGGTAGGTATCCTCAGAGAAATCCTGGTGTCCCGGGGTGTCAAGGATATTGATGCAGTAGCCGTCGTACTCGAACTGAAGAACCGACGAGGTTATCGATATACCTCTCTGTTTCTCGAGATCCATCCAGTCGGATACCGCGTGCTTATCGGTCTGCTTACCCTTTACCGAGCCTGCGGTCTGTATCGCTCCGCCGTATAGAAGGAACTTCTCCGTGAGCGTTGTCTTACCCGCGTCGGGGTGGGATATTATGGCGAAGGTTCGCCTCTTCGTGATTTGCGATGTAAGCTCTGACATTTCCTTTTAGTTTCCTTGTATTTCCAAATATTTCTATTTCTTTGCAGTGTAGCGGCAGCATTTGCCGTGCCATTCCGAGCGGCAGAAGCGCTCTCTCGGTCACGCCCGTGTGCCATAGGCGCATAAGCGCCCACGCTGCGTGCGACCGATTGCGCACACTTACCCATTATACATATAATAACACTTTTTCCACGCTTTGTCAACGATAAAGCCGCGTTTACCGCGTATGAGGGACGGTAAAAAGCAAAACACGTCCCCGTGTCGGCTTTTGTGCCTTTAACCTAAATATTTTCCGCGCGAGCGGAAATTTAATCTTGATTATCGCGCTCGTATATGATATAATCGTGTCAGGGTATCGGGAATTACCCTCTTGGCAGGCGAGGCGTGCTAAGAGGATAGCGTCCGATGCTACATTCAAGTCGGGAGAAAAAATGAAAATCAATGAATTTAATGCCCGCATCGGCGAATTAGAAAATACCCTCGGCTACGTCTTTCGGGATAAGAGCCTTCTTCGCCAGGCGTTCACACGCTCAAGCTGGTGCAACGAAAACGGCGGTGACGAATATCAATCCAACGAGGTGCTTGAATTTTTCGGTGACAGCGTCCTGTCCGCCGCGGTAGTCACTCTTTTGCTCGACGGCTGCTCGGAGCGCTACCGCCACGGTATAAAAACCGAGCTTTGCGAGGGCGATTTTTCTAACATCAAATCAAAGCTGTCAGATAAAACCAATCTTTCGGGCAGTACTAAGCGGCTCGGGCTTGAGAAATATCTTCTGCTTGGCGAGGGCGATGCAAAGCTCGGTATAGCGAGCGAGCCTTCGGTCATGGAGGACCTGTTTGAGAGCATCGTAGGCGCGGTTTATATAGATTCGGGACGGGATATGACAGAGGTAATACACCTTGTCAGCCGCATACTCGATACCACGGTATACACGAAGGGTGGTGCGAGCGCGCTCAGCCCGAAGAATCGCTTGCAGGAATGGTGCGCAGACAAAAGACGCAGACTTCCCTCTCCGGTCTATAAAACTCTCTCGGAGGACGGCCCTGACCACAAGAAGATCTACGTGCGCGGCGTTTTCATAGGTGATCGCATGCTGGCATCAGCAAGCGGCAAGAACCAAAAGGCGGCAGACGCCGCAGCGGCGGAGGAAGCGATCAAAATTCTCGAGACGGAGGAGATCAAGCGCTGACACCGCGTTTTGACAACATTGGTTTGCTTAAATTACAATATTAGACCATATATATCGAAAGGACAGAAAAATGAACGCAAGCATTATGACAAGCGCCGCGCTCCTTGAGGCAGGCAGCTCGACAGTAGGATCTACGATTTCCTTAGCTATCACGGCTATCGTTCTCGTACACATTCTCTCAGGCGTGCTCTTCGGACTCAAGCGCGGAATGTACAAAACCGCAGTAAGGCTTATTACCATAGCCGCGGCGGCAATCGTATCCTTCTACGTGGTTACCTGGGTAACCGATTATCTTAACACCTTCATAGTCGGAAAGACGGTTGAGGAGGTAGTTACCATGGTGTGGCCGGGCTACGCCGACACCATTCCCGAGGAGTACCGCAATATAGTCAACTGCTTTGACGCAGAGACGGTGGAGAGCCTTCTTGCGACGATACTCGTTATGATTCTGATGCCTGTAATCTACATAATCGTATTCACGCTTGTGAAGCTCGTGCTTTGGCCGGTATACTTCATAATTCAGGGTATAATCGGCGCAGGTGGCTATCAGTCTATGATATCCAAGCTCATGGGCGGCATACTAGGCGCCGTTCAAGGCGTTGTTATCGCGGGCGTTATGCTTCTTCCGATAAGCGGTCTTGCAGGCGTTATAGCCAATTCGCGCGATCATCTTACCACGGGTAAGGAGCCTTGGGTGGAAGAGGTCATAGAAGAAGCCTACGTTGAGTATCTAGACGAGCCTATCAATCACCCCTTCTTCGGCTTCATAAACGCCTTTGGCGTCGAGGCGGCTTACGCAGATCTCGTCACCATTGACGTAGGAAGCGAGAAGAACGTAGATATGAGAAAGGAGCTTGAGGTGCTTGCGGAGATAGCCGCAGACGGTGCCCCCCTTCTATCTGACGGTCTCTTCGACTGGACGCACCTACGTGATACCGACAAGACTGCGATAACCGCAATTCTCTCCGACGTTGGCGAGGACGAGCATACGGCAAAGACTGTTGCAGGAGTGCTGCGCGGTATTGCAAAGGCGCACGATGAGGGGTACTTCAACCTCGGCTTCGAGGCGCCCTTCGACCAGTTCATGACAGAGTTTATCAACATATTCCTCACGGCAGATAAGGATAATCTTAGCGACGATCTTACAACCTTCGTTAACGTGTACTTCCTTCTTAACGATCACGACGTGCTTGCACACTTCAGCACTATGACGATGACCGACACCGATGCGCAGCAGCTCTTCGCCGCCGATAAGGACGGCAAATCGGTTATCAACCACGTAATTGATACACTCAGCGAAAACCCTCGTACCAAGCCCCTTGTCAACGCGCTTACCAAGTTCTCTCTCCAGCTTATGTCCCAGAGTGTAGGTAACGCACTTCCCGGAGACGCGGATATGGACCAGGTCTACGAGGACGTTAAGGTCGGTATGACCGGCGTTCTTGACACCGTAAACGACCCCACCATTCCCGAGGAGGAGCGTAAAGAGGCAGTTAAGGAATCACTCAATACCGCCCTTGTAGACAGTGGCGTCATCTCCGAGGATACAAAGCTCGATGACGAAACGATGAGCAACATCACCGATTACGTTATGGAGAACTTCGAGGGTAAGACCGAGCTTACCGATGACGATATCAACAACGCTATCTTCTCCTACTACACCCAGCACGGTATTCCCGACGGCGTGGTAGTACCCGATAACGTAGTTGTACCCGACGGAGTGATTGTTCCTGAAGTCGGTGAGGGCGATGGTGAAGGCACATAAGGTGGATAAGTCGCGGGCGACGAGGTCACCGAGGAATAAGGCGTTTAATCTAAAACTTTGTTTTAGACTTCGTCCGCGAAGCGGACTTCATCACGAAGTGACTTCATCCTAAAACTCGTTTTAGGACTTCATTAAAAAGCGGAGTGAGCCTCGACAACCTACGAAGCTCACCCCGCCCTTTTTATTCTAAATTATAATTCTTAATTTTGAATTCTTAATTCTGAATTCTCAATTCTCCTGCTCCACCGCATCGGGAATTGCCGCGATGTCATAAGGAGTAGTCTGGTACACAAAATAATTCAGCCAATTCGTATAAAGGAGTGTCGCGTGCGCCCTCCATGTTATAAGCGGAGATTTCGTATCGTCATCACCCGGATAATAATTGTACGGCACATTAGGGTTAAGCCCCGCCTTCTTATCGCGCAAATACTCCTTCTCGAGCGTATCTCCGTCATACTCCGAGTGACCGGTTATGAATACCTGCTTACCGCCCTTGGTGGCGATCGCATAAACACCCGTCATAGGCGAAGATGCGAGAATTCTAAGCTCGGGCACCTTCTCGATATCCTCTCGCCTTACCGTGGTATGGCGCGACTGAGGAACGTAGAATACGTCATCGAAGCCGCGGAAGAGTATCGAGCGCTTATAATCAACGACGTGAGGGTACACACCCGAGTACTTCTCCTGCATGTAAACCTTCTCTATACCGTAGTGGTAGTAAAGACCCGCCTGAGCCGCCCAGCAAATATGGAAGGTGCTATGCACGTGCGTTTTCGTCCACTCGAGGATCTCGCAAAGCTCCTCCCAGTAGTCGACCTCCTCGAACGGCATAAGCTCGACGGGCGCACCCGTGATTATCATGCCGTCGAAGTATCTGTCGCGCACGTCGTCAAACACCTTGTAGAACGAGAGCAGATGCTCCTCTGATACGTGCTTGGATTTGCGCGTTTTAGTGTGTATAAGCTCTATCTCCACCTGCAATGGTGTATTACCAAGAACGCGGGATAACTGCGTCTCGGTGTCAACCTTTGTTGGCATTAAGTTGAGAATAAGTATTTTTAGCGGACGGATATCCTGGGTGATAGCCCGTGTCTCCGTCATAACAAATATATTCTCGTTTTCCAAAACTCCGACGGCGGGAAGCTCGTTCGGCAGCTTAATCGGCATATCTTACCTCCGTTTGTATGATTGCGCTTTATACCGCTTCAAGCGCAGCGGCGATATCGGCAATCAGGTCGTCCTTGTTCTCAATTCCGCAGGAATAGCGGACGAGATCGGGGGATACGCCTGCTGCGCGAAGCTCATCGTCGCTCATCTGTCTGTGTGTCGTACTCGCGGGATGCAGGCAGCAGGTGCGCGCGTCTGCTACGTGAGTCTCTATTGCACCGAGTCTTAGCTCCTTCATGAACTTCTCTGCAGCCGCTCTTCCGCCCTTCACGCCAAAGGAAACGACGCCGCAGGTGCCGTTCGGCATATACTTGCTTGCAAGCTCGTAATACTTATCTCCCTCAAGACCGGGATAGGTTACCCATGCAACCTTCTCGTGGGTGGAGAGGAACTTCGCTATTGCAAGCGCATTTTCACAGTGTCTTGCCATACGCACGTGGAGCGACTCAAGGCCGAGGCCGAGAATAAACGCGCTCTGAGGCGACTGCGTACAGCCGAAGTCACGCATCAGCTGTGCGGTAGCCTTGGTTATATACGCACCCTCAATACCGAACTTCTCGGCATAGGTGATACCGTGATAGCTATCGTCGGGAGTGCAAAGACCGGGGAACCTATCTGCGTGCGCCAGCCAGTCAAACTTACCGGAGTCAACGATACAGCCGCCGACAGCACTTCCGTGACCGTCCATATACTTGGTGGTGGAATGTGTAACTATATCCGCACCCCACTCGAAGGGACGGCAATTCACGGGGGTTGCGAAGGTGTTGTCTATGATAAGCGGAACACCGTTCTCGTGCGCTATCTTGGCGAACTTCTCGATATCAAGCACGTTAAGCGAAGGGTTAGCTATCGTCTCGCCGAAGAGCGCCTTGGTGTTAGGCTTGAACGCGGCACGAAGCTCCTCCTCGGTACAGTCGGGAGAAACGAAGGTGAACTCCACTCCCATACGTCTCATCGTAACCGAGAAGAGGTTGAAGGTTCCGCCGTATATTGCAGAGCAGGCAACGACGTGATCACCCGCAGATGCGATATTGAAGACAGCAAAGAAGTTAGCCGCCTGACCCGACGAGGTCAGCATAGCCGCCGTTCCACCCTCAAGCGCGCAAATTCTTGCCGCAACGGTGTCGCAGGTGGGGTTTTGAAGACGGGAGTAGAAATATCCCGATGCCTCAAGGTCAAAGAGCTTACCCATATCCTCACTCGTCGAATACTTGAAGGTCGTGCTCTGGATTATCGGAATCTGTCTCGGCTCACCGTTACCGGGGGTGTAGCCGCCCTGAACGCACAGGGTTTCGATCGAACGCTTGATTTCTGCCATTTTATTATGTTCCTTTCGGATTAAATTACCTCTTAAAATA
>CAYZZJ010000114.1:0-6086 GCA_964482885.1 uncultured Ruminococcus sp. | reverse complement strand
CTACAAGGCGGTGAAGCGGGTATGAGAAAAAGGCAGGGCAGGATTATAAGCGATGAGGTTATCGAAAAGGGTAAGAGGACTTTGTCTACCGCCTTCGTTTTCTCTGCGTTTATATTAATGATACTTATTACCGCTCTTATTATGGCGGCGGGCATCGTTATGCTGATACAGGAGCTGAGCGGTGAGGAGGTTGTTCTTGATCTTTGGCTTGCGCTGCTTATGGTTGTCGGCATAAGTGCGGTCATAGGCTATTGCCTTACACTCTTACTTGGTAGTACGGTGCTGCTTAAGCCGATAGAGCGGCTTGTCGGCGCGATGAGCCGAGTTGCTGAGGGTGACTTCCATACCAGACTTGACTTTGAGGGTACGGTTTTCAATAACAAGACCTTCGTTGATATATCGTCGGGCTTTAACCGAATGGCAGAGGAGCTTGGAAACACCGAGCTTTTGCGCTCGGATTTCGTAAACAATTTCTCGCACGAGTTCAAGACGCCTATCGTGTCTATCGCGGGCTTTGCCGATCTTTTACGCTCGCAGGATCTTAGTGACGAGGAGAGGGAGCATTACCTCTCGGTTATAGTGGATGAGTCGCATAGGCTTGCATCTCTTGCAACCAATATACTTAATCTTACAAAGATAGAGAACCAGAGTATTCTGACCGATATATCCACCTTTAATCTTTCTGAGCAGATACGCTCGGCGGTGCTGCTGCTCGAAAGTAAGTGGGCGACGCGCGGCATTGTGCCCGTGCTTGAGCTTGACGAGGTCGAGATAAGCGCAAACGAGCAGCTCTTAAAGGAGGTGTGGCTCAACCTTATCGACAATGCGATAAAGTTTTCGCCCGAGATGGGTGAGATTGAGATTACGATATCTGCCACGCGCTATCGCGTTACGGTGAATATAACCAACTCGGGTAAGGAAATCCCCGACGAGGTCAAGGAAAAGATATTTATGAAGTTCTATCAGGGCGACGAGTCGCACTCCGGAGAGGGAAGCGGCGTTGGTCTTGCGGTTGTCAAGAGGGTTGTCGACCTTCATCGCGGACGAATTACTGTAAAATCCGCAGAGGGGAAAAACACCTTCTCGGTATCTCTGCCTGCAATCGGGGATCTGTTGTCGCGAAAGGGTAAGACGTGAAATCCGTTCTGATCACATATATATAAAATTCGGCGGCAACGTGCGCTCTTTGGCCGGGTGTGCGTATTCCGTCGGATTTTGTTTATTTTCGGTTAATGTTGGTTTGGTACTTTATGCTCGTGAACTTGTACGCGCGGTGCAGGCGAGCCTATCTACATTAAAAGAGGAAACGACTATGAAATACGTATTCTATAACAACTTTTCGGGTGACGGACACGGTGAAGAGAGTGCCGCTTCGCTCAAGAGCATATACGGCGAGGATATGACGCTTGTCAATACTGCAGAGCTGCCCGATATTGCGGCGTTTTGTGCAGAGCTTGGCGAGGGCGACTATATTGTCATCTGCGGCGGTGACGGTACTATTAACAGGTTTGTTAACGCTGTTGATGCAGGCGCGCTTAAGTGCGGTGTTCTTTATCTGCCTACCGGCACGGGCAACGACTTTGCAAACGACGTCGGAATGAAGAACGCGAAGGAGCCGTTTGCAATCACCAATTACATTAAGAACCTTCCCACCGTCGTTGTCAACGGAAAGACCTATAAGTTCATCAACGGTGTCGGCTACGGCATTGACGGCTACTGCTGCGAGGTTGGAGATAAGAAAAAGCTCAGGGGCAAGAAGCCGAATTACACCTCTATTGCAATTCTCGGTCTACTCTTTGGCTATAAGCCTAAGGACGCTACGGTTATTGTCGACGGAGTAGAGCATCACTTTAAGAAGGCGTGGATTGCGCCTACTATGTTCGGCCGCTATTACGGCGGCGGCATGATGGCTACCCCGAATCAGAAGCGCGGTAGTGACGAGCTGTCGGTAATGCTTTTCCACGGCAGCGGAAAGCTCAGGACTCTTACGGTGTTCCCCAGTATCTTCAAGGGTAAGCACGTGGAAAATAAGATAGTTACCGTTATGACGGGTAAGGAGATAACCGTAAGGTTTGCCGAGCCGGCGCCGTTGCAGGTGGACGGGGAGACGATTGTTGGTGTATCCGAATACACAGCTTATTCCTCCGAGCGGGATCTTTCGGTGGAATCGTAAAAGAAAAAATATGGACGGGGCAAGCAAAGTGCCTCGTCCTTTTCATTGTACCATGTCAAAAGTAATAAGGTTGGAAAGCTACGCTTTCCTCAATTTATTTCAATTTTCTTTTACTATCTCCGTTTTCCCGACTTGCCGTACTTTTGCACGGCTCGCGTCGAGAAGAACGAAGATTTCCCCACGAAACCTCCTCGCTCGGAGGCTTGGGTGCCTATTTCGAGCCTTGGGTGCGATGCGCGCCTTAGTGCGCCTTAGCGCCCTGTGCATTGACAATTATTTTTTTGTATGCTATAATCTCTCTTGACTTTGGCTGCGGCTTGCGGCGGATTGGAAGTCCTGTTATGAAGAGGATTATGTTTGTTTGTCATGGCAATATATGCCGCTCGCCCATGGCAGAGCTGATAATGAAAAAGCTGATTGCCGAGCGTGGGCTTGAAGACGAATATTTCGTGGCTTCGTCAGCCACAAGCACAGAGGAGCTTGGCAACCCCGTGTACCCGCCTGCGGTGGCGGAGCTTGCGCGCCACGGTATAAGTGCTGTGGGTAAATATTCCGTGCAGCTCGCTCGCGGCGATGTCGATAAGTACGATATCTTCGTTGGCATGGACAGCGCAAACATCAGGAATATATACAGAATTCTCGGCGAGGGCGTGCGCGGCAGAGTGTATAAGCTCTTATCCTTCGCAGGCAGCGATGACGACGTTGCCGACCCGTGGTACTGCGGCGGCTTTGATAAGACGTACTCGGATTGCCTTCGCGGCTGTGAGGCGCTGCTCGAGGAAATTCAGAATTCAGAATTCGGAATTAAAAGTACGATGATATAACACTGCATTTTGTTAATAATAATTTACATAAGAGGTGTGAAATGGCTAAGAAAAAGAAGAATTCCAACTACGTGACGGAAAAGAGAGAAAACGCGAAGGCAGAGCGCGAGGCTAAGGAAAAAAAGGAAAAGACGAGGGCTATAGTCAAGAAGGCTGTGCCGCTCTTTATTGCTTCGCTTGTGCTTGTGGGCTTGCTTGTCGGCTTCGCATTTCTGATTGGATTGTTTGATTACTACCCTGAGGCTACCTCGCACGTTTCGGTGAGCGTTGAGTACGTTGATGCCGAGGGCGAGACCAAGACCGCAACTCTGCACGTGGAGCTATACGGTAACGATGCTCCCAAGACGGTAGAGAACTTTGAGAAGCTGGTTACGAGCAAGTACTTCAACGAGATGACCTTCCACACCTTCAAGGACGGTCTGCTTTACGGCGGCTCGGTTACCGCTGACGGTGGTGAGGAGGGCATCGAGGGCGAGGATAACAAGGTATCGCACAAGCGCGGCGTTATATCTATGGCACGCGGCGAGGACAGAGATTCGGCATACGGTCAGTTCTTCATCGTTACCGAGGATAATAAGGAGCTTGACGGAGAGTATACCGCATTCGCGGCTATTGACGAGGACGGAATGAAGGTTATAGACGAGCTTGTGGCACTTGCGGGCGAGGACGGAAGCTTTGCGAGCCGCCCTGTAATCAAGTCTATTTCCGCGCACGCGGCACACTAATAAATTGTAATCAGTATTGTGAGGGAAAAGCAGTGAGAGAAATATCCTCTGCTCTTATTACGGATGCGGTGGCTAGGCTGTGCATCGAGGCTAACTGTCATCTCTCAGATGACGTTAAGGGCTGTATTTATGCCGCGCGAGAGCGCGAAAGCTGGCCTATGGCTGCCGAGATACTCGACAAGATCGCCGAAAACTTTGAGATCGCAGACAGAGAGGCGCGACCCGTATGTCAGGATACCGGCGTTGCCTGCGTGTTTATTGAGGTAGGGCAGGACGTCCATATCTCGGGCGGTCTTACCGATGCTGTAAACGAGGGCGTAAGACGCGGTTATCGCGAGGGCTATCTACGCAAGAGCGTAGTGCGCGACCCCTTGGACAGAGTTAACACGGGTGACAACACGCCCGCTATGATTTACTATGATATTGTACCCGGTGACAGGGTGAAAATCACCGTCGCGCCCAAGGGCTTCGGCAGTGAGAATATGAGCAGAATTGCTATGCTGCGCCCCTCTGACGGGGTCTCGGGTGTGTGCGATTTTATAGTTCGCGCTGTCGAGGAGGCAGGCCCTAACCCCTGCCCGCCTATAGTGGTGGGTGTTGGCATTGGCGGCACGTTCGATAAGGCGGCGTATCTCGCTAAGCGTGCGCTTCTTCGTCCGCTCGGCGAGCATAATGAAAGCCCCTTCTACCGCGCGCTCGAGGAGGAGCTGCTCGAGAGGATAAACTCTCTCGGCATCGGACCTCAGGGCTTCGGCGGCAGGACAACGGCTCTCGCGGTGAATATAATTGAGATGCCGACGCATATCGCGGGTCTGCCCGTTGCGGTCAATATTAATTGCCACGTCACAAGGCATATTACGGAGGTGCTGTGATGGCTGTTCGTATAACTGCGCCGCTCACAAGAGAGGCGGCAAGAGAGCTGAGGGCGGGCGACAGCTGCCTTATCTCGGGTGTGATATACACCGCGCGAGATGCCGCGCACAAAAGGCTTTGCGAGCTTGTCGAAAAAGGCGAGGAGCTGCCGATAGATATTACCGACAGCGTCATATACTTCGTTGGCCCGACGCCCGAGCGCCCCGGTGAGATCATTGGCTCGGCAGGCCCGACCACCTCCTACCGTATGGACGCCTACAGCCCCACGCTTATCGCGCTCGGCAATACCGGCATGATAGGAAAGGGAAAGCGCGGAGATGAGGTTATTGCCGCTATGCGACAGCACGGTGCTGTATATTTTGGCGCTATCGGCGGCTGCGGCGCGCTGCTTGCGAGCTGCGTTAAATCCTCCGAGGTGGTAGCCTACGAGGACCTTGGTGCCGAGGCAATAAGACGCCTTGTTGTCGAGGACTTTCCGGTTGTGGTCGTTATCGACAGCGAGGGCAATAATCTGTACGAGAAGGGCAGAGAGGAATATTTGAGAATTCAGAATTAAGAATTCAGAATTAAGAATTGAGAAAAGTGTGCGCTGCGGCTATACCAAAACCTTCCCTTGCCAGGGAAGGTTAAATAAATTCGGAATCAGCTCCCTTGGGTAGGGGGCTTTTTCTTTTTTATGAATACTTTTTCATCTTCGGGAAAGGATAATAAAAAAACGGCTGTTGCCGTCGAAGGAGGTAGCGTGAAATAACCAATATCAGCCCCGGGCTTTAAGCGTTCACGCCCCTAATTTTCGCGATTTGGGCCCCTATCCCAAATCGTCGTATAGCGATACCGAAAATTAATTAATAATTTGTGCGGTCGCCACAGGCGACAGAATGGAGATTAACATGAAGCATTACGTATGCCGCGCGTGTGGCAATCTTGTAGCAATGATAAACGATACGGGCAGGCGCATCGGCTGCTGCTCGAGAAATATGGAGGAGCTGACACCGAACGTCACCGACGCCTCGCGTGAGAAGCATAAGCCTGTTATAAGCGTGAAGGGTGATGAGGTCACCGTCCGCGTCGGTCTCGAGGGGAATGAGCATCCCATGCTCCCCGAGCATGCTGTGGCTTGGGTTTGCCTTGTAACCACGGGCGGCAGCCAACGCAAGATCCTTCGCCCCGACGGCAAGGCGGAGGCGAAATTCTACCTCACGAAGGATGAGAAGGTTATCAAGGCGTTCGCGTACTGTAATCTGCACGGCCTGTGGGTGGCGGAGGTGCGCGGCGCGGAGCGCGAGGCGTAGCGCCGCGCTACGCACTCCGCGCAACTTAAGGAGCGGAGCGACGGAATAGCGAGCTTGTGAGCGTCTGATTGCTTACGGCGAGTTGTACTCCTTGCGAGCCAAATTCATAACTTCGAACTGAATTTATAAATTGCTGTATTTTGCAAATCAAACTTAACAAATAATGCAAAGAGCGCGCCAATGGCGGGTGCTCGTAAAA
>CAYZZJ010000113.1:0-6120 GCA_964482885.1 uncultured Ruminococcus sp. | reverse complement strand
GCCCAAAGGGCAAACTTAGTTTTAGCGTGTTCTCCGTTAAGGATAACACGCTAAATGCGCTCGCCTTTTTACGCCTTTTTACCGACGTGCAAAATTCTTACTTTGAGAGAGCTGCCTGAGCGGCTGCAAGTTAGAGGCGTTCAGCCGAAGATAAAAGCGGGCGTGTTGCGTTAAACGGGCAGTCACTTGGTGTGTTTTTCGATCAGTGCCTTCAGGTCGGCGAGCAGCTCGCTTTCTCGGGCGGACAGTACATCCTCTTCGAGCCCCAGGAGGTGGCGGGGATCTAGACGGAGAATTTTACAGATGCTCTTCAATTGGGCGAGATTTGGCTCTTGCAGATTGCGCTCTATTTTGGAATAGTTTGACTGATTCATAGGGATATAACTTGCCACCTGACTCTGGGAAAGGTCCATGTCTTCTCTCGCCGCTCTAATCTTATCGCCGATGTTCATAGTTGCCCTCCTCGCTTTTCTTGTTCCTTATAATTTAATTATAGCATTTTTAACTTGAAACCTTGACAAATAGTTATATTTGCTATAAAATAATGTGTATGAGTTAAAAAATAACTATACCATAGCAAAGGAAGTTCAATAATGACTAAAAAGACTGTTGCGGCGCTACTTTTGTCGGTTATACTTGTGATTCCTGCTTTGAGCTCCTGTGAGTTTTCTTTAAGCATGCCGAGCGGTGAGGTCGAGCTTCAGTATTCTTACGCCGCCGATCTCGGTATCGGATACGGCTACGACGTGCTTAATTCGGTCTATTTTGACTCCGGGCAGGTAAAAAAGAGAAATGCGGTGCTTGATCCAGAGAAGGCGGTAGCTCTTGTTTCCAAGACTCCATACAGCACTTCGCGCTCGGGCGGTATTTATTCCGAGAGCGTGGCGGATTATCTCAGACAGTATGAGAAGCGTTTAGAGCTGGGCGTTGAGATGTCGGGGGAGTTTTCTATCTTCTCCTACTCGGTGGGGATGTCCTTTGATATAAACGGCAGCGACGAGCTTAAGGAGAGCATCAAAAAGGGCGGCAGGCAAGTTTATTACACCTACTTCGATGATATAAACTGCTATTACTTGGAGATGAAGAACTATGACGAGAATACTCTTTCCGGCATGCTGTCGGACTTCTTCCTTGCCGACCTCGAGAAGGAGGGAATGACTCCCGAGGAGCATGCGGAGTACCTGATAAACAAGTACGGCACTCACGTTATCACGGGCCTGCAGATGGGTGGACGACTTGAGTATTCTTATATTATCACCTCGGAGTCGGAGGAAACTCATAAGGAGCTGAAATCAGCACTTAACCTTAAGTTCAGCGAAGGCGTTAAGGGCTTGATAAGCTCGGATATTAATAGCAGCGAAAATGCTCGCCTTGACACTCTGCTCTCCACCTCGGGAGTACATAGTGAAATATCTATAAGGCGCTTGGGTGGTATGTCCACGGGGCTATGGTCGCATAAGGAGCTGCAGGAGAATTATAGCGCTTGGGCAGAGTCCTTAAACAACTCCGAAAATCTCAATGCGGTGGGCATTGCCCCTGAGGGGATGGTGGCTCTGTGGGCGCTTATTCCCTCCGAGCATTTCGAGCTTATCGAGGCTATGCGCTCGCTCTACAGGACGCGCGGGCTCGATGCCTATAACACTACTCTCGAGAGCTATTCCTCTGCGCCCGTATCCGACACCCACACCGTGGACCTGACGAGCATATATAGCGGAGGTGGCGGCGAGGAGATTATCACTACCGAGGGCATCAGTCACCCGAGCTTCGACCCCGAGAGTGGCATATTTACTCTATACGGTAGCCTCGACGGCAATAGAATAAACCGCTATATTATCCGCGGTATGTACGGCGTAGAGGATAAAAACGGCATAGTGGTGGAGCAGAGCATGAACGGTATTTCCTTCTGCATACAATCGGAGCACGATATAGAAATAGTGCTTGAGAATTTCAGCTTCGGCTCGGCAAAGGACCTGCCCGCCATGTATCTTTCCAAAACGGTGCAGAACCGCAGCTTGACGGTTACCGTAACATCGTGCGGTAAGGAGTCCGGCCTGGATCACGGAATGTGCAACCTTATTTATGGGGGCGGCGGTACGGCTATCGAGCTACCCTCGCTTGTTATAGGCGGCGATTGTGCTATGGGGATTATGGGCGCGGAGGGTAAAGACGATGACCCACTCCTCGGCGTAGGCACGGATGGAGGTACGGCAATTATTGCAGATAAGCTCACCGTGAGCGGCACGTGCAGACTTATTATCGAGGGCGGCGACGGCGGTGACGGAAGAGATTATTCAGAGTTTGTCGGCGTTGAGGTGCCGGATGCCACAGCAGGACATAACGGAGGCGACGGAATACGTGCAGACGAGGTTATCTTTGACCGTCCCGAGAGTGCTGAAGAAATAAGCATAAGCGGCGGCGACGGCGGCAATGGAGGCAACGGCATCGACGGAGTGTCGGGAGCAGACGGAGCACAGCTCAACAGCGTTCCCGGCAACACGGGGCACGTAGACGGCTATGACGGCACGAACGGTAAAGCAGGCGCAAGCGGCGGTCGTGGTGGAATGGCTATCAATTCCAAGAGCATCGGCGGCATAGGCACGGGCGTGCTTGTCGGCGGCGACGGTGGAAAAGGCGGTCGCGGCGGCGACGGCGGCAATGGTGGCAACGGTGCTAACGGAGTATTCAATTCCTTCGGTGGCTCGTTATACAATTCAAATAACGGCGGAAACGGCGGCAATGGCGGCAACGGTGCTAAAGGCGGCGACGGCGGTACCGCAGGTCTTGCGGCTCCCATCACTGCAGAATGTCCCGCGGGCTTCACCAAAGAGGACGGAGAGTGCGGTAAGCGCGGAGACAGCGGTAAGGGCGGTGACGGAGGCAAGGGCGGCATTGGCGCAAGCTTCCAGCACCCACAAAGTGATGCTCCCATCAAATACGGTGAGGACGGCAAGGACGGCGACGGTGGCGAAGATGGCGACGGCATATATTCGAGCGCAATAACGCTATAAATAAAAAACCCGATGTGGGGGAAACAATAGAAAGAGGGAAAAATAAATGAACAAAAAGGTTTTGATCATAATCGGTCTTATACTTGCGATAGCATTGATAGTCGGTATCGTTGCCTGCAACAAGGATGATGAGCCTACGCCTCCAAATGGCGACGCCGGCGAGATAGGCGATGGCAATGCGGATGGAAACGACGACGGAAACGACGACGGAAACGGCGACGAAAACGGCGACGGTGACGGCGACGGTGACGGCACCTCCGATCAGGGGGAGGGCGGCGGCAGCAGCGAGCCCGAGATAGAGTACGCAATATGGGACGGTAGCATAGCCGACGGCTTCGAAGGCGGCTCTGGCAGTTCGAACGACCCTTATCTCATTGCTGACGGCTCGCAGCTGGCATACCTTGCCCGTCAGCTGGCAATGGGCAACGAGAGCTATTCGGCTGATGGCGTTTGCTATAAGCTTACGGCAAATATCGACCTTAACAATGAGCCCTGGTCGCCTATCGGATCAAAGAACAATATCTCCGGCATAGAGGAGCCTGCCTGCGCTTTCCGCGGCAATTTCTTTGGAGACGGAAAGATAATCAAGAATTTGAGGATAAATGCAGTCAACGGCTATTCTACCGGCTACGGTCTCTTTGGTTATGCTAGCTCGGCGATCATTGAAAACCTGATATTCGACTCCCCAAATATTTCGGCAGAGGTTGGCAAGACCTCTCCCGCCGGTATTGCGGTAGGCGTTATTGAAAACAGCTCGGTTTATAACATCGTTATCGAAAACGGCACGGTGACCTGCAATAAATCTACCGCAGGCGGACTTATTGGAGAGTCGGTTAATTCAAGCATTAGCGATTGCGAGGTCCACGTTATACTTTCGGCAGCTTACGCAGGTGGACTCGTTGCACAAATGACGGGCGGTGAGGCTGTCGATTGTAAGGTGAAGGGCGAGATGACTGTGTCAGACAAAAATATGACCAGCAAGGTTGAGGTCTGGGGCGGAGGCTTTGTTGGGTTTGCGGAGGGTGCCGAGATCAAGCGCTCCGTCACAGACGTAAAGTTACACGGAACTTTTGAATATCAGCGAGATTTTATAGGAGGCTTTATCGGTAAGGGTAATAACTCCACCGTTTATCTGTGCGATGCATTTGGTAACGTTTCGGTTGCGGGGCGCTCTTCTTCCGGCACGACTATGCCCAATGCGGCGGGATTTATAGCGAGCGGCGGTAGCGTAACGGTCGAGCGCTGCTCAAGCCGCGGAAAAGTAACGGGCACCGTAAGCTCCTTTAGCTACAATCTTAGCTCTTTTGGTTGGTCAAACAGTATTGACTGTATCTCCACCTCTGACATAGAGCAATCGGGTTATGGCACATCTTGCGGATTTTCTTTAGGCGGAACTTCTACAAGGTGTATTTCCTTCGGCAACGTAAAGAGCGGAGGCGAGGCATATTCATTCGGTTACGGAACTATGGTGTCATGCGTTGCTTTCGGCGATGCGAAATCAGTCGAGTCGAGCAAAGCCGGCGTTTATATGCTACACAGCTCCTACCCCGAGCCTGTAAATTGCTACCGTGCAGAGGACGTCAGCGTGATCGATAAAAACGGTGCTGTCAGCGCAAGCAAGCTTGGTGGTATGGCGATGTTCCGTGACGAGATGATGAGGGCGAGCTTCTATTCCTTTGATGGTGGCTTTGCCGAGGCGTGGGACTTCTCCGAGATGAATATTTCCGCAGGCGTTTATCCAAAGCTTAAGGACTAACGGCAGAGCGTAGTGGCCTTAAGGACGCTGCCCAGTTGTGATCTCCTGCGGCAAGCTTAGAGCTGTGATTGGCTGCGCCAAGTTAGATTGCCTATCTAATCTAAAACTTGAGCGTTGCCCAATCATAACTATGCAAAGCATATCGTAACTCATAGCTTGCCCGTAAGGGCAATCATAGTTTAGCGTGATTTGTCCGTTAAGGACACCACGCTAAACTCTCGGGCTTTATTTTTCCGCGGCGCCTTTTACGCGTGTGTGCAGGGAGTACAAAATATTTTTATTTTTTTGTTGACTTTTACTTTTCTTTATGATAATATAAATCCAGTGGAACAAGTCCCACGGTCACCGTTCACCAAAGAGAGCTGCGTCAGAGGCTGAAAGCGCAGTGTGAATGCCCGATGGGGTACCGCCCACGGCAGCACCGCTGCACAATTATATACAAATGAGTTAATCGCTCGGGTGGAACCGTGCGGGACTGTAGTCCTCACCCCGATTGCCGTATACGGCTGTCTTGGGTTGGGGCTTTTCTTTTTGCCTTGCAAAAAGAAAAATCACTCGCAAAGCGAGTGTATATCATCAAGCCCATCGGGCTTGTATATCATCAGTCTCAAAGAGACTGTATATCATCACTCGCTCTGCGAGTGTATAAATAGCAACTAATCAAAAAATATATCCCGTTGTTTTCAAAAGGAGAAAGAGAAAATGGCAAAGATCAGATTTTCATCAGGACAGGTTTACGAGGCTGAGGGTGCTATCTCGGTGTACGAGGCTGCGCGCGCGCTCGAGATCATCTCGCGCGAGGTCATCACCGCGCGTGTCAACGGCGAGCTTACCGAGCTTTCGCACGTTGTAGAGGACGAGGCTGACGTAACCCTGCTCACCTTCCGCGATCCCGACGGCGCACACGTATTCCGTCACACTGCGGCTCACATTATGGCTCAGGCAGTTAAAAGACTCTACCCTGCAACCAAGCAGACGATAGGCCCCGCTACCGAAACCGGCTTCTTCCAGGATTTTGATTCCGAGGTTTCCTTCACTCCCGATATACTCAAGGCTATTGAGGGCGAAATGAAGAAGATAGTTAAGGAGAACCTCGTTATAGAGAGATTCGTTCTCCCGAAGGACGAGGCTATAAAGCTCATGAAGGAGCTTGACGAGCCTTACAAGGTTGAGAAGATCGAGGAGCTTGGTGACGATGCGGTTATCTCCTTCTACCGTCAGGGCGAGTACGTAGACCTTTGCGCAGGTCCTCACCTTCACTCCACGGGTATGGTAAAGGCGTTCAAGCTCACTCAGTGTACCGGCGCTTACTACAAGGGCGACCAGAACAATAAGATGCTCCAGAGAGTATACGGC
>CAYZZJ010000112.1:0-6228 GCA_964482885.1 uncultured Ruminococcus sp. | reverse complement strand
CATCCAAGGGACACCAGTGAGTTATAATAGGGACAACATTTTTACTTTTAAAAACCACATAAAATCTGGACAAAAAACTGTTGTCCCTATTATAACTCGCTCGTGGAGTGTGTTCGAATAGGGACAACTTTTTCATATATTTTCCTATTTTACTGCTTTAAGATGCCCTCGCCATTGGCATTTGTGCCGCGTTGAGCATATTTTCAATAAAAATCCCGTATCCACGCACGCGCTGAGATTGTGATGGTCTGACCTTAGGTTAGCGTGCTAGTAAGTATGCGGCGCTTTGGAGTCTTATTCCAAAGCGATTTGCAGTGCAAATTACCCGCAAACTTGTTAAGCTTTGTGCTAGGTTCCCGCGGCTATGCTGCTTTCGGCAGAGCGTTTTGCTCGGCTGCCGAAAGCATATTTTCTATGAAAATACCATAGCCGCTGCAGGGATCCGCTACCATCACGTGTGTCACCGCCCCGACCAGCTTTCCGTCTTGGATAATCGGTGAGCCGCTCATTCCCCTGACAATGCCGCCGCTTATCGCGAGGAGGGCGGGATCAGTCACCTCGACCTTGAAGCATTTGGTACCGGTCGACGAGGATTTGATATCCGAGAGACGGACGGAATATTCCATAGTCGCTCCGTTTTTCAGTGTCGAGATTATCTTTGCATCACCCTCGCGTACCTCCGAGCGGTATGCGATAGGCACGAGGCTGCCACACCCCTTCGGCAGCGTATCGAGCCTGCCGAACACTCCGCATTCGGTGTTCGCGTATATTTCGCCGAGGGGTCTGTCGGTGAGGATTCCCGTAAGCTCTCCGGGCTTGCCATCCTCGCCCTTGACAACGCCGCCGAGGATAACGTCTGTGACGCTGCCGCCCGACATTTGTATCACTTCGCCGCTCTCAGGGTCGCATATCCCGTGACCGAGACCGCCGAACTCCCCGGTTTTAGGGTTTACGTAGGTTACCGTACCAATCCCTGCCGCACCCTCGCGCAGCACCGCGCCGAGCTTATATTCACCGCCCACGTCCTTGGGCGTACACCTGAGGCTTATTCTTTTTCCGCCTCTCACGCAGGATATATTTATCTCCTTGCCCTCTGATGCCTTTACCGCATGCTTTATATCGGCGATAGAGTGCATGTCCCTGTTATCAATAGAGATAATTTTATCTCCTTCCTTTAACACGCCACCCTCGTCTGCCGCCGCCACGCTGACGAGCGCCTCCTTTATCCTCGTGCCGAAAATGCCGCCGCCGATAATGAGTGACGGACGCGATGAGGTCTGTTCGGCATCAGCCTCCTTGCCGAAAAACAGCTCTAAAAGGCGCGATCCTACGACAACCCCCGCCTTGCAGCTCGCATCAGCGCCCGTCTGCTCCTCGGACAGCGCCTCTACGTCCTTGTGTGCGATTGCCTCGTATACCACAGCCGAAGCGTACACGTCCGATTCCCTTGCGGTCGGTGCGGATATTTCCAAAGGCGGTCGCATCGCTATACCTGCACCGCAGCTCAGAGCGAGCATCAGCGCCGAAAGCTTCCTTCCTATATTATTCATTTGTGCTTGCCTCCGTACACAATTTATATTTGTTTGCCATAAAAATGCCTGATAGTATTTTGTGTAGCGGCGGCTGTTATATGATTAGAATTAAAAGGCTGCTATGGCATTTTTGACGCCAAAAAGCAATTTGCCCGTTCTCGCTTATCCTTCGATCGGGATTTACGAAAACGGGCAAATTATGTAAAATATGAAAACTATTATTTACAGAAAGTAGGCGTCGCGTATCTCGCGCTTGAAGGCCGAGGGCCTTGTCTGGCGAAGAACGAATGCGAGAGCATCGTTGTAGGGAATCACCATTGTGAGAGTGAGACCGTAGTTCAGCACACGGAAGCCGACCTTCTTCCAAGCGCTGACAACGCGCGCGACGCAGTTGACGTCCTCCATTTTCGATGACTCAAAGCGTATATGCATTTCGTTATACATCTCTGAGAATATCATCGTGACAGGCTCTTCGGCAGAGAAATTGTCAACGGTTGCCTTTAAGGCGCGCGCCAGCATTGTCGGAGATATACCGAGAGTGCCGTACATGCGGTCCTCGGGACCTCGTACAACCGCGCTTTCGGAGAGATATTCTCTTGCAAAGGCAGTAATACTGCCGACAAGGTCCTCTGCGGTGATGCGCCTGACGTCGGGTATGCCGGGCTTGCTGCGTGTGATTGGCGGCTTGGTGGGCTTAGCTCCTATGACCTTCATTCCATCGTTACTCCGGAGCGGTCGAGATTTTTAAGAACGTCGGTGTATACAGCGCTATCTCTCATAGCGGCCTTGGTATCGTTATAGAAGGAGCCGATCTTATGGCGCAGATAGACGTAGGCTATTGCGGAATAATTCTGCTCATAATGCTCCTCGCTCTTTTCTGCGCGGTAAAGAATATAGTGGACTATCTGGGTTCCGTCGTGTATGGTGACAACCTCGCTGACCTCACCCGTGTTAAGGGCAAAGGCTGCATCTATCATCTCGCCGTAGTATGCCTCAAGCAGAGTGTAGCGACCGAGAGTGTATCCGTTTTCAAGCTCGGGCACCGTGGTGGTGGTGCCCTCGGCTATCATCTTTTTGCGTACCTTATCCTCGCCCTCGCCTGCTACCGCAGCAACAGCGTTGCGCACACGCTCGGCTCTGGCCTGGTGGTCGTAGGACATCTCCTCGGATACGAAGGTACGTAACAGGCGCACGCAGTCCTCACTGTTATAGAAGGCGTGAACGTCCTCCTCGGTATACTTGAGCTGACCGAGGCTGATTCCTGCGCCTATATCCTCCTCGGTGAGATTACCGATATAATATTCATCGATCATATCGGCTACTATCGCGTATCTGAAGAGCAGCGTCTGCACCGAATAGTTCAGGTTTAATTCCTTAAGCGATGCGAGATAGTCCTCGTAGGAATTGTATCCCGGGTAGCTGACGCCGTCTATATCTCCCCCCTCAACGCTCATATTCACGTAATCGTTGACCTTCTTGCCAACCTCGGTGGAATACGGGTCTATGCCGAGCGACTCGGCAAGGGCAAGGGTAGAGTATATCTCAAGTATTCCGTCAAGGATCATGTCGTCGATCTTATCTACGTACTCGTCCTTCTTATCTCCTGCCCACACGCTACCGTCACCGCCGTCAACCTCAGACTTATAGGTGAGGAAGAATGCGCGGTAAAGCTCGTAGCGTACCTCGTAGGTCTTATTATTGAATTTTAAGGTCATAACCGTCCTTGCTTCCTCCTCGGTGCTTTCCACCGGCTCGTAGAATCTCGAGCAGGAGGTGATACCGACGAGGGTTGCTAACACAAGAAGCAGTGCTATTATCTTTTTCATAGGTCTCTCCGTTATAAGCGCCGTCAAGCGGCGTCGGCCTCTCGGGTGTATCCCGATTTACTTAATTTATTTTAGCAAAATAATATTAATAAATCAAGTACTAAATGAGAGAGTGTCAAAATATTGCGTTTTTCCGTATTCCTCTTTACAAATCCGTACGATTATGCTAAAATACTTTCAGCTATATACTATAAAGCCGTCCTGTCGCGGCGGCAGAATGGAGACCCGTATGCAACAAGAAAATCACAGCATTGAGCTTTCAAAGATTATAGACGAGTTTAAGCTCGAGACGCTGTATCTGCCCGATCTGCCCGAGAACATTCCGGTTTCCTGCTCGCGCGTAAACCGACCCGGCCTCCAGATGGTCGGCTTTTACGATCACTATGAGCAGGCAAGACTTCAGATAATAGGCATAGTTGAGCATCTGTACCTTGAGCAGCTTGCGAAGGAGGAGAGATATAAGAGGCTCGAGGATTTCTTCCGCTCAAAGCCTGTCGGCGTTATAGTGACCTCGTCGATACAGCTCGGTGACTGCACCGAGGAGCTTGCGGCTAAGTACTCCGTGCCGCTTATGCGTACGTCTGCCCGCACGTCCGAGTTCATGGCTGCGCTCATAGCGTATCTTAACGTTCAGCTCGGTCCGAGAATCACAAGACACGGCGTTCTTGTCGAGGTATACGGTGAGGGTGTGCTTCTGCTCGGTGATTCGGGCGTAGGTAAGAGCGAGACCGCGATAGAGCTTCTGAAGCGCGGACACCGTCTTATTGCCGACGATGCTGTTGAGATTACCAAGGTTTCGGCTACTACCCTTGTAGGTCGCGCACCCGAGATAATCAGGCATTACGTTGAGCTTCGCGGAATTGGAATAGTCGACGTTCGCCGTCTGTTTGGTATGGGCTCTGTCAAGAACTCCGAGAAGATCGACCTTGTTATAAATCTCGAGCTTTGGCAGGAGGGCAAGATGTATGACAGACTTGGCCTTGACGAGCAGAGAACCGAGATCCTCGGTATACAGGTACCCAGCATTGTTATTCCCGTCAGCCACGGCCGTAACATATCGGTAGTCATTGAGGTTGCCGCGATGAATAACAGACAGAAAAAGATGGGCTACAACACCGCTGAGGAATTTAACAAGCGACTTATGGAGTCGATGACAAGATAGTCCACACGAAATGAATAAAATAAGCCTTCGAGGCATAGTATTGAGCAAATACTATCTTCGGAGGTTTTTTATGGAAATAAACAAGGAATTCACACGTCAGCGATACGTAGCGCTCGAGGGGCAGAGCGCGTCGGAATACACGCTGCCCGATTATCAGGGCGACGTAAAGAAGATACTTTTCTCCTCTGCCGAGGCTGAGGACAGCGGCAGATACCAGAGCGGCGACACGCTCGAATGTGTCGGTACCGTGGTATATAAAATCGTTTATATGGATTCCGAGGGGAGGATCACGCCCGTCAGCTTTACGGGGGATTACGAGATGACGGCAAGGTGTGAGGGAGAGCGCTATATAGACTCATATAACCGCACCCGTGTGGCTAATTTTAATCTGAGGCTGATGGGTCCGCGCCGCTTTTCCGTCAAGTCTGCTCTCACGTCGGATTTACTGATATGCGAGAGATGCGAATATACCGTTGCCGGCAGCGAGGGGGTGGAGCTTGAAAGCTCGCTCGTGTCGGTAGAACAGTCGACCGCGCAGTATTTGCGCTCCGCCGAGAGGGAGCTCGCCGAGGAAATAATCAATCTCGAGGGCGCGATAGCAGACGAGGTGGAGGTGATTCTCCATTCCGCCGACGTTGTCGGGCTTTCTCTGGCGAGGAGCGATGACGGGATAACTCTCAAGTGTCAGATCATGGTGTGTGCATTGGTAGCCTGTGAGGGCGGAGCGCCGCGTCTTGAGAAGTGCAGCATAGACTTTCAGGAGGGTATAGAAGCGCCAAGCGTTGGGGACGGGGTCTCGTTTATACCCTCTGTCGCGGTCATATCCGAGAGCATAGGTGTAAATCCGCATGAGGGCGGAGTGTCCATTACCGCCAATATAATAGCAGAGGCTACCGCGGTAATTATCGAGAATTCGTCGGTTAAGCTGCTCGGAGATTGCTTCTCTACAGAGCGCGAGATTATAAGCGAGCGCGGGGAATTCGCCTATACCGAGCATCTCGGAACACGTCTGGTATCCGAAAAACTCGCCTTCACTATGGGGCGCGACAGCGTGGGCGCAGAGAACGTAAGAAACGTTCTTTACGAGTGCGCGACTGTGAAAATCGAGGAGCAGGTGCCCTCTGATAACTTCGCTAAAATTAAGGGCAGCATCCACGTAAGCGCAATAGCGTGTGAGGTTTCCGAGGAAGGTACTCCGAGCTACGCACCCCTCAGATTCGAGCATCCGTTTGAGATAAATGTAAATTTAGGTTGTCAAATCCCTGAAAAAGTACGCATTTTATCGCACCTGTCGGGCGATTGTGCCAATATAGATCTTGACGGTGATTCGGTCAATTTCTCCTGTAATCTCTGCGGTGCGGTGTCTGCTTATGCTGAGCGGCGCGAGCCTTGCATAACCTCGGTTGCCCTCGGAGATGAGGGCTACTCCCGTGAGTCCTCGCTCGTCAGCGTGTATTATCCCGATGCAAGCGAGAGCCTTTTCGAGGTGGCAAAGAAATTCCACGTAGCACCCATAAAGCTCGCGCGCGATAACGAGCTGACGGAGGCGGTGTTTGCCGCGGCAAGCTCTCCGCTTTCCGCTGTTGGCATTCGCTGCCTGATTGTTAAGTAAAACGGAACCCGTATACCCACTTACGGGGCGTATAAAAGGGGCTGTCTCATTAAGAATTCAATAAAAATAAGGCAAAATCTTGGAAAATTCAGTGAG
>CAYZZJ010000111.1:0-6265 GCA_964482885.1 uncultured Ruminococcus sp. | reverse complement strand
ATACTCTGACAAGACGGTGAACGCCGTTCTCGCTCTTTAAGTATCCGTAAGCGTTCATGCCCTCAATCATAATGGTTGCGGATTTAAGCCCCGCCTCGTCACCGTCGAGCCAGTCGACGAGCTTGACGTTAAAGCCGTGAGCCTCTCCCCAACGGGTATACATACGGTAGAGCATAGACGCCCAGTCCTGAGCCTCAGTACCGCCCGCACCGGGGTGGAAGGAAAGGATTGCGTTATTCTTATCATAGGGACCGGAGAGCAGAACCTCTATCCTCTTTCTCTCGGACTCCTCCTCGATGAAGTCCGTCTCGCTGACAACCTCCTCGACCGAGTCCTCGTCGCCTGCCTCAATAGCCATCTCGCAGAGCGCATACGCGTCCTCAAGACGGGCGCAAAGGCTCTCGTAGCTCTCGACCTTGTCCTTGAGCTGCTTTATTTCACGGAGCTTCTTCGATGACTTCTCGGCGTCTGCCCAGAAATCCTGTACCTGCGTCTCTCTCTCAAGGTCGGCAGCTCTCTCGCGAGCCTCCTCGATCCTGAGCTGGTTGCCAAGCTCCTTTAATACGTCTTCAAGTGCGACGAGTCTGCGTTTAGACTCCTCAAGCGCTACTATCATATATTCTCCATTCCGCCGCGAGCGGCACACTTATAATCAAAAAAGCAGTTATATTCTAGCATAAGCGACCGGAAAAGTAAATACTTAGCGTCAAAATATTTTATTATATGCGTGTTGGTATTGAAATTTCCGCGCCTTATGGTATAATCAAGTTAAAAGATAGTTGGGTAAATGGAGCTATCGGGAGGTTATAATGGCAAATAAAGCGCGTTATGAATTTATAAACGAGGAGAGAGCGGTAATCAGAATCGTACTTGGTGATCGCTCGACGCCCGTCTGGTTCCAGAACAGGTGGGGCAGTGACGAGCGCGAGTTCTCCGAATTCATCGTTCGCAACGGCTGCGGCCATTGCTGTGCGGCTATGGCTTTGAGCCTGCCGATTACACCTGGGGTGAGTGGGATGAGGATTTCATTCACGGCACGGGATATATAGTCGTAGGCTGATAGAAGTATAACGAATTCCAAAACTAAAAATTACATGTTGATTTTCATCAGCTTGTATGCTAAAATATATGCGTAAGTAAATTTTCGGAGGTTTTTTGAAATGGTTGTAACTAAGGAAACTCTTATCGGTGATATCCTTGATTTCGACGTGAACTGTGCTAAGTTCTTCTTTGAGATCGGTATGCATTGTCTTGGCTGCCCTCATTCGAGAGGCGAGTCTATCGCGGAGGCTTGTGCCGTTCACGGCACTGATGCGGACGAGCTGGTTGCTAAGATCAACGCGCATCTTTCCGATAACTGATGAGGGATACGGCGCTTGATGCAAGACTACGCTCGGCAGCCGGATTCGTAAGGCAGGGCGCAGTGTTTGCCGATATAGGCACAGACCACGCGCACCTGCCTATTTTTTTACTTAAGACGGGTGTAATATCCCGTGCTGTATGCTCGGATATAAATGAAGGGCCGCTGTCTGCTGCCGGGCGCAACCTCGCCGAGTGCGGATTTGGAGAGAGGGCAGAGCTTGTACTCACCGACGGCGCGCGAGAGCTTGCGGGGCGCGGAATTACCGACTATGCTATATGCGGCATGGGCGGTGAGCTGATAGCCTCGATTATATCTGCGGCGCCCCAGCTTTTTGACACGGGGGTGCATCTTATACTTCAGCCTATGACAAGGCAGGCGACGCTTCGCACCGAGCTTTACCGCATGGGCTTTTCTATACTTCGGGAAAAATATTCCTATGCCGACGGCAGGTATTACGTAACGATGCTCGCCGTGTATACAGGAGAGAAAAGGGAGATAAGCGAGAGTGAGGCGGAGATAGGCTCCGCTACCGTATCGGACGAGGGGCGTGTCGAATATCTCGGATATCTTGAAGCAAAGCTGGCATCACTCACTAAGGCTATTGACGGCAGGCGCAAGGGCGGAGGTGACGTGTCGCGTGAGCTTTTGCTCGCTGAGAAAATAAAGGGCGCGATAGAACGCACGAAGGGAGAAATAGCGTGAAATAACCAATATCAGCCCCGGGCTTTAAGCGTTCACGCCCATAATTTTCGCGATTTGGGACCCTATCCCAAATCGTCGCACAGCGATACCGAAAATTAACTAATAATTTGTGCGGTCGCCGCAGGCGACAGAATGGAGATTGAAATGACCGTAAGAGAGGTATACAATAAGCTAGCGGAAAGAATACCCGACTCCTTAAGAGAGGAATGGGATAACGACGGACTTATGTGTGCGTCAGATGATTCGCGCGAGGTTCGCCGCGCTCTCGTTACCCTCGACGTTACCGAGGATGTTGTCGATTATGCGGTGGCTAACCGCTTCGACCTTATACTCTCGCATCACCCGCTCATTTTCCGTCCGCTCGGTGCTGTGAACGAGGATTCGCACGTTGCGAGAAAGGTTATCAGGCTTATAAAGAACGATATCGCTGTAGTATCTCTGCATACCCGTGCCGATAAGGTTGAGGGCGGCGTTAACGATACGCTCTGCGAGGTGCTTGGTATTAAGGATACCGTACCCTTCGGCGAGGGTGACCTCGGCAGAATAGGCACGCTCGACGAGGAGCTTAACATGGAGGACTTCTCCTATATGCTGAAGGATCTGCTCGGGTGCGACGGCGTATGGGTGGCTGATGCCTGCATACCGATACAGCGCGTTGCCGTTGTCGGCGGTGACGGCAAGGGATACGTAAGGGCGGCTCTTGCTGCGGGTGCCGATACCTACGTGTCGGGAAATATAGGCTACAACACTATGACCGAGGCGGGAGAAATGGGAATCAACCTCGTTGAGGCAGGACACTTCTTCACCGAGCAGCCCGTGACCACCTTCTTCCAGTCCTTGCTTATGCGTATGGATCCCAATATGTACGTTGAGATTCTTGATTCAAACGTAATAAAGCTTGTGTACTAACAAGTCGCAATAAAACATAAGGTCGGCACAGCATAGCTTGTGTCGACCCGTTTTTTATTTTTGAAGCGCTTTTCCAACCTCATTCATAGCCTCATCAAGCTCTCGCTTGGTGGTAGCCTCGACCTCTGCCATTGGCAGTCGCATCTCGCCTGTGCAAAGCCCCAGGCGTGACATGGCGTATTTAAGCGGTGCGGGATTTGTTTCTCTGAAAAGGGCGTTTATTATCGGTGAGAGCCTATCCGACATTTCGACAGCGCCATCGCGGTTACCCCCGTCCCAATTCTCGAGCATTTTTACCATTGAGCCGGGATACAGATTTGATACCACCGATATAACACCCGAGCCGCCGAGCTTCATAACAGGCAGGGTGTCGGCATCGTTGCCTGAATAGAGTGCTAAACCTTTCATTTTTGAAAGTGCCTCGAGCCTCGCCATATCCCCCGATGCCTCCTTTATGCCTACGACATTGTCAAGCTCTGATAATTTCTCGACTGTGTCCAAAGCGAGATTTACTCCGGTGCGAGAGGGAACATTGTAAAGTATTATTGGCAAACTGGTACATTTTGCCAGCGATACGTAATGCTCGTACACACCTCGCTTCGTGCCTTTGTTATAATAAGGAGTAACGATCAGTACTCCGTCACAGCCTATTTTCTCTGCCATCTCGGTGTGCCTTGCCGCTGTGCGCGTATCGTTCGTTCCCGTGCCGAATACGAGAGTGCATCTGTCGCCCGCGACGTCGCGGGATAGCTCGAACAGCCTATAGCGCTCACAGTCGCTCAGCGTAGCCGCCTCGGCGGTAGTACCCCCTATGACAAGCGCCCTGACCCCTGCCTCTATCTGCCTCTCAATCAGCCTCGCAAACGCATCGTAGTCAACCTTGCCCTCGCGGTGCGGTGTTATAAGCGCCGTGCATACACCGCGAAACAGCTCTTTTTTGTACCCCTTCATCTTATTTGTCTTGCCCCTTGCAAAAAGATTTTTTTTATTATATAATATAGAATGTTAAAGTATGCCCACTAACAGTTTATGCGCGTGAGCAGGCGAGTGTTAATTTCCTAAGAGGTACGTAATGCAGAAGCTGACTAAAGAGATAACTAACGATAGAATAGAAACGACCCTCGCGACGAGCGATTTTTATTACGAGCTTCCCGAGGAGCTGATAGCACAATCCCCCTCAGAGGAGCGTGACGGCTGCCGTATGATGGTGCTTGACCGCTCGGCTGACACTGTCTCGCACCGTATCTTCAGGGATATCATTGACTATCTTCGCCCCGAGGACATACTCGTTGTAAATTCCTCTAAGGTTATTCCCGCGCGTCTGCTCGGCGTGAGTGAGAAGACGGGCTCTCCCATGGAGCTGCTGCTGCTTCGCATCACCGAGGGCGGAGAGTGGGAAACGCTTGTCCGCCCCGGAAAGCGGGCTAAGGTGGGCGCGGCGTTCAGCTTTGGCGGGATTCTGCGCGCTACCGTCACCGACGTAATCGAGGGCGGCAACCGCCTTGTCAGGTTTGAATACGATACCGAAAAATATAAGAATATATACGAGGTCCTGGACGTCGTCGGAAATATGCCTCTGCCCCCTTACATCACGAAGAAGCTTGAGCGCAAGGAGGATTATCAGACGGTCTATGCAAGGACCGAGGGCTCGGCTGCCGCACCTACGGCAGGGCTTCATCTGACAGAGGAGCTGATAGAGAGGATACGCGCTAAGGGCGTAGGCTTCGTTGAGGTAACCCTCCACGTCGGCCTTGGCACCTTCCGCCCCGTCAAGGTGGACAAAATTGAGGAGCATCTGATGCACTCGGAGCATATCGTCGTAGATGATGAGGTTGCCGCCGAGATTAACAGGCGTCGCGCCGCAGGCGGCAGAGTGATAGCCGTTGGTACGACCTCCGCCCGCGTTCTTGAAAGCGTCACCGATGAAAACGGAATAGTCCACGCTCTTGAGGGCGAGACCGCGATATTCATCTACCCGGGCTACCGCTTCAAGGCCGTAGATGCCCTCGTAACCAACTTCCACCTCCCCGAAAGCACCCTCATAATGCTCGTCAGCGCCCTCGCAGGCAAGGAAAGAATTATGAAGGCGTATGAGGAGGCGGTGAGGGAAAGGTACCGCTTCTTCTCCTTCGGCGACGCGATGCTGATTGTATAAATCGTCCAATACTGCGTTAAAACTTCGACTCGGTCAAATCGCCGTATGCAAATACGGCTTCATTTTCCTCGCTCGCTTTGCCTTGTCTTGAACGATTTCTACTAACCAGCAAGGAGCTGATTCTATAATCGGTAATACTGCGTTGTAGGGTGGCTTATGTTTATCGTCTTTAACGACAGCAATTTAGAATTTTTGAAAGGCATAATTATGAAATTCGTTTGCCCTAAATGTAAAGGCGAACTCACCGTAGGTGACACGGGTACTGCGGGATGCGGTAAGGGGCACGCCTATGACAGAGCCCGTTCGGGCTACTATAATTTACTGCTCTCCTTGGGCGGTGCTCACGGTGACAATCGTGAAATGGTCGAAGCACGCCGAGCTTTTCTTGACACGGGGGCGTATCTGCCTCTGGCAGAGTGCGTCAGCGGACTTGTAAAGAAGTACGTTTGCGGATGTGGCTGTGACGTTTTGGATATAGGCTGCGGAGAGGGATACTACACCGACATAATCGAGCGGGCTGTGAATACGTCGGATATAAAGGTCTGCTTTTCCGGCATTGATATATCAAAGGATGCGGTTGTAAGAGCCGCAAAGCGTAACAAAAATCTCTCGCTCGCGGTTGCGAGTGCATATCACATTCCTGCATCTGACGGGGCGTTTGATATGACGTTAAATATGTTCTCACCGCTTGCACTTGAGGAAACACGCAGGGTACTGAGAAGCGGTGGGATATTTATTATGGCTGTGCCGGGGCGTGAGCACCTTTTCGGCTTAAAATCCTTCGTCTATGAAAAGCCTTACAAAAACAATCTCTCCGACTCGCATATTGACGGCTTTACTCTCGAAGAAACACAGAGCGTTTCGTATGAAATTAACCTTACGAAGAGGGAGGATATTTCCTCACTGTTTATGATGACGCCCTATGCTTACAGAACGAAGCCGCAGGACAAGGCTCGTATTCTTTCGCTGGACAAACTCACAACTTCTGTTGATTTTGTAGTTTTTGTGTACAGAAAGAACTGAAATAATTAGTCATTCGAACAAAAAATCCCGCAAAACTTGACAACAGGCAAGTGAGGTTGTATAATTTATAATAATTTATTCTTGGGGTGTACGGATAAGAATTTAACAACTTA
>CAYZZJ010000110.1:0-6472 GCA_964482885.1 uncultured Ruminococcus sp. | reverse complement strand
GAATATATTGTAGCATAGGCGGTTCTCAAAATCAAGAGACCGCGTGCTTTTTTAGCCGACAAAAATAGGTAAAATCAGCTCTTAAGCTCCTCGAGGCAGTCGGAACACAGCTTTTTGCCGCGGAAATCGAGCTCGGCGCTGTCCCTTCCGCAGAAGACACAGTAGGACGCGTCTTTTTTCATCACTATAGCATCGCCGTCAAGGTGTATTTCGAGGGGCGTTTCGGTGGTGATATCCAGCTTGGTGCGCATTTCCTTCGGGATAACTATTCTGCCAAGCTCGTCAACGTATCGGGAAATTCCCTTTAGCTTCATAGAGGACTCCTTTCCTTGATTTTTCTATATTTTACCATTTTTCACGGTATTTGTCAATATTTGTAAAAAACAAAAGCGGCACAGCCGCGGACCTTAATTAATGAAAGATTTTATAATTCGTCCGAGGGCGGGAGGAGATAGTTATGATAAAGGAAAGAGAAATAGGGCGCGGAGCGGGAGTGCGGGAGAGGGAGAGGTACGAGGCGGTGCTTAGCTATCTGCCGCGCGGGCTCGTATCTGAGATACGCGAGATAGAGCGCTCGGTGCATGATATTGAGGCGGGTATCTCGGAGCTGAGGGTGCGTGCGGACGGGCTGTCGACGCTTATTCTCTACGGAATAGGTTATCCTCTTTTTTATAGAGTAACGCGCGAGGAGGTTGCGGAAATTCTGGATAAGCTCTCGGGCGGTGCGGCGTACGCGCACAGGGATACCATAAGGCGCGGCTACGTCACGGCGTCGGGGATACGGGTTGGAGTATCGGGGCTTGCCAGATACGAGGGCGAGAGTGCCTGTATAGGAGAGGTCGGCTCGCTTGTGTTCCGCCTTGGCTCTGCAGTGTGTGATTATGCCGAGGAGCTTTATTCCGAGTGGCAGAGGCTTGGCATGCCGAACCTTCTTATTGCCGCGCCGCCAATGGGCGGTAAGACAACTGCCCTGCGCGCGCTTGCCGCTCATATAGGCTCGGGCAGACGGTCGCAGAGCGTAGTAGTGGTCGACGAGAGGTGCGAGTTTGACAGGCGCGACTACCGCGATGCCACGGTGGATATTCTGCGCGGATACAGGCGCGCGGGCGGCATCGAGCTTGCTTACAGAACCATGTCTGCCGAGGTTATAATAGCCGATGAGATAGCGGACGAGGCAGATGCAGAGGCGCTGATTATGGCACACGGGGCGGGGGTTCGCCTCATCAGCAGCGTTCACGCGGCGTCACCCTCGGATATCTTGCGGCGAGAGTGCCTTCTGCCCCTTATTGAACGGGGCGTTTTTGAGAAGGCTGCGATTATTTTCCGCGAGGGAAACAGATATAGCTACGAGATTTGCGAGGCATTGGCGTGAGATACCTGGGTGCGGCACTTATAATACTTGCGGCGGCACTGATAGCCTCCGCTTACAAGGAGCGACTGCACCTCTCTGTTAGTGCGACGGAGGACGTGCTGGCGCTAGTCAGATATATAAGGGAGAGGATTGTGTCGGGGCTTGAGCCGCCGCACGTTTGGGCGCGCGGATTTTCGGGTGAAAACGGAGTGCTTCGTGAAATGATGACAAGGATAAGGGGCGGAGCATCACCCCTTGACGCCTATCTTGGCGTGCGTGAGGAGCTACCCCTACCCGCTGATGCCGACGGCTGCTTCTGCGAGCTGCTTTCCACGCTCGGCGGAATTGATATGGCGCGCGGAGCAAAGCTGCTGGAGCGAGCGGAGGATACTCTCTCGGATATTCTTGGCAAAATACGCCGCGAGGCTGCCGAGCGAACACGGGTAGCGGCACTTGTTGCGTTGATGCTGTCGGTTGGCGGAGCAATCGTGATAATTTAACACGCCCGAGGTGATTTTGAAATGGAAATAGATTTGATACTTAAAATAGCGGGCGTCGGAATGGTTGTAGCCGTGATATGTCAGATACTCGGCAAGGCGGGCAGGGACGAGCAGGCAACGCTCGTGTCGATAGCGGGCATCGTTGTGGTGCTTTTGTTGCTCGTCGACCAGATAGCCGAGCTTATCCGCGCGCTCTCCGAGGTTTTCGGGCTGTGAGCGGTGTGCTTATGGCGTCGGGTGTGGCGCTATGCTGTGTGTTTCTTTGCCTTTTGCTTCAGGAGGCGGGCTACCGCGGCACAAGGCTGCTCTCGTTCGCGGCGGTTGTTACGCTCTTGCTCTTTGCGGTCGGGTCGATATCCGATATATTAGCTTCGCTTTTGCCGCTTATAGAGCTTGGCGGAATATCCGAGGCGGCAGAGTGCGCAATGAAGGTTATAGGTATAGGCTACGTCACGGGCGTATGCCGTGATATTTCACTTGATATGGGGCAGCAGGCGGTGGCGAGCGCGCTCCTTACGGTGGGCAGGGTGGAGATAATCCTCGTTATACTGCCCGCGATTACGGATATTGTAAAAATGGCGGTCAATATGATTTAGAATGGAAAATGTAAATATGAGTTATAATAATGGGGTTGTTTCTGAGGTTCAAAAGGACTTTCTTTCAATTTTGCCCGAGGGGTATGGCGAGCTTGGGAGCGTGGAGGGCTTGTCGGGGCTTGGGATAGATGCCCTGCTCGGTGAGATCGTATCCTCCGTGTCGGGGGCGGGGAGCAGTGTGCTTAGCTTCTTTCTTCTCTTGCTTGGCGCTGTTCTGCTGTCGGCGCTTTCGCGCACTCTTGCTCACGGTAACTCAAGGCTCGTTGAGGGTGGAGTATCGGCGGCGGTGTCGGTGGCTGTTTTCTCGGCTATGTATCCCCTTTTCTATTCGGTGACGGAAACCCTTTCGGCGCTCGGTGGCTTCTTCTCTATGCTCGCGCCAATTCTGACCTCGCTAATTGCGCTCGGCGGCGGTGTCGGTACGGCATCGTCGGCGGGGTACGGAATGAGCATAACGCTCTGGCTTACGGGCATTGTTGCGGGCGGTCTTTTGCCGGGCATCATGGCGGCGGTATTTACAACTACGGCGTTGTCGGTGTCTCTCGGACGGGGAAGCGAGCAGATAGCTAAGGGCATCGGCGACGTGCTTGCCAGGCTTATGGGGATTGTGGGTGCGGCGACCGCCGCGATATTCGCTCTGCAAACCTACGTCAGCGCAACGGCAGACTCGCTCGCTATGAGGGCGGCAAGATATGCCGCGGGCAGCCTTATTCCCACAGTAGGTGCCACCGTGTCCGGGGCGCTCAGCTCACTCGTCGGCGGGCTGTCATATACGGGTGGGCTTATCGGCGCGTCGAGCGTCGCCGTAATAATCGGGATAGCCGTGTCACCTCTTGTAATTCTTCTTCTTTATAGGCTCGCGTTTTACCTCGCGTCTCTGGTTGCACAGTTCATCGGCGGAGGTGCGCGTTGTGTTGCCGCCTTTGGGAAGACGCTCGATGCGCTAATTTCGGTCTATGTAATGACAACTATGATATACATATTTGAGGTTTTGATGCTGATTTGGGGAGGTAACAAGATATTTGGAGCTTAGAGAATATTTGATTTACGCTATCATTTTATCGGCGGTTACGGGCATTGTCGGCGCTATATCTCATTCGGTGCTCGAGGGTGAGTGCGAGGCTGCGATAGGCGTCATCTCTCTTGCCCTGCTCGCCGCGCCGATAGTCGGCGGTGTATCCTCGGGCGGCTTCGGTGGCTTCCCGGAGTACGTAGAGGTGGGGGTTTCGGGCGGCTATGCCGAGGTCAGCGAGGAGGCGTTCATCTCGGGGGTGGAGAGCTACCTGTGCGCCGAGTATTCGCTCGCCCCCGACGAGGTTGAGATAACGTTGTCGGGATATTCCTTTCCCGAGGCGCGCGCAGAGGAGCTTACCGTCAGGCTTGAGGGGGTGAGCGCGCTTGCCGACGCGCGCGGTATGAAGGCTGAGATAGAGGAGCTGTTTTTGCTTGGTAACGGAGTATGCAGGGTGGTGATAGATATTGGCTGATAAGAGTGCTTCTGCAATCACCGTGCGGGTTGCAGAATTTATAAAGAAAAGGAAAAGGCTTATTCTTATCTGCGCGGCGCTTGTGCTGGGGGTAATTCTTATAGTTGCATCTACGACGCCCACTACCTCCTCGACTGCGGATACCGATGCGGTAGAGGAAAAGCTTGAGGAAATGTGCTCGTCGCTCGAGGGAGTTGGCTCCTGTCGCGTTATGGTAACCTACAAGCAGGTCGAGAAAAGGTACGGGCAGAGCGAGGAAAAGATAGTTGAGAGCGTTGCGGTGGTGTGTAAGGGCGCTGACAGGGCCAGCGTGCGGCGCGAGCTTACTGAAATGCTGTCCGCGCTGTTCGGTATTGGCACGAACCGTATTCACATATCAAAAATGCGCTGAAAAAATGTCATAAGCCCGAGCCGTCACTCATAGGCTTTATCAGCAGCCAAGAGCGGAGGGTGCTCTTGCCAAAACAAACAAAAGGAGAAACTGACACGATGAAATTCGAGAAGCTCAAAAAATTCTTTTCCGGTAAGGCGGCGAAAACCACAGCGGTATTCCTTGCCGTACTGCTTATAGGAGTTGCGGTGTACGTAAACTACCGCCTCTTCTACGATCCCGTAGACAATATGGGCTACGGTGACGGAAACATGGAGGATAACTACGACAGCTCCTTGGAGACGGGGGCTGACAGCACCGAGAACGACTACTTTGCCACAACCGTGCTTAACCGCCAGCAGTCCCGCGACGAGGCTATCGACGTCCTGAAGCTCGTTACCGAGAGCGAGGAGGCAAGTGAGGAGGCTAAGGCTGAGGCAAACGCCGCTATATCCAAGATCGCCGTAGACATTCAGAACGAAACCAATATTGAAACGCTCGTCAAGGCTAAAGGCTTTGAGGATTGCATAGCAATCATTTCCGAGGACGCAGTCAGCGTTATCGTCGGCGCGGAGAGCCTTATGGCGTCCGAGGCGGCACAGATACTTTCCATAGTATACGATACAACGGGCATTTCTCCCGAGAATGTGAGTATAGTGAGTAAAGCGGCGTAGCGCATCGCTGGCGATGCGCAACTATGATCGCTTGTGGCGAGTTATGATGCTCGCGAGGCTCGCAGTTATGATTGGCTTCGCCAAGTTATGAGCGACTTCGTCGCGTTGTAAGTAGCGATCATATCATAACGCTCGGCACAGCCGAGTTCATCACGCCGAGCGTAGCGAGGTTCATAACATTCGCGAAGCGAATTCATAACTAATAACTGCTTACTTAACTGTTTACTTCCTTGCGGAGCCTTATTAACTGCATGAGGGGTTGGCGACGCGCATATGTCAAAAACGGGGTGGATTTCCGCGTGAAAGCCCCGTTTTTTGCATTTTTTACAAGCGAAAAAGGCAATTCACGCTTAAAATCGTCACGTTTTCGCTCCTTTGAGCCGTTTTTTATGTTGACTTCGTTCGCGCGTTGTGCTAAAATATACTCATTATTCAAAAAACCGTTTTCAGGAGATTGCTATGGAAAAGCTCAGAGTTGGTATTATCGGTGCGACGGGCATGGTTGGACAGAGGTTCATCACCCTGCTCGCGGATCACCCTTATTTCGAGATAAAGGCACTTATCGCGGGTCCCCGCTCTGCGGGACGCAAGTACAGTGAGGCTGTCGAGGGCAGATGGAAGCTCGCGGCAAGGTATCCCGAGTGGGTAGGCGAGATGGAGGTTATATCCTCCGACGATATAGAGGCTGTCAAGGAGAAGGTTGATTTCGTATTCTGTGCGGTCAATATGTCGAAGCCCGAGACCCTAGCGCTTGAGGAGAGATATGCTAAGGCGGAGATTCCCGTTGTGTCGAACAACTCGGCAAACAGATGGACACCCGACGTTCCTATGGTTATTCCCGAGGTCAACGACGCACACCTCGAGGTTATCGACGCGCAAAGAAAGAGACTTGGCACTAAGCGCGGCTTCATAGCCGTTAAGCCCAACTGCTCGATACAGTCCTACGTCGGCGCGCTTACCCCCCTTCTTAAGTATGGCATCAAGGAGATTGTAGTAACCACCTATCAGGCTATCAGCGGAGCGGGCAAGACCTTCAACGAGTGGCCCGAGATGATAGACAACCTCATTCCCTATATCGGCGGTGAGGAGGAGAAAAGCGAGAGAGAGCCTATGCGCGTATGGGGCGAGGTTAAGGACGGTCAGGTAGTTCCTGCCGCAGCTCCCGTTATCACCGCGCAGTGCCTGCGCGTGCCCGTTACCGACGGTCACATGGCGGCGGTGTTCGTTCGCTTCGAGAATAAGCCCACCAAGGAGCAGATCCTCGAGGAGTGGCGCAGCTTCCGCGGCAAGCCCCAGGAGCTTGATCTGCCCTCTGCACCCGAGCAGTTCATCACCTACTTTGAGGAGGATAACCGTCCTCAGACCGGTCTTGACCGTGACCTTTACGGCGGCATGGGCGTTTCCTGCGGCAGACTTCGTGAGGACGGCGTATACGACTACAAGTTCGTAGGCCTCTCGCATAATACCCTCAGAGGTGCTGCGGGCGGAGCTGTG
>CAYZZJ010000109.1:0-6600 GCA_964482885.1 uncultured Ruminococcus sp. | reverse complement strand
CGTTGCTACTCCCGTAGCCGCTCAGGTAAGCGAGCCTACTGCTCGTGAGGAGCGCCGCGCCGCAAAAGATTTCCTTAATTATAATAAAGAGCGCGATGATGCCGTTGCTTCTGCAGCAGCCGCTGCCGCAAGAGGTGTTGAGCAGCCGCGCCCATACGATGCTCCTGTAGACAACGAGCCGATTTCCGTTGCTGTCCATACTTCATACGAGCCTCCTAAGCCTACGGCACGTGAGGATCGCAGGGCTGCTAAGCAGTTCCTTGAGTATAGCGAGAGCCGCGATAAGGTCATCTCCGATGCGGCAGAGCAGCTCGCAGAGCAGAGCCGTCCGAGACCCTATGAGGCGCCCGTTGATCCCGATGACTTCGTCACAAAGACGGGTGCAACCTCCGCTACTGCGCCCACGAAGAGCGAGGAGCGCAGGGCTGCCAGAGAGTTTGTCAGGTATAACGAGGAGCGCGATGCCGTAATCGCGGCGACGGGATCAGAGAGTGGCCGTATACATATAGACGGTATGGTGATCTCTCCCGAGCCTAAGCCCGAAAAGAGAAGCGCGCCCACTAAGAAGGCGACCGATACCGAGGGTACACGCTACGTTGTGCGCGAGGAATACGAGCCTACGCCCACGCCGCTTGAGACTACCGTTCGCGGAGCAAAGAAGGTTGACCGCGAGGTAGAGGATAAGGACTCACGTGCATTCGCAAGCTACAGCAGCATAAGAGATGCCGAGCTTGCAGCCAAAGCAGAGGACGAGATCAAGCTTGATCTGCCTTACGTCGCTCCCACGGATGAGGACGACGTACCCGAGACCGTTGATCCCAAGATCGCTCGCGGTGAGGCTCTGATAGCTAAGGAAACCGAGCTTAACGATATGCTCGAGTTCGAGAGATATTCCGAGGCAAGAGACGGCGAGATCGCCCGCGTCGAGGATGAAGAGATCAAGCTCGACCTGCCCTACGTTGCTCCCAAGGACGAGGACGAAGTAATTCCCGCTGCTCGTGAGCCAGAAAGAATCCCCGGCGAAAAGAGCCTTATCAGGGCTACCATTGGCGAGGATGCTGTCAAGTTCTCTAAGTACTCGCGTATGCGTGAGAGAGAGATTGCGCTTCATAAGGAAAACGAGGAGCGTGCTCTTGAATATACTCCTATTTACAGGGCACCCGAGGATAACGATACTCCCGAGACGCTCTCGCGCGAGCTTACTCTTATGTATCCCGATTACAACCCCTCGGTATACGAGGGAGATGCCGCCGCTGCTACGGCGGAGAGGGAATACAGACTCGTACGCCAGCTTGATGAGCGCGAGGAAAAGCGTATTCGCCGCAAGGAATTCGACCGCGTCATAAGAGAGGATGCGCTTGCCGAGAGGGCAAAGGCACGTCTTGAAAGGCGCAGCAAGGAGCGTTACGTTACTCCTGCGCACCTTGAGAGTATTATAGCCGACAAGCGCTCGCTAACCAAGCTCCTCAAGGGCATCTACGAGCACGACATGGATTACATAAAGATCAAGACTGTCGCGCAGATCGTAGAGCTTGAAACCGCTTGGGTAGAGAACAGGTTTGCACTTGTAAGCACCGCGGCTGATAAGCGCCTGACGCGTGAGTTCAAGCGCGATATCAAGGAGGCTAAGCGTATCCGCCCGAAGGCTATTAAGCTTGAAAAGGCAGATAACGAAAGATACTGTGGCTTCGCCGCCGAGGACGTAGCCTCTGCGGGATATACATCGGGACATGACACCGATGAGATATCCGACCTCAGACGCCGTCTATTGGATCTTCTTATCGAAAGAGATGAGATAAACGTGAAGCTCGTTGAGCTTTACTTCGCAGGCTCTAAGAGAAACGTTGCCATCAAGGAAACCAAGATAGAGAAGGCTCGTAAGAAGGAATTCAAGCGTCAGAGAAAGCTTAAGTACCTGCTTGAGCGAAGAGGTGTCAGCGGTAATTACTATAACAGGCTTATAGATCTTATGGATCAGCAGATAGACCTCGCGGGTAATATCGCTAAGCACAGCTACATGCTGAAGGAGGAGAGACCTACCGGACGCAAGCGTAAGGAAGCCAAAAAGGCGCTCAGAAAGGCTAAGCTCGTTTACGCGAGAAACAAGGCTGAGATCAAGAGAACGAAGAAGATCGCCCTCAGAGAGGCTATTGACCGCAAGATAAGAAACAGAGACAGAATTCTCTCTATCCTTCTTCTCTTGGGTATTGCTGTGGGAGGATTCTTCTTATGGCAGAACTGGGATGCCGCACTCGAATGGGTGAAGCAGACGCTGCCGGCTCTTGGTAATATGCTTCCTCTCGGATAAGAAAATTGGGCGCGCAGCCGCGCGCCCAATACAAGCGTTTCCTGTGTGAATACGGAAAATTTGCAAAATATGTAATGTTATATTTGCAAATTCCAACCTTCACGCTGAATTATTTGACTTAAGCTAAGGGAGATAAATATGGCAAAACGAAATCCGTATGATGATATTTTCGGTAAGCGAGTATCGGATATGACCGAGGCTGAGCGCCTTAGCGCGATAGAGCGACTTGAGGCTATGAGGGACGAGGTTATGTTCCAGATAGAAAATCTTATGGGTGAGGTTTCTGCCGAGACGGGTGCTAAGAAGCATAAGAAGCGCCGCTATAAGCTCGGCAAGTCCCCTAACGATAATTAATCCTCGCGTAAAAATATCTTAGAAATTTTTATAAATATATTGATTTTTCTAAAATATATGTTATAATAATAGCGTAATATGAAGATGAAGGAGAGAGTGGCTGAGAGGTCACTCTCTCTTTTGTGAAGTAAATAAAACGGGAGGAAGATATGAAAAAGAACGTCAGAGATACGGTCAGAGAGGCTATCGAGCCTACGGTAACCGAGCTTGGTTATCTTATCTGGGACGTAACCTATTCCAAGATAGGTGCGGATTGGCATCTTGAGATTACTATAGACAGTGAAAACGGGATAGGCATTGAGGATTGCGAGCGCGTGCATAGGGCAATAGATCCTATACTCGACGAGTGCGACCCCATAGAGGGCTTCTATTATCTTGAGGTATCCTCTCCCGGAGTAGAGCGCGATCTTCGCACCGATATGCACATAAACGCGTCGATCGGTATGCCCGTTGAGGCTAAGCTCTTTACAGCGAAGGACGGCAGAAAGAGCGTTGTCGGCATACTCACCTCCTATGAGGACGGCGTTGTCACCGTTACGGACGACCTCGGCGAGGTTAAGCTCACCCGCGCCGAGATAGCTAAGCTCGCTACGATATACGTAGACGAGGAATAACACAAAATAATAAATTAGAGATATAAGAAAGGAAACCAACGGCGTCGATAAGCGCTAAGGTTACGGTACAAAGGAAAAAATGAACGCAGAACTTTTTAATGCCCTTGATCTGCTTGAAAAGGAAAACGGCATATCGAAGGAGTATATGCTCTCTAAGATCGAGGAGGCGCTTGCAAATGCCTGCAAGAAGGAGGTTGGAGCTACCGCGCTTATCAGAGTTCATCTCGATCCCGTTAAGTGTGATATGAAGGTGTTCCAGCAGAAGCTCGTAGTTCCGGACGGAGAGGTTATCGACCCTATTTGCGAGATAGCTCTTTCCGATGCTAAGGCTCTCAGCCGCAGAAACAAGCTTGGCGGCTTCGTTGAGACCGAGCTTAAGACAAAGACCTTCCGCCGTCTTTCGGTTCAGCCGGGTAAGCAGATGATTATCCAGGCTATCCGTACCGCAGAAAGAGAGATGCAGACGCGTGCCTACGAGGAGATGCGTGAGGAGATCATCACCGCTGTGGTTGATAAGGTAGATATGGTTAACGGAAATCTTATCCTTGATACCGGTACAGGCCGCGCAACGCTCATCAAGTCCGAGCAGATACCCGGCGAGGTACACGACGTCGGAGATAGAATCAAGGTGTTCGTTTCCGAGGTTAATTCGGGCGAGACCCGCGGACCTATCGTAAACCTTTCGAGAGTACACCCCAATTTCGTAAAGAGGCTCTTCGAGCTTGAAATACCCGAGATCGCAGACGGTACCATTCTTATCATGGGTATCTCGCGTGAGGCGGGCAGCAGAACCAAGATCGCAGTACAGTCGCGCGACGAGAACGTCGATCCCGTAGGCTCTTGTATCGGTAAGAACGGTATGCGTATCGGTGCTATCCTCTCCGAGCTTGAGGGCGAGAAGGTCGATATCATCAGATACAGCGAGAATATCGAGGATTACATTGCTGAGGCGCTTTCGCCCGCTAAGGTGCTGTCGGTGGTTATGGAGGACGAGCGCACCGCACGCGTAACGGTATCCCCCGATCAGCTCTCTCTCGCTATCGGCAGAGAGGGTCAGAATGCGAAGCTCGTTGCTCGCCTTACCGGCTGTAAGATAGACATTAAGGCTAACTGATATTCGGGAGCTGCGTATGGCACAGGTAAAGAAAACACCAATCAGACGCTGTGTTGGATGCGGTGAGCATTTTCCTAAGAATTCTCTGATCAGAGTGCTGCGCACACCGAACGGAGAAATAGTGCTTGACCTATGCGGTAAGGTGTCGGGCAGGGGCGCATACGTTTGTAAAAGCCTCAGCTGCTTAAAGCGCGCGAGAAAGTCGGGCAAGATAGCCGCCTCGCTCGAGTGTGCGATACCCGAGGAGGTTTACGACAGGCTTGAAAGCGAGATTTCGGCAAATGAATGACAAGCTCGCGGGAATGCTCGGCCTCGCTATGCGCGCAGGCAAGCTCGTTGTCGGTACGGAGCAGGTATGCATCTCTATGGCAAAGGGCAAGGTTCTTCTTTGTCTGGTGTCTGCCGAGGCGTCCGAGGGCACGAAGAAGAAGCTGCGCACCAAATGCGAATTTTACAGCGTAAGAATGATTACACACGACATAAATATAGGAGAGCTTGGCAGAATTATCGGTAAGACGTATGCCCCCGCTTGTGTGGGTGTCACCGATGAGAATTTTGCCGAGGCGATAGCTAAGCTGACAGGGCTCGCCTAAATACGATGAAAGGAAGTTCGCCGGCGTTCGGCGGCGAACGGTGGAGTACATGGCAAAGGTTATGAAAATCTCCGAGATGTCCAAGGACTTCGGAATGAAGGCTAAGGACGTTATCGAGGGGTTCAAGGAAGTAAATATTGAAAAAAATACCGGAGCTTCGGTCAGCGACGTTGAGTTCGAGATATTCATGCAACACATGACCTCGACTCACCAGATCCATGATCTTGAGGCATATACGGACGGCAAGATTACGATAAAGCCGACAGAGCCTAAGAAAAAGGCTCCCAAGGCTGCGCCCGAGGCTAAGCCCGAGGTCAAGGCAGAGCCTAAGGCTGAGGTGAAGGCAGAGCCTAAGCCCGAGCCTGAGGCAGAGGTAAAGCCTGAGCCTAAGGTTGAGGCTAAGCCCGAGCCTAAGGTGGCACCCAAGCCCGAGGCTAAGGCGCCCGAGGCAAGAGTGCAGACCAGAGGCGAGAGACCTCAGGAAAGACGCCCCGCACAGGGACAGAGTCAGGGTCAGCGTCCTTACCAGAATAAGTACGGTGCAAGACCCTCCGAGGATCCGTTTGCAAAGCGCCGTGAGAATATGAACAGAAATGCCGAGGGCAGACCCCAGCAAAGACCTCAGGGTCAGGGTCAGCAGGGCGCACGTCCCGCACAGGGACAGGGTCAGGGGCGTCCTATGCAGCAGCCTGCACGTCCCGTACAGCAGCCCGCACGTCCTAAGGAGGTTGAGGAGGCAGCTCGTGTAGCTTCCGCTCAGCGCCCCGCACAGCAGGCGCAGCAGGCTCAGATGGAGAAGCGTCAGAAGGCTCAGGAAACCGCCGCAGCTCCCAAGCAGCCCAAGAAGGAGGAGAAAAAGGCTCCCGCACAGCGTCAGCAGCTTCGTACCATTACGGTAGAGCGCGGTGCTGTTACCGGCGGAGTAAATATAGGCGCAGATGCTCCCACCACCGCACCCGGTAAGAGAGTTATAGACACCAGAACTACGGACGTAGATCTCTCGAAGTACGACGATCGCTACAACGATCAGTACTACGCTATCGCTAACGGCGGTAGCCGTGGCGGTCAGCCTCAGGTGGCAAAGACCAAGCTCAAGAAGCAGGATAACCGCGGTCAGAATCAGAAGTCTGCGAAGGATAGAGAGAGAGCTAACCAGGAGCGCATCAAGCGCATGGAGGCTGAGCGCGCAAGAAAGATGCAGCTCGAGATCTCCGTACCCGATGAGATCACCGTATCCGAGCTTGCGATAAGGCTTAAGAAGACCTCTGCCGAGGTTATCAAGAAGCTCATGATGATGGGCGAGATGAAGAGCCTTAACGACGTTATAGATTATGCAACCGCAGAGCTTATCGCCGACGAGTTCGGTGCTAAGGTCAAGAAGGAGGTTGTCGTAACGATAGAGGAGAAGCTCTTTACCGAGGCTGAGGACAACGAGGAGGATCTTGTTGAGAGAGCGCCCGTAGTCTGCGTAATGGGTCACGTTGACCACGGTAAGACCTCTATACTCGATGCTATCAGACACACCAGCGTTACCAAGGGCGAGGCAGGCGGTATCACGCAGGCTATCGGTGCTTACAGAGTTAAGGCGAACGGAAGGGATATCACCTTCCTTGATAC
>CAYZZJ010000108.1:0-6631 GCA_964482885.1 uncultured Ruminococcus sp. | reverse complement strand
GAAGCAAAGAGCAAGCACGAGTATGCTCGAGATCAATGCGTTCTTGGTGGATCTGGAATTCGTCATTTGTTTTTCCTCCTATAAATTTATTTTTTGGATAGACGAATATATCTAAACGCTCCAGCGTATAGAACTTAGTTATTCTCCGAGACGGTGTCGGTGGCAGCCGGCTCCGACGGTGTATCTGCGGCAGGCTCGGCTGCTGCACCCTCGGGTGCGCCCGTAATCTGTCCTGTCAATTGCTCCTGGAGCCTGCGCAGCTCGAGAAGCATCTGCTCGTTACGTCTGCGCTCCTCCTCTATCTCGGCGCGCTCTGCATCGATAACGGCTCTCTGCTCCTTCTTATACTGTCTGAACAGCTTGATAACGTTAAAGAGGTTATACGCTATCAGAAGAAGGAAGGGAACGAGGATACATACGATGTATCCGGGGGTGGACTTAACGAATGCAAAGAAATTGCCAAGACCGGGGAGACGGCCGGTATACTGACCGAGGACGTACTCGGGCTCAACGAGCTTCTCGTCGCTCGCGCCCGTGTTAGTACCATAGGTAACGTATCCGACGAGATTACCCTTCGCATCCCTTCTGACCTCGCGGATCATATGCGTTATGGTCTCGCCGTAGCTATCCGTATTAACAGAAAGGAAGGATATGATATCTCCCGCCTTAAGGTGATCAAGGCTGTCAAGCTCCTTGATCATAACGATATCGCCGGCATTAAAGTGAACGTCGAGATCGGCGTTCTTATCCGAGAGGCTCATCGAGTCGGTACGGACTATGTAGAATCTGGTACCGAAGATGCTGCGCTCGTTCTTATCAACCGTGCTGACGGTAAATACCGTAAAGATAACCATAAGCACCGTGAAGGCAACGAGAAGCCAGGTCAGCACCTTTGTGGCAATATCGATTATTTTCTTTGCTTTTTCATTCATAACTTACGTCACTCCTGGTTAGATTTTGAGATCTGAACTGCGTGTACGGTAATTCCAATACCTGTGTAAGTCTTATCCTGGAAGTCGTTACCTGCCGTGTCCTTCATGCTGATCACGAGGTAATATTCAGAGCTTTGCCCGCCCGGCATAAGCGTGCCGGTAAACTCGGTAAGCTCCTTCGCTGCATTAATGTCGTTAAGGTCGTTGGTAATCCAGAGGTCAAAGGCGTTCTTAAACTCCTCGTTATCTATCTCGGCGTCCTCGCTGACAGAAACGTGGAAATTAACCGCAACGGTGCCGACGTTCTTAATCGAGAAGCCCTCGGTATGACAGGTCATGCCCGGCTCGAAGTAGAGCGTTTCCACCTCTTCCTCCACCGCGAAGTTAAGCACGTCGCCCACAACCGATTTACCCTCGGTGTCGACTATATCAATTTTACATTTACCGGTCGTGACGTTAACGCCTATCGAGCCGTTATCATTGCTGCCCCATATACCAAGGCTCATCAGCACGATAGCCACCACCGAAACCGCAAGCGCTACAATTAAAGCTATGATGGCAATAGTCTTAACCTTCTCGCCGCCGTCGCTGTAATAACTGTATCCCATTTGTACCTCCCTCGAAATGATATGCAAGCGTGCCCGCGGGGCGCCCGCTTCGCACGCAATATAAATAAATTTGTTCATTTTATTTTAACATAATTGGGGCTGATTGTCAACGATTCTGCCGAGAGTTCATAATTTTAGTCAATATACACCAAATAATTACCCCCACCCCGCACCATTTTATGCACATCGACGAAAAACCATCTAATTAATAATTAGATGGTACGGCGGGGCGGATAGCGTGACACAGACGAGACAGAGTGATGGGTCGAAAAAACACCGGCACAACCACACGAAAACAGAGCGAAAAAAAGCAAAGGGCGGCAGCTCTACAGGGAAGCGCCGCCGATTGCTGAATTTGTAAAATTGCATTTTACTCACATTCCGCCCGGAATAGCTAACGGTAAAATGAGTTTTTTGTCATTTATGCCAATATTTGTTGTCATTCACTGTGTCTACGAGGGCGCGGATAGGCATATCCGCCTCGGAGCATATCATAGAGATGAGCGTATTCTGCCCTTCCTCGGTCAGTACGGGGGCGGTGATACGTCTGAGCTTATCGGCAAGCCAATCCGTGCCGATATTTTCGCACGCCTCCCCACGTGGCTCACAATTTCCCGACGTAAGCACCCTGCCGTCGCGAAGATATATTTCGGCGCGGCATATACGCTTAGCGGGGAAGGCGGCGTCAAGCTCCGCATCTACCTCGAAGGAAAGTCGCTTCATCATATCGAGAACGCGCACGTCAGATAGATTCTCCTCCCATACGCGGTCGATGCCGAAATCACCGTAAACCAGAGCGGACGCAACCGGGTATGCGATATTGTACTGAGCCTCGTCCGCCGTCCTCGGCTCTATCTTAGAAAGGAGCGTCGCACGCCGGAAGGTCTTTATAACGACGCGGTCTATATCCTCTGCACCGACACCCCACTCCTTCATAAGAGAGGTGCAGGCATCGATTGCGGGGTGTGCCCAGCGGCAGCACGGGTAGGGCTTGAAGTAGAGATCCATTACCTGATATTTCTCGCCGAGATCATCGAGATAGTGTCGGTATTCGTCGGACTCGAGCAGGTTCTTGTTGCCCTCGAAGCCGCACTGTGCATCAAGAACGGCGAGCGCACCTATCATAACGCCGAAGGGGACGCCATCCTTATTCATAGAGGGATACTCTACACTTCTTATTCCGGGGACGAGCGGTGCGTTAAACTCCGCAACCGAGAGGACATTGTTAAGCTCCGCCTCGGTAAAGCCGTATATACGCCCAACACCTGCGGCAACTCCGACGGCACCGAAGGTGCCCGACGAGTGAGCGTATTTATAGTAGTCCATTATGGCGGCGCCTATTCTCACCGTCGTTTCGTATGACACGAGCATAGCAGTGAGAAAATCAAAGAGAGATATATCTCGCTCGTACGCGGCGGCGAGGACGCCACCCACAAAGGACGTGCCGGGGTGCGCGCGCGTCATGTTGTGGCCGTCATCTATATCGTAGGCGTTCGAGGAATGGCCCATAGCGGTGGCGGCGCCGAGAAAATCAAAGCGGCGGTCGCTGCCCACAACGGCAACCTCCCCCTCGTGAGAGAGACGCTCGGCGAGAGCTAAGCCCACCTTGAACTGTCGGCTTTTGCTGCCGACGATCATAGCGCCCATAAGGTCTATGAAGCAGCCGCGCATGCGCTCTTTTACCTCGGACGGCAGATCCTCCCACTTTGTGTTAAGTATAAATTTTTCAAGCTTGTAGTCGGTATTGAATTTCATTTTCCGATATTTCCCGTTTATATGGAGATTTGTCGAGTTAATTATATCAAACCGCGCGAGACATTTGGGCAGGAAATCTCAACAGAGCAAAAAATGACGCAAAATAGCGCAAATTTGGCAAGAAAAGGACAATTTTTGGTGTATAATTAGTATGTACAAAACACCAAGGAGATAGCAAATGGTTTACGGTATATTAAAGGACATAAAGGAAGGCGAATACAGAGTTATCACAACGCCGAACGAGGTAAGAAGCATCGTTGCCGCAGGGCACGAGGTCTGGGCGCAAAGTGATTGCGGCAAAGCGGCAGGCTTCCCAAACGAGAGGTACGCCGAGGCAGGTGCTAAGATAGTTGATACCGCCGAGGAAATCTGGGCAGGCTGCGACATGGTTGCGAAGGTAAAGGAGTTCACTCCCGCAGAATACCCTCTTATGAGAGAGGGGCAGATAATACTCGGCTGCATACACCCTGCGGGGCACCCCGAGGAGGTCGATGCTATACTTAAGTCGAAGTGCATCGCCTTTACCGCGGAGGACGCACACCGCTTTGGCTCACCAAACTGCGAGGCGGCGGGCAAGCAGGGCGCGCTGTTCGGGCTTGAATCCATGCTCACGATAAACGGCGGCAAGGGCAAATTCGTCGGCGGCTTTGCGGGCGCGCCGAGAATGAACGTGCTTATACTCGGCGCAGGAGTTGTAGGGCGCGGAGCGCTCGAGGTTCTGCACGCTCTCGGCGCAAATTGCACCGTAATGGATATAAATGTTGGCATTTTACGCCAGCTTCTGACACAATACAACAGTCAGATCAACACGATGATGTGCAACAAGGAAGCAATAGCATCGGTGCTTTCCGAGACGGATATGGTGCTTAACTGCGTTAAGTGGGATAAGAGCCGCACCGACTTCCTCATCGACAAGGAGATGCTTAAGCTCATGGAGCCCGGCTCGGTGCTTGTAGATATTTCCAACGATGATCCCGGCGCGATAGAGTCGAGCCACGAGACCCACCACGATAACCCGAGATACGTAGTTAACGGCGTGGTACACTACTGTGTATCGAATATCCCCGGTGCCGTTGCTAACTCCACCTCGCTTGCCTATGCCTCCGAGATGCTGCCTATGATAATGTCGATACTTAACGACGGAGTCCGTGGCTGCTGCATCAAGGACGGCTTCTACCGCCGCAGCCTCACTGCGTACCGCGGCTACCTCACTCATGAGGAGACCAGCGCCGTTCAGGGTAAGCCCTGGATACGCCCCGAGGACGTGCTTGAAATTGCAGACGAGAGGCTCGATTTCGCACCACCCGCTACGGTTACGAGGTCGAACAACTTCTATAAGGGGCTGGCGCATTTGGGCGCAACCGAAAATGACTGAAAAAGACAAAAGTTGTAAAATCAGTAAACGAGCTAATAAATATGGTATGAGGTTGAAATTCTACGAATTTCTCCATCAAATTAAAGTCATTTTCTATTTCCGTTTTCGAGGCTCGACATACATTTGTATGCCTCACGCCTCGAAGAACGAAAATTTTCGCTCCAAATCCCCCTATCCCCTATCGCATTCGAGGGTAGCTCAAGTTTTTGAAACTTGAGCTACCCTCTTTTTTTCTTAATTTATATTGCATCTTCTATCGGGAACTCACGCGACATGCCTGCGTTGGAATAACGGCGATCCCCGGTTACCTCGCGTATAATTCGGATAAAATCGGGGAGGACTATTTCCTCGTCACGCGAGGATAGCTCGACCTCGAGAATGGCACTTCTCTGCCACTCGGGATATACGTCGATCTCCACAGTTTTTCTATTATAGGGGAAGGCGTGTCGAGTTTTTATTATCGGACGGGTGCCCTCGCTTATCAGCGGCAGCAGCGCCTCGTACTCCTCGGCGCTTATCTCTCCCTCGTCCTCAATCACCGACATTTTGTCTATGCGCGTCTTTACGGTTTCGTAATAACGGGTAGTGCCGAGGGTCGTCCTCTTACGCACGCGGCGGGTCGTGCCCTCCTCCGATGCAAGATAGGTCTGTACTATTTCGCTCACCGTGTACTTATCCATTTTTTCAAGAGCGCATATATCGGGCAGCTCTATTATGAATCTCCTCTCTATCTCAATACCGCGCGAAAGCTCTGCCATACTCCACCCCAAACATAGAATATTTACATTTTAGCACCGCAAGATGCAGTTGTCAAGCGCTGTGTAAGCAAAGTATTTTTTCTATTGCTATTGACTTAAATAAAAATATGTGTTAGAATTAACGTGAACTATGACATTACGTCCAGGGGAGGAAGCCGAAATGGATGAACAGAAGATAGAAAACCTTGAGGAGGTTACCGAGGTCGCTCTCGAGGTAGAGGAGCCTAAGACCGAGGAGCAGCTCCTTCGCGAGGCAGAGGAAGCCGAGAAGGCTAAGAAGGCGAAGATGAAGGCTATATGGGATAAGGTTACCACAGGACTCCTTATATTCCTTATGGCATCTCCGATCCTTATTCTGCTTTGGATATTTATGTGGTTTATCAACCCCTTCGGAGCATAACATATAGCACACGTAAAATTAATAATAAGAGCAAGCATATGCCTTATGTGCTTGCTCTTTTTTGCTTTTGTATTTCCGAAAAAATGTAATTTCGAATGAAAAGCGCCGCTCGGGGGACGCAAGCTGTAGAAACCTACTGCAAGTCCCGCGAGCATATAACCAAGCTCGGCTCCACCCTCACAATTTTGAGGAAAATTTCGAGGAAAAAACGCCGTTCACTGCGGCGCCGGCTGTAGAAATCTACTGCAAGCCCTGTGAACGGCGTTTTTTCTAATTTTAGCGAGATGTAATTTTGAGGAAAAACCGCCGTTTGTGTGGCGCCAGCTGTAGAAACCTACTGCAAGCCATACAAACGGCGGTTTTTACCAAAATTTTATTGTTCGATGTCACGCATCGAGAGATTCTGACGTCCCTTCTCGTCCGTGCCAAGATACTTAACCTTTACGGTATCTCCTACGCTGACAACGTCCTCGACCTGCTCGGTACGCTTGTTCTGAAGCTTGGAGATGTGAACCATGCCCTCCTTACCGGGAGCGTACTCAACGAACGCACCGATGGGAATGATTCTGGTAACGACACCCTCGTAGATCTCGCCAACAACGGGCTCGAATACGATAGCATCGATGATAGCCTTTGCCATATCTGCAGAAGCCTTGTCAACTGCTGCGATGAATACGGAGCCGTCGTCCTCGATGTCAATCTTAGCGCCGGTGTCTGCAACGATCTTCTGAATAACCTTTCCGCCGCTGCCGATAACCTCACGGATCTTGTCGGGGTTGATCTTCATGGAGATCATCTTGGGA
>CAYZZJ010000107.1:0-6660 GCA_964482885.1 uncultured Ruminococcus sp. | reverse complement strand
ATTTTCCAAGATTTTGCCTTGTTTTTATTGAATTCTTAATGAGACAGCCCCTTTGGTAATTTTCACTTATTCGATTTTTCCCGCATCGGGATACCGCCCGTTAAGCCTGAAGCCATCGATCTCAGATGCACACATCGCGTGGAATATTCGGTGCTTTATACCCTTGTTTCCGCGCTCCAGCTCCGCGAGCAGATTTTTCATATTCTCCCTTTCGGTAGCATGGTCCTCGGGACACAGAGAGGTAACTATCGGCAGCGTCCTGCGCCGTACGAAGTATTCAACGTCCTTCTCGGTCGCATATACCATCGGGCGTATGAGCGTGATTTTTCTGTTGGAGAGATATGATACGGGAGAGAAGCAGCCAAGCCTTCCCTCAAAGAACAGGTTCATCATGAACGTTTCTATCGCATCGTCGTAATGATGACCGAGAGCCACCTTGTTGCAGCCTGCGGAAACCGCCTCGGCGTGCAGAGATCCCCTGCGCATTTTTGCGCAGAGCGAGCATGGATTGCTCTCCTTACGAACGTCGAAGATTATCTTTGCTATATCGGTTTTTACAATGCGGTATTCAACCTTAAGCCGCCTCGCGAACTCCGCGACGTAAGAGAAGTCCGACCCCTCGAAGCCCATATCAATGGTTATTGCCACTATTTCAAAGCGTTTAGGGTAGAATCTGCGCAGCTCGGACATAACCTCGAGCAGCGTAAGCGAATCCTTTCCGCCCGATATTCCGATGGCGATCCTGTCACCCTCCTCTATCATATTATAATCGTCTACAGCCCGTCTGACGAAGCTGAGCATTCTTTTCATTTCATTCATATGAACTCCCGTGAAAGACGCCGCATATAATAAAAACAGTAATAATCGGAGGTGCGGCGTGAGCATAAAGATATATATTGACCAGGGGCATAACCCAAGAGATTTCAATACCGGTGCGGAGGGCAACGGCTTTTTTGAACAGGATATAACCTATAGGATAGGAATACTTCTCGGCGAGCTGTTAGAGGCAAACCCCGATTTTGAGGTCCGTCTTTCACGACCGACCGAGGATACCCTCTTAGGCACGAGCAACTCGAGCAGTCTTGTAACGCGCGTGCGCGACGCAAATAGCTGGGGTGCCGATGCATTCATATCCCTTCATACCAACGCATCGCGCAATCCCGCGGCAACCGGCTCGGAGGGGCTGATATACGATAATTCCGCGACCGTGGCAAGGGAGCTGTCAGGCGATATAATAGATTCTCTCACTGAGGTAACGGGGCTTAGAAACCGAGGAATAATAGAGCGCCCCGGGCTGTACGTGCTGAAGGAAACCCGTATGCCCGCAACAATAATAGAAATGGGCTTTATCTCCAATCCCTACGATGCCGAGCTTATGGCATATTCACCCGGGCTGTTCGCCGAGGGTATATATCGCGGAATACTGAGATATTATTCTTAGGCTAAGGTGATTTTGTCAACCGTGAGATAGCTCTCAGCCATAGCGCCGGTTTTCGCGTGAAACTCGTAGCTTGCGCCGCAGGACTCGCAGTATATCTCCGCGCCGCAATCGGTGAAGCGCAGATTGTAAGGTCCCTTAGTGCAAGGGCAGCTAAGAGCGCCCGCGTCCTCGAGGTCGCGCATAACGAAATTGAGTACGTCGTATATAGCAGGATCGGGTGCAGCATCTGCTTCTCCAACGTCTGAGGGCTGAATATCCTTTAAGTCATCAGCCTCGAAGGAAGCCAGAACTACCGAAAGCTCGTTTGCCGAGCGATCAAGCTCTGCCTGCATATCCTTCTCGTTCGCTATAAACAATATATCGTGGTGAGAAGTGGGGCAGGGCAGGCGCGCAGGCTCATCGCGAAGGAGAATATCCGATGAGAGAACGTATGTGTGAGTGTCCTTGCAGTACACGCAGGGAACGTCGATGCAAGCCTTACCGTCTGCCACGGGCTTGATCTCAAGCGCGGACTCATCGCAGCCGCATCTGAGCCTGAGCATATCCGACGCCTTGCGAAGGCCGCCGAGGAAACCGAGCGTCGCCGTAGCGCACCCCGGGCACCTATAGGCTATTTGTTGTCTTAAAATACTCTGCATTGGTAGTACCCCGTGTGAATTTATTCCATAATTGCTTTGGAAAGGCTCTTAGCACGCTCCTCGCTTACAAGAAGTGTGATAAGCTCCTTCGAGAATGCGAGCGCAGCGCCCATTCCCTTAGCAGTTGTTATATTTCCGTCTGTTACAACAGGCTCGCCCGTTGTGATAGCACCCGTAAGCTCGGACTCAAATCCGGGATAGCAGGTTGCGCGCCTTCCGCAAAGCAGACCGCGTCTTCCGAGAACCAACGGCGCCGCGCAAATGGCCGCTAGGCGTCCGCCTTTTTCAAGAACTGCCGAAATGGCGGTATCGGTGAACTCGGCTGCATCGAGATTAAGCGAGCCGGGCATTCCACCCGGGAATATGACCGTATCAACCGTGTCGAGCATAACCTCGTCGGGCATAAGATCTGCAGTTACGGGTATTCCGTGAGAGCCGAGTACAACGCGACTGCCGATGCCTACCGTTTTAACCTCTACCCCTGCTCGTCTCAGCATATCTACGGGGGTGAGAGCCTCTATCTCCTCGAAGCCCTCTGCAAGAAGGACAAGTACCATTTTATCTTCCTTTCATCAACTGATGCTAAGTGTTTTACATAACGGGTTGTTGCGAAAACCGCAACAACCCTTTACATTTTGGTTAATATTCCACCCTCGAGAGCTTTTCGCGCCACTCATCCATGGTGAGAAGCACGTCTCGCGGCTTTTGTCCGTTTGGCTCGGATACTATGCCGATTTCCTCCATAGCGTCGATGAATCTTGCGGCCTTACCGAATCCGATCTGCAGCTTTCTCTGGAGCAAGGATGTGGAAACCTTGCCCGAGCGTATTGCAAGCTCTACGGCATCGAGGAACTGCTGATCGCTGTAGTATCCGCACTCCTCCGAGCCACCGTCGTCGGAATCCTGAGCGCCGCGCTTGTCCTTACTGCACTTCTGCGCAGCCTTGTTTATCTCTGCGAGGACCTCCTCGTCGTACTGCTCACCGGTCACGAACTGCTTTATGAATTCCATAACCGACTCAACCTCGCTGTCCGAGACGAAGCAGCCCTGCACACGCACAGGCTCGGTTCTGTCGGTGGGCTTGTAGAGCATATCACCCTTGTTTAAGAGCTTTTCCGCGCCCGCCATCTCGAGTATCGTACGCGAGTCAACAACCGAGGTAACCTTACAGGAAATTCTCGTTCCTATATTTGCCTTGATAGTACCCGTGATAACCTTTACGTCGGGACGCTGAGTACCGATGATCAGATGTATGCCCGCGGCTCTTGCCTTCTGGGCAATTCTCATTATAAGATCCTCTGCGGGGTCGCGAACCTGCATCATCAGGTCGTTAAGCTCGTCTATGACGATAACGATTTTTGAGAGCGGAGCGCCCATCGAGGGATCGCTCGCAACGCGCTCGTTATACGCCTGAATATTTCTGAGATTGTACTTTTCGATAAGATCGTATCTGCGCTCCATCTCCTCGACAGCCCACATAAGCGCGCCAGCCGCCTGCTTTGCCTCGGTAACAACGGGAACGAGCAGGTGAGGAATACCGCTGTACACCTTGAACTCAACCTTCTTCGGGTCGATAAGAATGAAGCGAACCTCATCGGGCCTCGATTTATAAAGCATACTGATGAGGATAGAGTTGATGCATACCGACTTACCCATACCCGTAGCTCCTGCTACGAGAGCGTGCGGGAACTTTGCAATATCGCCGAACACGGGATTTCCCGCTACGTCCTTACCGATCGATACGTATGTCGTGGATGTGGAGCTTTGGAACTCCTCGCACTCGAGAAGCTCGCGCAGACGAACGTTCACGGGGTGCTTGTTGGGTATCTCAAAGCCTATTGCCGCGCGTCCGGGAATGGGCGCCTCCATACGCACACCCTCGGCAGCCAGAGCAAGCTTGATATCGTCGAACAGGTGGGTTACCTGATGAACCTTTACACCTCTTGCGGGAACAACCTCGTACCTCGTTACGCGAGGTCCTCTGTCAACGCCCTTTATCGATGCGGTAACGCCGAAGGACTGAAGCGTTTCAATGAGTATTCTCGTGTTCTCACGGATCTCGTCGCTTATCTGATCCTCGTTATGAACGGGATCAAGACCGAGTAGGTCAAGCGGCGGGAGCTTGTAGTTTGAGAAATCCGGAGCCTTCTTTTTCGGCGGCTCGGGCTTCTTAGGCGGCTCTGCCGTGGGGATCTCCATTACTGAGCCGTCGGTGCTTAAGAACTCGAAGGGCGGCTCGTCGTCCTCCTCGTCGAGCATTTCTACTTCCTCTTCTATAATCTCGGGCAAAGCCGTGCTTGCAGCTTCATTTACGGCATTATCATCTTCGCTCTCCACTGGGACGGCTCCCGTGATTTCCCGGGGAGCGGCTTGCTCCTCAGGCTCCTCACGCTTAAACATATCGAACATTCCGCGCGCCTCGGTGATGAAGGGGTTTTGCTCCTCGGGAGGTATCTCAGCATCGTCGGTAGGATACTCGTCCTCGGGCATGGAATCCTCGAGAGGCGTATCCTCGTCCTCATCCACCTCGAAGGTTAGCTCGTGAGTTATAACCTCGTCGGAGTGGGGAGGAGCCGTGTCGTAAATCTCGTCTTTTGCCGTGCTGTCGGCTGTGGTTATCATGGTTCTCTCAACGGTAAGCGTTTCGGCGGGCTCGGTATCGAATTCAAATACAAGCCCGTCGGATTTTTCCTCGGATACGGGAACCGTATAGCTCTTGAATTCGGGTGATGCGGGTGCATAAGCCGCCCCCTTGCTACCGGTTGAATATATATCCTCGAGACTGCTGTATTCGACACGCGGCTCGGGAGCGCGCTCGGGTGCCTGGTTGAACTTCTCGATAGTTACGCTGACGCTCTCGCTCTCAACGCGCTCGGGCGTTACGACCTCGGCGTTCTGCACGTGAAATTCAACGTTCTTGCGTGCGCTCTCGGCAGCCTCTCTGCGCGCGGCATCTCTTGCTCTTTGCTCTGCGATCACCTCGCGCTTGCGACGCTCAAATTCCTCCTCGCGGCGCATACGCTCAAGCTGCTCGGGGGTTATATCGTCGATGGTCTCGGTTACCGTACGGCGAGGCTCGCCCGCCTTGACCTCGGTGGAGGTACGTGACGAGGGCTTTGACGCAAGTCTTTCGGACATAGCAAGACTGTAGGGGTCGAAATCTGCTGTGAATACGCTGTCGGCGCTGTCCGACGCAGGATGCGCCGTTGCCTCGGTATATACCGTCTCAGGCTCTGTATCCTCGACAAATTCCTCAACCTCGGGCTCGTATACGAAGTCCTCGGCTGCCGTGACTTCATCTATAATGTCATCAATTTCAACGCTGTGGTATACCTTTTCGTGGAGCGTGGGATTGCTCTCAACAGCCTCGCGGCTTCTGCTCTCGGCAATTCCAAGCGCCGATACCTCAAGGTGCTGTATACCGTTGTCAACGTCGAAGAAATCGTCGTTCGACAGCTCGGCGTTATTCTCCATTCCCTTGCGGTTTTTCTTGCCGGCGTCGGATTTTTTGAAGAAGCCAAACAGCTTCTTGAAGCCCTTCTCGATAACTACGAAGAAGGTGAGAATTCCGTATATGATAACTCTTCCTACCTCTTTTATAGCAGAACCCTTAGAGAAGAAGTAAGCGACGTATATCGCGAATATCGCAAGCGACAAGATGACAACGCCCACGTGCCCGAGGAAATTCATAAGCGCAAAGGCTATAATACCGCCGAAGAACCCACCGCCGACGGAATTCATACCGTCCAAGTAGAAGTCGGGTATATTGAAGGGAAGCTCGCTTATCTCAATATCCCAGGTAGCGACGGAGTGCGCGAATATTGATATTGCAAGGATAGTAAGCACAGAGAATACGACGCGTGATACGATGCGATTTTCCTTTATATCCGAGGTGTAGAACAGAGCGTGAACTGCAAGAAGCACGGGCAGGGCATAGGCACCGACCGAGAACAAGCCTAGCATAACGCCGGATATGGCAGAGCCGAGCATTCCCGTCTGATCCTTGGTTATAAAGCAAATGCCGATAAAGACCGCGAGTGCCAGAAGAATAATCGGCATAGCGCGGTGTATTCCGGTGAGAGGCGCGGACGAGCTGTTCCTTGCTTTGTTTTTCATATAGTCATCTCTCCTTCGGGAGCAGTGTATTTTTTACCAACATATATTGTACCAAATTTCACCGTCGATTACAAGCCCAAAACCCAAAATATTTCCGCACCTGTGCGAAATAAATTAATATTATATTAAAATCTTGACAAACGCACGCACGTCTGTTAAAATTATAAAAGCATAATTAAAATGCCGTATTATTGCATTTTTTCAGAGTGGCGCAATCGGCAGGGAGGATCAGCTATGTACTTATACAATTCGGCTACCAGAAATAAGGAGCTATTTACACCGCGAGAGGAGGGAAAGGTCTCGATTTATACCTGCGGACCTACCGTCTACCATTTCGCGCATATAGGAAATCTCCGTACCTACGCTATGGAGGACGTGCTTGAGAAGTACCTCAGATATCTCGGATATGACGTTAACCGCGTTATGAATATAACCGATGTCGGACATCTATCGAGCGACGGCGAT